>PLEM01000512.1 GCA_003137035.1 Bryobacterales bacterium | reverse complement strand
CGAAGATCTTGCCGTCGCCGATACTGCCGGTGCGCGCGGCTTCGATGAGGGTCCGGATGACCTCGTCCTTGAGGCCCGCGGGAATCACCATTTCCAGCTTGATCTTGGGGAGCAGGTCGACATTGTACTCCCGGCCGCGGTACACCTCCTTGTGACCCTTCTGGCGGCCATGACCGCGCACTTCGGTAATGGTGAGGCCATCGATCTGGATGGTTTTCAAGGCTTCCCGGACACTTTCGAGCTTGAACGGCTGGATAATCGCTTCAATCTTGTACATGGGGCTATGCCTCGAAATTGTACCCTTCTTCGCCGTGCAACGCCAGGTCCATTCCAGTGGACTCGTCGCGCTCCGCGATTCGCAGGGGCACGATGAGTTCGGTGACCTTGAGCGCGATGAGCGTGCCCACCACCGCGAACCCGATGCCGATGGCCGCGCCCACGAGTTGATTCGGCACCTGCATCCAGTTGCCATCGATCGCGCCGAGCGGGGCGGACTGGCCGTTGGCCAGCTTCAGGGCGCCATTGACGGCCCGGGTGGCGAAGAAGCCGGTGAGGATGCAGCCCATCAGGCCGCCGGCGCCGTGCACGCCAAACACGTCCAGGGAATCGTCGTAGCCGAAGCGCTCCTTCACCGCCGTGACCATGTAGAAACAAACGAAGCCCGCGATCAGGCCGATGAGAATGGCGCTGAACGGCTGCACGAAGCCCGCGCCCTGCGTCACCGTGGCCAGGCCGGCGACCGCTCCCGAGATGGCGCCCAGCGCGCTGGCCTTGCCCTTGCGGTGTCTCTCGGCCAGCATCCAGGAGAGCGCGCCCGCAGCCGATGCGAAATGCGTAGCCACAAACGCGCTGGTGGCCAGCGACGACGCCGCCAAAGCGCTGCCGGCATTGAAACCGAACCAGCCCACCCACAGCAGACAGGCGCCGATGAAGCTCAGGACGATACTGTGCGGCATCATCTGCTGGCTGGGATAGCCCCGCCGTTTGCCGATGTAGATCGCGGTCACCAAGGCCGAGAAGCCGGAAGTGATGTGGACTACCGTGCCGCCGGCGAAGTCGAAAACCGGGACCTTGCCGCCCAGGTACGGGTTCAGAAAGCCGCCGTTTCCCCAAACCATGTGCGCCACCGGGAAATAGACCAGAAACGCCCACAAGGTCGAAAACAGCATCATGGCGCCGAACCGCACCCGTTCCGCGAACGCTCCGGCGATAAGCGCCGGGGTGATGATGGCGAACATGAGCTGGTACACCATGAACGTCTGGTGCGGGATGGTGGGCGCATAGGCGGCGTTCGGCTCGGCCCCAACGCCGTGCAGGAACAGGTAGCGCAGGTCTCCGATGAAGGGGTTGCCCTCGCCGAACACCAGGCTGTACCCGCAGACCGCCCACACCAGGGTGATGACGGCCATCATGGCGAAGCTCTGCATCATGGTGCCGAGGACGTTCCTCTTGCGCACCAGGCCGCAGTAGAATAGCGCCAGGCCCGGACCCGTCATCAGCAGCACCAGCGCGGAGCTGATGAGCATCCAGGCGTTATCGCCGGCCGATTGAGAGGACTTCACGGCGGCTCTCAGGGCCGCCAATTCGGCTTCAATTCCCTCGGGCGCCCGAGCGAACAGGGCCGAGGACAACATGAACGCACCAATAACGATCCGATAGGACAACGTGGTCACCTCGACGGGGAGTGTGGGCTCGCAAACGAAGCGAGCGGGTCAACACAGTATTATTGATGGCGGCCCGCCCGCGCCACAAAAATTTTGCATCGGGGCGATAGAGAATTCTTATCCTGGAACAAATCCCCGGCAACATCGTATTCCTACGGTGAGGTAAGCCATGAGAGCCAATATCCTTGCCCTGGCCGCGTTGGCGGTCGTTCCATTCGAGGTGGCCTGCGATTGCGAGAACTGGGCGGACAACTCAGACCGGTTTCGCGAGGACTTCCAGTACAGCTACGATCTCAAACCCGGGGGACGGGTGTCGGTGGATACCTTCAACGGCTCGGTCGAGGTTCTGAGCTGGGAGAAGAACACCGTGCAGATCACCGGCAGCAAGTACGCCGCGCGGCAGGAGGACCTGAAGGACCTGAAGATCGAGACCAAGGCGGACTCAGGGTCGGTGCAACTCCGTACGGTGCATCCGATGTCGCGGCACGGAAACATGGGGGCCAAGTACTTCCTCCGGGTGCCTCAACGGGTGGATCTGGAAACGATTCACAGCTCGAACGGCACGATCCGGGTGGAAGACATTGAGGGGAACGTGCGGCTGGAAACCTCGAACGGGACGATCCGGATGCGCAAGCTGCGCGGGCGCGTGGACGCGAAAACCAGCAACGGTACGATCGAGGGAGACGACCTGGTCGGCGAGGCGGTGCTGAGGACCTCGAACGGGGCGATCCGGATAGACCGGGTGCAGGGCGGGATAGAAGCCACCACCTCGAACGGGTCGATTCATGCCGCGGTGTCCAAGCCCAAGCCGGGACAGCCGCTGCGGTTCGAGAGCTCGAATGGGAGCATCGACCTGGCGATCGCGGAACTGGCGAACAACGAGGTCCGGGCCTCCACCAACAACTCGTCGATCACCCTGCGGGCGCCGGCGTCGATCAAGGCGCTGTTGCGGGCTAGTACGTCCAACAGCTCGATCACCAGCGAACTGGATGTGGTGACGCGGGGCACGCTGGGCAAGAACCACCTGGAAGGAGAAATCAACGGAGGCGGACCGCTGATTCAGCTTTCGACGTCCAACGGCTCGATCAAGCTGCTCAAGCAGTAAACTCCGGCCAGACCGCCAGCCGCGCGAGCCAGCCTCGCACTGTCCTATCATTGGGGATTCATGCGGAACCGTGCCGGAGCGGCGGTGGTGGGGCTGGTGTGCGCCGCTGCGGTATTCGGGTGGCAATGCCTGACGGTGCGCTACAACTACCAGGGCAACTGGAGCGCGCTGTTCTGTACGGGGTCGAAGTTCGGTACGCCGCCGCTGGAGGAGTTTCGCGCCACCTACGTTTTTCCCGCGAGCTTCGGATACGACGGGCAGTTCTACCGGTACATCGCACACGATCCGTTCCTCGAGCGGGGCCTGTGGAAGAACGTGGATGCGCCACGCATCCGGTACCGGCGGATTCTGGCGCCGGGGCTGGCGTACCTGGGAGGCCTGGGCAGACCGGGCGCAATCGACGCGGCGTATCTTGTGGTGATTCTGGGATTTGTGTTCCTGGGCGGGTATTGGGCCAGCCGGTATGCGTCGGCGCTGGGCCGGCACCCAGGCTGGGGACTGGCGTTCCTGCTGACCCCGGCGGTGCTGGTGGCGGCGGACCGCATGACGGTGGATGTGGCGCTGGCTGCGCTGTGCTGCGGGTGGGTGTTGTACTGGGGTGAGAAAGCCGCTCCGCGCGTAGCGGGGTACGCGGTGCTGGCGGCAGTTCCGCTGGTCAGGGAGACGGGATTGCTGCTAAACCTGGCCAGCGGGGTGGTGCTGGCGCTGAGACGGAAGTGGCGGGAGTCGCTGATCTGGGCGGCGGCGATTCTGCCGTGCGCGGGCTGGTACGCTTTCGTGTCGGCCCGCACTCAGCCGGCGGGGGGCTGGTGGAGCTTCGTACTGCAAGTGCCGCTGGCGGGGTTCTTCCGGCGCGCGCTCCATCCACTGGTATATCCGCCGGGAACCCCACTGCCCTGGTTCTTCGTCGCGCTCGACTATGCGGCCCTGGCGGGCATCGCCCTGGCGCTGGTGCTGGGCATCCGGCTGTGGCTGCGGCGGCGCGATGGCGCGGTCGAGATTGCCGCGCTGCTGTTTTGCCTGCTGGCGATTCAGACCGGGTCCGCTGACGTCTGGTCGGAGGCGTTCGCTTTCGGGCGGGTGTTTTCGCCACTGCTGATGTTGCTGGCGATGAGGGGATTGGCCACGCGACGGATGCTGCTGGCGTTGCCCCTGGCGCTGGTGACGCTGCGGGTGGGCGCGCAGTTCGGGGGTCAGGTGATCGGGGTGGTGCGGGGGCTGTAGCGCACTCTGGCGGCGGACCAAACCACCGATCCCAGGCAGCCGGCCAGCAGCAATAATACCCAGTAGATGGGGTGTTGGTAGCGCAGGTAGTTGTACACGAAATAGTAGGGGACCGGGAAGGTTAGCAGCAGGGAAGCCACGACCAGGGCGGCCCACCGATTGCCGCGGACGAGCAGGACCAGCCCCGCGAGCGCCAGCAGATTCAAGCTCCAGAGGGCGTAGCGATGGAGCGGGTGGCGCAGTGGGGGAAACCAGAAATTGCGCACGCGCGCGGCGCTCAGCAGCAGGAACTCGCGGGGGTGGTGGCCGATCCAATCCAGGGCGCGGCGAAGCCGCTCGCGGTTGAAGGCGAGTTCGCCCCGCTGCCCGATCTCGAGTGCGGCGGCGGGGTTCGCGTGTGGGTGCGCCGCCTGGTAGAAGGGTCCCTGGAGAGTCTCTTCCACATCGGGGACGGCGCGATCGTGGTTGGAGACGTAGAGTTCGAGGCCCAGACTGTCGCGAACGAAGAACAGCCCGCCGAGTTGCAGGTAATTGCGCACGAGCCAGGGGGAGATGGTCAGGAGGGCGGCGGCGGAGGCTAGGGCGGCCCAGGGCAGGAGCGGTTTGCGGAGCCGCCAAATGGCCAGCGCCAGCAAGCCCAGCAGAACGGGGAGGAGCCCGGGGGAAAGCAGGAGGCCGAGGCCGCACCACAGGCCGGCGCGCAGGGCGGAGGCAACCTTGAGCGCGGGGGATGCCAGGAAGCGCGCGAAGAAGATGACCGAAAGCTCGAGGAAAACAGCGACCCAGGAAACCTCGAAGTCCCCCATGCATTCGGGCCAGAAGTGCCAGGGAACCAGGGTGCCGGCGGCTCCAGCCAGAATCCCCGGAAGGAGGCCGATGCCCAGGGACTGCGCGACCCAGGGGAGCAGGGCGTACTCGGCGGAAGCGACCGCGGCGGATAGGGCCATGCGGGCGAAATCGGCGGCGCGCGTGTCGCCCAGGACCGCGTAGATGGGCGCGAGGAATAGCGGATAAATCGGGGCTACGTGAGCCGTGGGTCCGGTTGGGGTGTCATGGGGATCGGCAAATGAGCCGTGGGTGGCCAGCGAGATAGCCACGCGAACCGCCTCCGGGCGGCCGATTTCGTATCGGTGGAAGCCAAAAATCAGCGTGAGGCGGATCGCGAGGGCGACCAGGTAGATGGCCAGCGAGATCCGGGTAAGCCGCACCTATTGCAACCCGAGTTCCTTGAACTTGGCCTCGAAAGCCTCCAGGGGCTGCGCTCCCACCAGGACGGTCCCCTCCACGCCATCCGGGGTGGTGCGGCCGACCACGAAACTGGGGGTGCCGGAGATGTTCAGGGCAGTGGCTTCGGCGATGTCCTTCTGAATGGCCTCGCGGTACTTGCCGCTGGTAAGGCAGGCCCGGAACGGCTCCATCTTGAGGCCGAGGCTCTCGCCATGCATCAGGATGTCATTCTCGCTGAGGCGGCCGGGATTCGCCACCAGGATGTCCCGCATCTTCCAGAACTGGTCCTGTTCGCCGGCGCAGCGTGCGGCTTCGGCGGCGTGGAAAGCGTCCACATGGAAATCGAGCGGGAAGTCGCGGCTAAGGAAGCGCACCTTGCCGGTGTCGATGTAGCGCTTGCGGATCTCGGGGAAAGTGACCAGGTGAAAGCGCTGGCAGAAAGTGCACTGGTAGTCGGTGAACTCGACAACGGTGATGGGTGCGTCCTTCTTGCCCAGCCAGTTGGCGTTGTCGAGCTTGAGTTTGCCGGCGCTTTCCCCTTCGGTGTTGCGCTGTGGCTGCGGAGCGGCGGGGCGAGCCTGCTTCTCGAGCAACTGCCGGATCAATCTGAGCTCGTTCAGGATGGCGTCGGCCTGGTCGCGGGTGATGCCGGGCTGCTGAGGCGGATCGGCCGCCCAGAGGGGCAGGAGCAGACAGAGCAAAACAGGGGTCAAGGTGAGTCTACGCATGGGAAAGCACCAATATAGCGCAGTTGGCTCCGGACAGGCTGACCGCGATGGTATCGTGAGTCGTTGGGGAGGTGTCATGAAACGCATTGCGCTGGTACTGGTTGTGGCGGTCTGCGGCTGGGCGGACGAGGGGATGTGGCTGTTCAATCAGCCCCCCAAAGAGCAGGTGAAGGAGAAATACGGGTTCGAGGTGACGCAGGAGTTCCTGAATCGTCTGCGGCTGGCCTCGGTGCGGCTGGGGGCGTCGGGATCCTTCGTTTCCCCGGCGGGGCTTAGCTTCACCAACCACCACGTGGCCTCGGGGTGCATCCAGAAGCTGAGCTCGAAAGAGCGCAACTACATGGCGAACGGGTTTTACGCAGCGACCGAGGCCGAGGAGCTGAGATGCCCGGACAACGAGGCCAGCGTGCTCCAGCGGATCGAGGACGTGACCAAGGAAGTTAACGCGGGCGTGCGGGCGCAGCCGGGGACGCCCGAAGCGAACCGGGAGCGGCGGGCAACCCTGGCGCGCATCGAGAAGGAGTGCGGCGCGAAAACAGGGAACCGGTGTGAGGTGGTGACCCTGTACTCGGGGGCCGTGTACAACCTCTACGAGTACAAGAGGTACACGGATGTCCGGCTGGTCTTCGCGCCGGAGGAGGCCATCGCGTTCTTCGGGGGCGACCCGGACAATTTCACGTATCCGCGCTACGACCTGGACATCACCTTCCTGCGCGCCTACGAAAACGGGCGGCCGGCAGCGACTCCAAACTACCTGAAGTGGAGCCGCACCGGCGTGCGGGAAGGCGAGCTAACGTTCGTCTCGGGCAACCCGGCCTCCACGGACCGGTTCATCACCTATGCGCAACTCGAGTACCAGCGGGACACGGAGTATCCGCTGGCGCTCGGCTACGTGGAGTCGGTGATCCAGACGCTGAAGAGCTTCGGCGCCGAGAGCGCCGAGAATAAGCGAGTGGCGCGGGATAAACTGTTCAGCTCCCAGAACACCTACAAGGCGCGCATGTGGGAGTACAAAGGACTGGTGACCGCGAAGCTGTTCGAAGAGAAGAAAGCGCGGGAGGACAAACTGCGCACGGCTATCGAAGGGAACGCGCGGCTGCGCCAGGAAGTGGGCAACGCGTGGGAGGCGATCGCGGCGGCGTACCGGAAATGGGCGCCGATCGAGAAGGAATACTACGCGCTGGAGGGCGGGCCGCGGTATTCCGACCTGTTTCGGATCGCGCGCAACGTGTTGCGGCTGCCGGAGGAGAAAGCCAAGCCCAACGGACAGCGGTTGCGGGAATTCTCCGACGCGGCGCTCCCGTCGCTGGAGCTGCGGATGTATTCTCCGGGGCCGATAGCGGATGCGGCCGAGATCGCGGTGCTGGCGAACTACTTCCGGTTCCTTCAGGCTCAATTGGGGGCGGAGAACGCGACGGTCAAGGCAGTGCTGAAGGGGCGAAGTCCGGAGGCGGCGGCGAAGGACTACGTCGGCGGCAGCAAGCTGAAAGACGTGGCGGAGCGGAAGCGGCTGGCGGCGAGCGTGGAGGCGGTTCGAAGCTCCCAGGACGGAATGATCCGGCTGGTACGCACGCTGGACGAGCAGGCGCGGGCGCTCCGGAAGAGGCAGGAGGACGAATTGGATGCGGTGACCCGGGCCAATGCGACCAGGATCGCTCAAGCGCGGTTCGCGATTTACGGCGCCACCGAATACCCGGACGCGACGGGCACGCTGCGGCTGTCCTACGGGCCAGTGAAAGGGTACGGCAAGATTCCCTACGCCACGGATTTCGCCGGGATGTATGCGCACGCCACGGGTGAGGAGCCGTTCCGGCTACCGGAGCGCTTCCTGAAGGCCAAGGACGCGCTGGCGCTGGGGACGCCGTTCAACTTCGTGAGCACCTGCGACATCATCGGAGGCAACTCGGGAAGCCCGACGGTGAACACCAAGGGCGAGGTGGTAGGCATCATCTTCGACAGCAACCTGGAGGCGATGGCAAATGGCTTCGTGTACGACGAAGTGGAAGGCCGCGCGGTGCACGTGGCCAGCCAGGGCATCATCGAGGCGCTGCGGAAGGTGTACCGAGCGGAGCGGGTGGTGAAGGAGCTGGGGTTCGGGAAGTAGCTGCTGCAGTGGCGGCTTCGCGAGCAGGGATCTCGAGCCAGATCTTCGGTCTATCATGTCGTAATGACTCCCGACATGGAACCAGTTTTGGCTACCGATCCTTCGGTTGTGGGTGTTCTCGACGAACTGGTCCGGCGCGAACCGATTTTCCATCGCCCCGATACGGGCGCGACGCGAACTGAGTTCGAGGAAATGACGGTGACCGACTTCTGGGAGGTAGGGGCGTCGGGCCGGCGTTACAGTAGGGACTATGTGCTGGAGGCTCTGGAGAAGCGCTCCGCGGCCCCGCACATCGATGTATGGGAAACCACGGGCTTTCACTGCCGTAGGTTGGCCGAACATGTCTACCTGCTGACCTATACACTGGTTCAACACAAGGAACGCAAAACCCGCCGATCCACGATCTGGCAGCGGACGCCGGAAGGCTGGAAGATCGTTTACCACCAAGGCACGATCGTTCAGGACTCTTGAACGAACTCCCGGCGACCGCTGGTAGCCGGCATTCGGAAGAGCAAGTCGCCTGCGCTTGGGAAACGGGCTATCGAAGTGCGGCTGAAGCCTGTTGGGAGCCGCCGCACGCGGCCTGGAGTAGTGTACACTACCCCGCATGACGGAGCAGATGCTGGCGCGGCTGGAAGAGGCGAAGCGGCGGTTCGGACCCGGCGAGGGGGCGCGGACGGCGGAGCTGATTGCGGCTGCCGCGAGGGAGCGATTCCCCGACGCCGCGTCGCTGATTCGGTTCCACGAGGCGCTGCTGTTCTTGCGGGCCTATCCGGCGAGCGCGGAGGTGGCGCGGGAGGCGGACCGGGCGCTGGCTTCCTTCGCGGAGCGTGTCGCGGGCATCGAAGGGCTGGATGAGCCGGAGGTGTCGGGGATCGCGGGAACGGCGTTTTCCGCGGTGTTCAGCTACGACGTGGCCCGCCGGCTGGCGGCGGCCTACCCCGAGCGCATCGACATCGACTGGGAAGGCTACCAGACGGACCGGCTGGGGCGGTGGTTCCGGCGGTTCCTGCCGCTCGTCGAAGAGGATTGGATGGTAGAGGCGAACGTCCCCTACCTGGAGTGGCTGCGGGCGGCCAAAGGCGAAGCGGGGCCGGACCTGCCCTGGATTCTGAAGCGGACGGAGGCGGACCAGTACGATTCGCTGGAATTGCCGCTGCGCTGGGAACTGGGAGAGACGGAGGCCACCCGCACGCGAGCCAGGATGCCCGCAGGCCCGATGTACTTCCACGACGGCCCGTTGATCCGGCGCTGCTCGCTGGCCGAGGAGATCCCCGAGCTGGAGGTGGAGCGGCTGAGCCGGGCGGAAGGGAAGCGGGCCATCGAGCAGGCGGTGGATATGTCCGCACCGCGGTATCGGGAGCTGTACGGGTTCACCTACGGCGATCCGGGGCGGGTGCTGCGAGCGGAGGCGGGGCGCGGAGTGCGGTTCACCCTGTGGGGCGTCCCACCGGAGCGGCGCCTGCCGCTGCGCGCCTATCACTGCGCCGTAATGTCCAAGAACGGGATGCCGATCGGGTACGTCGAGACACTGAGCCTGTTCGAGAGGATGGAGGTGGGCTTCAACGTTTACTACACCTTCCGGGAGGGGGAATCGGCCTGGCTCTACACCCGGCTGATGCGGCTGATGCGGCAGTTGACCGGGGTGACGTGCTTTTCGGTGGACCCGTACCAGATCGGGCGCCACAACGAGGAGGCGATCGCCTCGGGGGCGTTCTGGTTCTACCGCAAGCTGGGCTTCCGGCCGGTAGGAGAGCGGGCGGCGCGGCTGCTGGCGGTCGAGGAGCGGAGGATCGCGGCCGACCACGCGTACCGGACGCCGGCGGCGACGCTGCGGAAGTTCGCGGCCGGCTACATGGTGTACGACGAAGCGGGAAGCTGGGACCGGTTCCGCATGCGCAACCTGGGGCTGGCCCTCCAGCGGCGGATGGCGGAGCGGTTCGGCGGGAACGCGACGAAGATGCGCAGGGCGGCGGTAAAGGCGGTCGAGCGCGCGCTGGGAATCGAGCTGGCGCGGGCGCAGGAGGCCTGGGCGCTGGTGCTGGCGTTGATCCCGGACCTGGGGCGCTGGAGCGCGGAGGAAAAGCGCGGGGTGGCGCAGATCCTGCGGGCCAAGACCGGGCCGGACGAGTCGCGCTACCTGCGCCTGATGTCGGGCCACCGGCGCTTGCGGCAAGCGGTATTGGAATTTGGCGTTTAGAATGGGAGGCATGGTAAGACTCGAAACAGTACTGGAATCCTGGAGGACCATCCGCCAGGATACGGCGCAGACGGTGGAGGATATGCCCGCCGGGGAGATGGATTTCAAGCCCGTGCCCGAGGTAATGTCCTTCGGCGAGATCGCGCGGCATGTCCTGGACGCCAGCCATGCCCTGACGGGGATACTGCTGGCGGGCGTGGACAACCTGGCGACGCCGGAGTTCCGCAAAATGGTGAAGGAGTACGTGCGGCCGCTCCCGGAGAAGCTGGATGCGGCGACGCTGGCGGCGGAGCTGCGGTCCTCGCTTGAGGAGCGCCTGGCGGAGCTGGCGCGGCAGCCCGCGGAGTTCTTCGCGGGGATCATCACCCGGTTCGACGGGCAGCGGGTGACGCGGCTGGAAATGATACAGTTCATCAAGGAGCACGAACTGACGCACCGCCAGCAGTTGTTCCTGTACCTGAGGATGAAGGGCATCGTGCCGGTGACCACGCGGCGGCGGCAGGCCAAAAAATAGGCCGCCCGGAAAAAATAGCGGCGGACGGCCCTTGGCAGCTTCCGAAAAACGAAGTAGGTTGAATAGAGGCTAATGGAAGGCACATCACTGGAGGCAAAGGCATGGTGATCTGTCCGGTCTGTGACGCGGAGATCGACGTCGAGGAAGACGAGCTCGAGGAAGCAGACACGTTGTCCTGCGACGAGTGCGGCGCCGATCTGCATGTGGTGAGCGTGGACCCGCTGGACCTGGAGCCGGTCGAGGACGATGACGACGACGACGAGGAGGCTCCGGACTTCGAAGACGAGGATGAGGAAGACGAGAAGTGGAAGTAGCCTCGTCCCGAGCCTGGGCTTGGCGGCAGGCGCATTGGCTCTGATTCTGCTCGGGGGCGGGGCGAGAGCCGGCGGTGTGGACCGGGGCCAGCGCGCTCAGGCGCCCTACGCTCTGATCACCGGCACGGTGTTTCGGGAGACGGGCTTGGCGTTCCCCGGAGCGGAGGTTACGCTGGGGTCCGCCGGGGACTCGAAAGAGGCTCGTAAATTCAAGAAGATACGCGCGGCGACCAGTGTGCGGGGCGAGTTTGTGCTGAAGGTTCCGGCCTCGCCGATGAACTTCACGCTCGCCGTGAAGGCGCCCGGCTACCAGGCGCAGGAAAAGCCCGTTGCGGTAACCGGAGAAGATCGAATCGATGTATTCTTCCGCCTGGAGCCTGCGTCCAAATAGGGGAATGGAGAATCGAATGAGAAGTGTATTCGCCGCGGCGGCGCTGGCGCTGATGCTGTTCGCGGCGCAGCCGCCGGCCGTGGCGCAGAGCGTCAAGGAGGACCCGAACGTCCGTTCGGTCGAGGGGAGGGTAACGGACCCTGGCGGTGCTCCGGTGGGAGGCGCGGTGGTGTATCTCAAGAACACCAAGACGTTGCAGGTACGCACGTTCAATTCGAAGGACGATGGGAGCTACATTTTCCACGGACTCAGCACCAACATCGATTTCGAGTTGAAGGCCGAGCGTGCTGGCGCTTCCAGCGATTCGAGCAGGCTGAGCACGTTCGACTCGCGCAAGAAGGCAGTCATCAATCTGAAGTTGAAGAAGTAAGGGACAAGGCGGAGCCTTGTCCTACCGCAACCGGAGGGGAACATGGGACGTTGGCTATGGATGGCCTGCGCGTGCACGGCCGTCCTTCTGGGGCAGGAGTTCAAACTGGGATCGCAGGTGAGCGATTTCGGGATTAAGGACATTCAAGGCAACGGGGTGCAGTTCTCGTCGCTGAGAGGAGACGTGACGGTGGTCACGTTCATCGCGACGCAGTGCCCGGTGTCGAATGCGTATAACGAGCGGATGAAGGCTTTGTATTCGGACTACGCGCCTAAGGGAGTGAAGTTCGTGTTCATCAACGCGAACCGGACCGAATCGGCGGCGGACGTGGCGCGGCACGCGCAGGAACACGGCTTCCCGTTCCAGGTTTATAAGGACGACGACTCCGTCGCGGACCGCTTCGGCGCCAGCGTGACGCCGGAAGCGTTTGTGATGGACCACACGGGAACGATCAAGTACCACGGGTCGGTGGACGACGCGCAGGTGATCGAGCGGGTCCAGACGCCGCGGCTGCGGAACGCGCTGGACGCAGTTCTGGCCGGGCAGCCGGTGGCGCAGCCGGAAACCAAGGCCTTCGGATGCTCCATCAAGCGGATTAAGAAGGCGGCGTGACGCGGAGGCTGCTGCTCCTCATCCAATTCGCGGCCCTTGCGGTGGCGCTGGCGCAGCCGGCGCGGCTGACCCCGGTGGACGAGGCGGGATACCAGAAGCTCGCTGCCTCGGGCAAGGGGCGGGTGGTGCTGGTGGACTTTTGGGCGACCTGGTGCGATCCGTGCCGCGCCGAGATGCCCCAACTGGTGGCCCTGGAAAGCCGCTATCGGGACCGCGGGCTGACGCTGGTCACCATCTCCTGCGATGAGCCGGAGCAGGAGACGGGCGCGCTGGAATTCCTGAAGAAACACCGGGCGCCGCCGCCAGGCTACATCAAGCGGCCGCGAGACGACGACAAGTTCATCAACGCGATCGATACGAAGTGGAGCGGCCAGCTTCCGGCGCTGTTCCTCTACGACCGCGCGGGCCGCAAGGCGCAGTCGTTCTTCGGTGAGACGGACATGACGGCGCTCGAAATGGCCGTGCGGAAACTGCTTTGACACTGCTCGAAAGACATCTCGGCCGGCTGAAGGGCCAGACGGCGTGGATCACCGGCGGCAAGCGGATCGGGTGCACGGTGGCGCTGGCGCTGGCCGAGCAGGGCGTGAACCTGGTGCTCAGCTACCGCGGCTCCCAGGCGGAAGCGGAGCAGACCGCCGCGCAGGCGCGCAAGCTGGGAGTGCGCGCGATCGCGGTGCAGGCGGACGTTTCCTCGCGCGAGAGCGTTAGGGAAGCGGTCGAAAAGGTGCGAGCCGAGTTCCCACGGATCGACATCCTGGTCAACCTGGCATCCGTTTACGAGCCGGTCGAGATCGGCGAAGTCGGCGAGCGGGAGTGGCGGGACAACGTCGGGGCGCACATTCTGGGCACCTTTTGGCCGGTGCAACTCATCGTTCCTCTGATGCCGCGGGGCGGGCACATCGTCAACGTAGCGGATGCCACCTCCATGGGCAAACCGCAGAAGCGCAACCTGCCCTACGTGGTGACCAAGGCGGCGGTGGCGGCCATGACGACCGCCATGGCGCTCGAATACGGCGAGCGTGGGATCTTCGTCAACGCGGTGGCGCCGGGGCCGATCCTGCCGCCGGACGACTTCCCGCGGGAGACCTGGGAGCGTATCCGGGCGCGCTCGGCGATGAAGTACCCGATGACGGACAACGAAGCCGTCGAGCAGTTCGCGCTGCTGGTGGTGTACCTGGCGCTGACAACGGCGGCAAGCGGGCGCCTGTACGCGCTGGATCTGGGGCAAAACCTCGGGTAGCGCCGGCGGTCTTTCCGCCGGTCCCATACTGCATGCTGCCGATGCTCCGGGTGGGACATGCTTCAGCTTGTCCTCCCCAAGCGTTCGGAGGATTCCATCGTGTTTGTCGCCTGGCTTCGGTGGCGGCGAAACCTGTAAAGACACCGGCGGCAAGACCGCCGGCGCTACCCGAGATCGCACGGGGCTACGCCGCTACCGAGAGCGCTGGCGAGGTTCTCGCCGCCTCCGCCATGGCGAAGGGGGAAACGTTCTCGGCCTGTAGGGAGAACGTCATCCGCGTGGTAGCCGAATCGAAGTCCGCGCGCAGCCAGTCGCCTGTTTGCACCTGGCCGCTGGCGATCAGGTTGGACATGGGCTGCACCAGCGTCCGCTCGATCGCGCGTTTCAGGTGGCGCGCGCCGTACTTCACATCGGTGCCTTCCCGAAGCAGGTAGTCCTTGGCTGCGGCGGTCACGCTGAAGACAAATGGCTTGGTGCTCGGCGACTGAAAGATCCGCTCCTGCACCAGACCCAGCTCGATGTCCAGAATGCGGCGCAATTCGGCGTCGCCCAAGGAACGGAAAACCACAATCTTGTCCAGACGGTTGATGAACTCCGGGGTGAACTTGCGGCGGGCCGCTTCGACGCCGGCCTGGGCGATCTTCTCGTTCAGGCGCGCGCCGGGGTCGGGCGAGACGAAGCCCAACCCGCGAGTGGTCAGCGCGCTCATATTGGACGCGCCCAAGTTGCTGGTCAAGAAGATCAGGGACTTGGAGAAGTCCACCTTGCGGCCGTCTCCCAGCGTGAGCGTGGCTTTGTCCAGTATCCCCAGCAGCAGGTTCCACAGCGCGTCGCTGGCTTTCTCGATCTCGTCGAACAGAACGAAGCTCAAGTCCAGCTTCTCGGATGTGAATTGGTTGAGCGTCTCCTGACTCAGCATGGGGTGGGTTTCGCGATGGCCCAGGTATCCCGGGGGCGACCCGATCAGCTTGGCGATCTCGTGGCTGTGCTGGAACTCGCCGCAGTCGATCGTCACCACCGCCCGCGCGCATCCTACCAGGATCTCCGCCGTGGCCTCCACGATGCGGGTCTTGCCGGAACCGGTCGGGCCCAGGAACAGGAAGTTCCCGACCGGCCGCCCGGGCGCGTGCATGCCCGTGAGGAACATCTGGTAGCCGTTGACGATCTGAGCGATCGCCTCGTCTTGTCCGACGATCAACCTCCGCAGGCCGGTCTCGAGGAGTCTGGCCTCGCAGCCGAGGTTGGTGGTGTCGAGAGGTGCGCTGAGCCGGGCCATTCTTCGTTCACCTAACAAACATATCGGCCAGAGTACGGGTTTCTACCGGCTCCGCGGCAGCCGGGGTAGAGTATGGGTAGGCCATGCGCAGAATCGTTCGCTACATGTTCGTGGCATTGGCGGCCGCGCTGCTCTACCTGGGCTGGACGTTCGCCGAGCGCTACCGGAGCAACCGCGAGTTCGAGCTTGCCCGCGCCCGGCAGATGGCTCCGCGTCCCGCTCCCGACTACGGCAGCACGGTGAAGATCATTCAGTTCTACGGAGGCCCCGCGGTGCTGGCCAGGGGCGATCATGCCGTCCTGTGCTACGGAGTCGCCAACGCCAACTCCGTGCGCCTCGAGCCGGAAGTCGAGCCAGTTTGGCCCTCGCCGAGCCGCTGCTTCAACGTCGCGCCGGAGAAGGATACCCGCTACACGCTGACCGCCGAGGGCGCCGACGGCCAGCGCGCGACGGAGTCCCTTGTCATTCAGGTGCGAAAGCGGTAGAAACCCGAAAACCAGTGACAGTATACTCAATACCCGATTTCGGGGACGGAGTGAGTGCACTGTCGCGGGTTTTCCCTCCCCCGCTGCCCTCCGAGTAGGTTCTCATCCTCCGGTGGTAGCGTGCTACGCCATGGCACCGACTGTCACCTCATTTTGCGAGACACTGCAAGGTCGTACCATGGTGAAAGGATTGTTGGCATGCCCAGAACCAAGCCGCCGGCCACTGCCACCGTGAGCGAAGCCCCAGCGACGGGCCACTGGGACGCGATCCAGGAGACGCTCTACCTCCTGTCTGTTCCGGGTATGCGTGACACGGTCCGCAAGGGCATGCAGACTCCCGTGGCTGCCTGTGCGAAGGATCCTGGCTGGTGAGTCGGCAAGGGGTCGCCCGTCACTCCCCGCCTCCGGCCTCTTTGTCCATGCCCATTTGGGAGAGGCGGTAGCGGAGGGCGTTGCGGGTGAGGCCCAGCAGGCGGGCGGCCTGGCTTTTGTTGCCGTCGGCGCGGCGCAGGGCTTCGCGGATGATGGCCTGCTCGTATTCGTCGAGGGTGACGCCGTCGGGCAGGAAGTTGTCGGCGGCCTGGCGGGGTACGCGCGGCGAGGTGTCGAGGCGGATGTCGGCAGCCTCCAGGCGCGTTGCCGGGCAGAGCACGATGCTGCGTTCGACCACGTTCTCCAGCTCCCGCACGTTGCCCGGCCAGTGGTAGCCCATCAGCTTCTCGATGGCCGCTTCGCTGATCGACTCGACGCGGCCGCCGCTGGCGTGCCCGAGTTTCGCGACGAAATGCTCGGCCAGGAAGGGGATGTCCTCCCGGCGCTCGCGCAGCGGCGGGATATCGATGGGCACGACGTTGAGCCGGTAGTAGAGNNTAGTAGAGGTCCTCGCGGAAGGTGCCCTGCTCGAGCGCGGCGCGGAGGTCCTGGTTGGTGGCGGCCACGATGCGCACGTCGATGAGCCGGGTTTTGTTGCTGCCCAGGCGTTCGAACTCGCGCTCCTGCAATACGCGCAGCAGCTTCACCTGAATGGAGCCCGGCACGTCGCCGATTTCGTCCAGGAACGCCGTTCCGGTGTCGGCTTGCTCGAACTTGCCCGGCTTGGTGGTGTTGGCCCCGGTGAAGGCGCCCTTCTCATAGCCGAACAACTCGCTCTCCATCAGGTTCTCGGGGATCGCCGTGCAATTGATCTTGACGAAAGGGCGGTCGCGCCGCGGCGAATGGTAATGGATGGCGCGGGCGATCAAGTCCTTGCCCACGCCGCTCTCGC
>PLEM01000388.1 GCA_003137035.1 Bryobacterales bacterium | reverse complement strand
GGGTGGGCGAGTATGCTGCTCAACGACGACCCGAGAGGCGCTCTCCAGGTCGCCGGCAGCCTCGCCCTCGCTGCGGGTCCTGGGGCGGTTCTCCGTGCGCTCACTTCTGAATTGCCCGCCACGACCGGTTCACTCATAGTCGGAGAGACCCCCGTTCTTGGAGGGTCTATCTTTACGAGCCAATATGCTGGAGTGCCCGGCTATTCAACCTTCTCGACGTCAAATTACTCCTGGAGCGCGAACGTGGCTTGGCTCAATCGGCAAGTCGCAACTGGTCAAAGCTTCTTGTTGGGTAATGGTGGTCCATATACGACTTTTGAAGTTGAGTACTTAGCCGGCCAAGGTTATACGCCCGTTGGCGCTTTCCTGGTTCCGCGTGCGCCCTGAACGGAGGATCCTACATGGGTTCCGAGAACCTGATCGACAAGTTGAACGCATATCCCATGTGGGTCGAACTGGACCCTCAGGGCCGCTCCCCAGTCTATGAGGAGATATCCGCTCTGAGCGAAGTATTTTTGCGGGCTGACTTGAAAGAGCGAACTTCTATCACGCACGCGCTCGGCCGATCGGCGAAGCACTTGATGTTTGAATACACTCGGGACAAAGCGGTCGAGGCGAGACGGACTGGTTCGAAAGCTGCCGTCATTGAGGGGTTGATCCCCGTCGTTATGGCGGGTGGACGGCCCGACAATCCCACTGGTGGGTTTCTGCTCTCGATCCTCCTCCGCAGCGCGGAGGCATCGGGATTGAATGCTCGGGACCTGTTTGAGTACGCCGCGCAGTATGCGACTGACGACGAGGCGGCGGCCCAGATCCGCGGGTTTCCGCTGCTACCACCGGGGATGCGCGGCATCGCACGCTTCGGTCTGCGTGAAAGGAGAACCCCCCAAGGTGTGACATACGAGCATGCTGCGGAATCGATGATGCGGTCAAGCTGGTGGGGCAGACTGATCGGGCGTCGGCGCGTGTCGCGTGAGGAGCTATTCAATCCGCTCCGGGAACTCGAGAGGGAGCTCGAACCGGAGGCGAAAGGACGTGGAAGTGGGCCTACCTTGCCCGCCGCGCCTGACGTCAGTACAACGCGCACGGTTCCTCGAGAGGTATTGCCGCAGCAGCCGAGGGCGGGGACTCCGGTCGGAGCGATTGACAGGGGCAGGCGGGCCTCGTTTGCGTTTGCCAGATGGGCAGGTTGGGCGGTTGCGCTCGTCGTCTTCTGGGCTGTTGGAGGCACCCGGGCTTTGTTGGATCCGGGTGCGACCTTAGGCCACCGATTGGGCACATGCTGTGTGCTCTTCGTGTGGTTGACTCTCGGTGTATTCGCGGGCCAGTGCCTGGCCCGATGGACGCGAAGATTACGCAACCGGTGACTGGGCCCCGGAACCGCCAAGTCGCGGCTATGAAGACCGCGGCGCGTGGCCGCCCAATGGAGTGGCGTTCTCCGCTGTTCAGCGGACCACAAATCCTGGTCTGCTGCATAAGCGCGTTGTTATATGCGAAGTGCGGAAGTTACCCTTTCGTCAATCTCGATGATCTTGTGTACGTGGTTGCGAACCGGCACGTAAGGCGGGGGCTGACGCTCGACGGTTTGCGTTGGGCTTTCACCACCTTCGACGTGTACTGGCATCCACTAGCGTGGGTCAGCCACATGGTCGACGTCGAACTGTTCGGGCTGAACCCCGGTGCCCATCACTGGGTGAGCGTTGCCATTCAGGCGACCGTCGCGGCGTTGCTGTTCATCTGGTTGTTTCGGCTGACCGGCCACGCCTACCGAAGCCTCGCGGTCACGGCGTTCTGGGCAATGCACCCGTTACGGGTCGAGTCGGTTGCCTGGATTGCGGAACGGAAAGACGTTCTCAGCGGCCTGTTTGGGGTTGTGACGCTCCTGACGTGGCAGAGGTACGTGAAGGCGCCGAGCCGAATGCGGTACATTCTCGCTCTGCTCACGTTCACACTGGCTTTGATGAGCAAGCCGTCGCTGGTCGTACTTCCTTTGCTCCTGCTGGTGCTCGACTACTGGCCGCTCGAACGCGGACGTCCATGGCGCGCCCTCGTACTGGAGAAGGCACCAATGCTGGCGATGTCAGCTGTAGTCGGTGCGATCACAATCATCGCCCAAGGTAATGCGGGGGCGCTGGGGCTGGTGAGTGTCCCGCTTCGGTTCCGGGTCGAAGACGCTGCCGTCGCCGCCGCAGCCTACCTCGGCAAAATGCTCTGGCCGACGAACTTGGCGGTGTTCTATCCGTATCCCAAAGAACTTCCGCTTAAGGTGATCACACTCTCCGCGGTGGTTTTGGGCAGCGTAACCGGCTTCGCGGTCTGGCAACGCCGTCGTCGACCGTACCTGGTCGTGGGATGGCTTTGGTACGTCGTTTCCTTGCTGCCCGCCCTCGGGCTCATTCAGGCTGGGAGGCAAAGCATGGGGGATCGCTTCACCTACTGGCCAATGATCGGAATCTGCATCGCCGTGGTGTGGTCCGTTGCGGATTGGGCAGCACGAGGGCCAACTCAGCAAAAGGCAACTCGATGGGCAGCGGGCGCCGGGCTGGCTGTGCTCGCATTCCTAACCGTACATCAGACCAGCTATTGGCGCGACAGCGAAGCTCTGTTCAGACATGCGATTGCAGTGCAGGACAGTGACTATATGCGCGGGAGTCTTTCGGAGATGCTGACCCAGAACCGCCAGTATGGCGAGGCCGAGTCGCACCTGAGGATGGCAATCTATCTCGCGCCTGAGCGCTTCGAGCACCACAACAACCTGGCGAACCTGTTCTTGAAAGCCGGCCGGCTGGACGAGGCCGCGCGCGAAGCGGCCGTCGCGCTGCAACTCAATCCCAATCACCTCGCGGTGGTCCAGACGGCGGCCCTGGTGTTCCTTCGCAAGGAAGACTACGCCGCCGCACTGGCGCAGTTTGCCCGTGCCATCCCTCTCGGGGGCGACCCTGTAGCCATTGCCGCGAAGCTCAGCGACGCGGGAGCCTCGCTGGCCTCGCGTGGCCGGCCGCGCGAAGCCGAGCCGCTGATCCGCCGCGCCCTGGAGCTGAACCCGAGGCTGGTCCAGGCCCGCCGAAACCTGGTCCTGGTTCTGGTGGACCAGGGCCGCGCCGCGGAAGCCGGTGCCGCCCTGGACGACGCCCTCAGCGCCACCGGCCCGCAAGCCGCCTACCGCGATCTCGAACGAGAACTCGAGGGCGACCCCGGCGGCGCGCGTCGTGCTCGGACGCGATGAGCCCGCACCGGCACGCCGCGCGCCGGAACAACCGTTTCCAGATGACCTGGCAAGCGGCCGTCGACGAGGAATCCAGCGGCTCGCAGACCACGCTGCTGAACACCGAGTACCGCTTCGCGGCCGGCCAGAACAACGGCCGCATCACGCAGATGAAGGACTGGGTTTCGGGCGAAGAAGTGACCTACAGTTACGACAGCCTGAACCGGCTGATCCAGACCTCGACCACCGGCTCGGAGTACGGGCTGAACTGGACCTACGACGGTTTCGGAAACC
>PLEM01000513.1 GCA_003137035.1 Bryobacterales bacterium | reverse complement strand
GGCAAGACCGCCGACGGCATCGACTTGCGGTTTACGCGGAAGGGCGACAGCCTGTACGTTTTCCTTTTTCGGAAGCCACAGAACGCGAGCGTCGTGATCCAATCGCTGAGCGCGGCTGGCGGTACCAAAGTCCGCATGCTGGGCGTCGAAGGGGAATTGACGTGGTCGCAGAAAGACGCCGACCTGGCAATCACGCTTCCGGCGCGGTACGCGGATCAGCCCGTCTATGCGTTGAAAATCACTTTGGCGGCGCCGGCCGCTCGGTGAACTCCAGGTAAACGACCTCGATGAAGCTCGGCCAGCGCCGGTCGGGCGCGTCCGCGATGCCGAAAGCGGCTTTCACCTCATCCAGGGACTTGCCCTCTTGGACCAGCGCCTTCACCTTGGCCTGCTTCTCCACGATGGCGGCCAGCAGGGCTCGGATTTCGGTTTTGGTCAGCGGATCGTTGTGGCCGGAGACGAAGGTGTCGGCGTCCAGGGCCAGGATCTTCCTGAGGGTCTCGGCCAGGCCAACGGACGTGCCGCCCTTCTGGCGATGGATGAGCGGGTCGCGGCCGATGAACACCAGGTCGCCGACGAAGGCGATCTTCTGGTCCGGGAGAAAGACCACCACATCGCCGCTGGTGTGCGCGGGGCCGAAGTGGAGCAGGCTGATGCGCGTGCCCTCGATATTGAGCGGCCGGTCGGTGGCGAACGTCTCGCTGGGAAGATAGGGGACCAGGGCGCTGAACTTTGGATCTTTGAAGGCGGCCTCCATTTCCTTCCTGGCGTTGGCCTGGGCGACGACGGTCACCCCTTTGGGAAACCCGGAGAGGCCCTCGACGTGGTCGCCGTCGCTGTGCGTGAGCACGACGTATTTCACGGGATTCGGGGTGAGCTTCCGAATCTCCGCGAGCATGGCCTGGGCGGATTCTGCGTTCATCTTGGCGTCGATGACCACTACCTCTTTCCGGCCGATGATGAAGCCCGTGTTGGCTCCGCTTCCGCCCTTGACCCAGTAGACGCCGTCCTTGAGCTGGGCGGCAGCCAGGGGCGTGGGCTGGGGCTGGGCAAACGAGAAGCTGCCCAGGAAGGCGATGGCGAGGACTCCAGCGATTAGAGTGGCTTGATTGGTCATGGCGGGACCAGTATAACGCCTGGCGTCAGAGAGCGCCGGCCTGTCGAATCCAGCCGAGGTAGCGATCGCGGGAGGGCGGGTCCGACATCCAGGAAGTGTCGGGCAGGGGAAGCGCGCCGGCCTCTTTCACCGCGAGCCAGCCACTTCTCAGCGGCATCTGCTTGCGGCTGCCGCGCTGGGTAACCCAGGCCAACTGGCGGGCGCCTTCGCAGGCCTGGGCGAGTTGCAGAGTCAGGCGAACATCCTGCTTGCAGTATTCGACGACTTCCTCATGCCGGCCGGCCGCCCACATCGCCGGGGCAAGCGCTCCCGAGACGCCGGCCTTCTTCCCGGGGAGATGCATTCCCTCGGCGGCTTTCTGAAGGCTGATGCGGTGGCCCAGCGAGCACACGGCATGGAACAACATGTCGACGTGGCCCGCCGCCAGAAGCGCGCACGCCTTGCTCTCGCCGGATTCCTCGGCAAGCACATCGAAGTCGAATCCCAGGCCGTTCCAGGTGAGGAGCGTGTAGCCGCGCGACGCGAGGGAGGTGAGATCCGCAACCAGCAAGGCCGCCTCCTCGCGGGTCATGCGGCCCGAGGGCCCCCCGGATTCGTCTCGTCCGTGCCACACCAGGGGCTCTGGAAGGTCGTCGGCGCTGGCTGCGGCGCAGGCAATCCCGAGAGGGCGATGAGCCATTATGTCGCTCACGGTCTCGGGCAGGATCTTGGCGGTTTCGATGTCGAACGCGAGGAAGCGCCTCATGGGTACATTCTCCGGCTACTTGCCGGCGAGCGGCAATCCGTCTTTGCCGATGGATTGCCACTGGCCGTTCAGCTTGACCTTGGCCCTGGACTTCTGGAATGGCCTGACTTCCTGGAAGCGGGCGGGGATGACCAGCGCTCCCGTGCGATCGATGAAGCCCCACGCGCCTCCCTGGAGGAAGCGGTGTTCGCCATCGGAGACTTCCTCGCAGCCCTCGCACACGGCCGCCAGACCTTCGGAAAACGGCGCGGCGAAATCGAACCGGGGCGGGATTGCGATCTGGCCGCGCCGGTCGAAGAATCCGTACTTGCCGGCCTCGGTGAAGCGCGCCAGGTTCTCCCGGAAATAATCGGGTCCGTTGTCGAACACCAAGGGACGAATCACCAGCTTGCCTGCGGTGTCGATGTAAGCCCAGCCCTGGTTATCGACGACCGCCGCGAGTCCCTCCGGGGAGAACGGTTTCGCGAGGTCGAAGCGAGGTGGAATGACCACTGCGCCGCGCGTGTCCCGATAGCCCCACTTGCCGCGCTGTTCGAACGGGACCGGCGGCCGCGATGGTGCGTCGCGAGCCGCCAGAGGCAGCAGAGCCAGCAGCGCGACCGGGGCGGTCACCTCTGGCCCTCGGGCAGCAGCCCCGGTACGCCGAGCGGATCCTCTTTGACCTTCAGTTTCCGGAACTCGGCGGCCTGCTTTTCCGCGTCCTCCTGCCTGCCTGCGCGCCGATAAGCCTGCAAAAGCAGATAGTGCATCGGCGCGTTCATCGGCTTCAGCCTTACCGCGGCTTCGAACTCCGGGATCGCCGCGTCGACCTTGTCCGCGGCCACATACGCCTGCCCCAATTCGGCATGGCAAAGCCAGCGTTGCTTGGCGGGGACGGTCTTCAGGGCCAGCCGCAGGGTTTGAATCGCCGCTTCCGCTGCGCCCTGCCGCGTTTGCAGGGAACCAAGCAGGATCAGCGTCGGCCAGTGCTTGGGGTTGTTCCGCACTTCGCGTTGAAACTCGGCGAGCGCGCCCGCCAGGTCGGTCTCCATCAAGTAGAGGCCATAGGCATAGTGCACGCCGGGCTCATTGGGGTACTTCTCCAGCAATTGCCGGTATGCGGCCAGCGCCTCGGCAGGACGCTGGTCGGCCAAGGCCCAAGCCGCCTTGCCCGCCAGTTCCACCACCGCCCGCCTCTGTGGCGGAATCTCGGAGAGCGCGGCGGGAATACCCAGCGCGCAAAGACCCATGGTATCCACCAGTCCCGGCGAGTTCTCGCCATGCAGCGCCAGTGGATGCAACTGCGCGAGAGCCTGGTCGAAGCTCGCCGACCGGATGTAGAGTTGCGCCGCCTTGACCCGGACTGCCACCTGAAACGGCCAGTTGTCCCCGACCCCGAGTTCCAGGCCCTTGCCAATGTCGCTGAGCGCCTGGTCGATGTTGTCGAGCTCCGCCTCGCACAGGCCCAGGAAGGCCCACCCGCTCCCGACTTTGGGAGACAGCTCCAGGCCCTTGCGAAACGCATCGCTCGCCTCGGCATAACGGTCCGTCTGGTACAGGGCCGCGCCGAGGTAGAACCAGCCTTCCGCCCACGTTGGCCGGATGCCGAGCGCCTGTCTGTATAGCCCGGCGGCCTCCGCCGGCCGGCTGTCCAACGCCGCCTGCGCGCGTCGCACCAGGTCTTCGAACGAAGGCGTCTGCGCGGTCACCGGTCGAAGCGCGACGGGCAGCAGGCAGAGGACCATCGCCCCCCGCGCGAGAAGAGTCTTCATGCCGGAAAGAAGCATTGCATTCCTGTAGCCGTCGCCGAGCGGGCCCGCGCGCCCGACTCCGCTATTCTATTACTTGATGATACTTGCCGTCCTGGCGCTGGTGCTAGCGGCCGCGCCGCAAGGCTCCAGCCCCGAACAACTCTTCCAGGAAGCGGTCGCCGCCCAGCAGCGCGGTGACGACGCCCTGGCCGTCCGCAAGTACGGAGAACTATTGAAGCTTCGCCCTGAGGTGATCGAGGCGCGCGCCAATCTCGGCGCGGCACTGGCCCGCCTGGGACGCTACAGCGAGGCCATCGAGCAGTATCGGACCGCGCTCGTGGCAAACCCGGGGAATTCCGCTCTCCAACTCAACCTGGCGCTCGCCTACTACAAGAAAGGCGATCTGCCCAACGCGATCAAACAGCTCAGCCCCCTGCAAGCCGCCCAGCCGGGGGACGTTCGTCTTGCTACGCTCCTGAGCGATTGTTATGCCCGCCTGGGCCAGGATAACCGGGTCATCGCGCTGCTGAATCCGGTGGAAGCGGCTCACCCGGAGGATCTCGGAGTTGCCTGGGTGCTCGGCGCGGCTCTGATCCGCTCCGGGGATCAGGCCCGCGGCCAGAAGCTCGTCGAGAAAGTCGCCCGGCTCGGCGCAAGCGCCGAAGCCTACCTGCTGGCCGGGCGGACGGCGCTCAAGAGGAACGAATTCGAGGTTGCGCGCGACCATGCCGACGCCGCCATACGGTTGAACCCGAAGCTTCCCGGCCTGCTCACGCTACGCGGCTCGGTGCTGCAATATCTGGGAGACAATCCCGGCGCGATCGCCGCGCTGCGCCAGGCCATTCAGGCCGATCCCAGAGACTTCGATGCGCACCTGACCCTCGGCGCCGTGCTCATCACCGAACGGGACCTGGACGGCGCCAGGCAACATCTCGACCGGGCGGTCGAGCTCAACCCCGCCTCCAATCTTGCGCGCTACGAGCTGGCGCGCGTCCAGCGCACCCAGGGGCAACTTGAGGCCGCGCTGAAGAACTTCGAGAAAGTGGTTCACGACGACCCCAACTGGGCGCAGCCCCACCTCGATCTGGCCACGCTCTACTTCCGGCTCAAGCGGCCCGATGATGGACAAAGAGAGCGCGCCCTCTTCGACCGGCTCAGCGCCGGGGAGCAGAAACCCTAGCCTGATGTTTGCGCGAAGAGATGTAGGGCGGACCTCCAGGTCCGCGGGCCGACGTCCACGTCGGTCCCCCCATCAGCATATTCCAATCCAAGAAT
>PLEM01000286.1 GCA_003137035.1 Bryobacterales bacterium | reverse complement strand
ATCCTTCGATGAGAATATGCTTATGCAAGGGACCGAGGCTGAAAGAGGGACCGCCGGCTCGAGGAACGTCGCCGGGATACAATCGCGGAAGGGGGCCCCGCAATGACACTTCGCGCAACAGCCGTATTGGCCGCGGTTCTGCTGCCGGCGGCGGCGCAACCGATCCGGCTCCATCCGGACAACCCGCACTACTTCCTGTTTCGCGGGAGGGCGGTCGCGCTGGTCACCAGCGCCCAGCATTATGGGGCGGTGCTGAACGGCGCTTTCGACTACCAGCGCTACCTGGCGGCGCTCGCGGCGGACGGCATGAATTACACGCGCCTGTTCGGCGGGAGCTACGTGGAAGTGCCGGCGAAGTCTTTCGAGATTCGGCGCAACACGCTGGCGCCCGATCCCGGACGCTTCATCGCGCCCTGGGCGCGGAGCGAGACGCCGGGATACGAAGGCGGAGGGAACAAGTTCGACCTGGACCGATGGAACCCGGAGTTTGTGGCGCGTTTCCGCGATTTTCTCGCCGAAGCGGCCAAGCGGGGCATCGTGGTGGAAGTGACGCTGTTCTCCTCGCACTATCGGAAGATGCACTGGGACGTGAGCCCGCTGAACCCGGCGAACAACGTCAATGCCACGGACGCGATCGAGTGGAAGAAGCTCCACACGCTCGAAAACGGCAACATTCTCGCACATCAGGAACGGTACGCGCGGAAACTGGTGCGGGAGGCGAACGCGTTCGACAACGTAATCTTCGAGATCCAGAACGAGCCGTGGAGCGACCGCACGGCGCTCGTGGATGTCGTGAACCCTTACTTGCCGCCGCCCGCGCGCAACGAGTATCCCAACTCGATCGATCTGGCCGACGAGCTTTCGACGGCCTGGCAGGCGCGGGTGGCCGGATGGATCGCGAGTGAAGAGGCCGGACTTCCCAACCAGCACCTGATCGCGCAGAATTACTGCAACTTCGGGTTCCCCGTGAAGGAACTCGTCCCCGGCGCGAGCGTCGTGAACTTCCATTACGCGTACCCGGCGGCGGTCCTCGCCAACTATGGACTGGGCAAGGCTCTCTCGTACGATGAGACCGGATTTCTCGGGAGGGACGACGATGTGTACCGGAGGGAGGCCTGGAATTTCATGTTATCGGGCGGCAGCGCGTTCAACAACCTGGACTACTCGTTCACGGTTGGGCACGAGGATGGCTCCGACACGGAGCCGAACGGTCCCGGCGGCGGCAGCCCGGCACTGCGCCGGCAGCTTGGCGTCTTGAGCCGGTTCCTGCACTCGATGTCTCTGGCAAATCTGGCGCCGGACACACGGACCGTGAAGCACGCAGCCGGGGCCTACGCCCGGGTCCTGTCGGCTCCGGGGCGGGAGTATGGGATGTACTTCGATGGCAGCGGACCGATCGCGGTGACGCTGGAACTGCCCGCGGGCGAGTATTCCGGCGAGTGGGTCAACACCAGGACGGGAGAGGTCGAGAGGCTTGGACCCTTCCGGCATGCCGGCGGGGAACGAGTCGTGCGCACGCCGGCATTCCAAAACGGCATCGCCTTGCGGATTCAGCGGACCGCCCCGTGAGGCCAGGCGTCGCCCGGTTCCCGCCGCTCACTGCGTCTGTGCGTGCGGCAGAACCGGAATGGTGAGAGACCCGAGATTCCCCGACCCCGCGTCCCGCACAATCGCCCGAGCCACCCGCGCAAGGTCCGCTTTGCGGGGAACGTGATTCAGCGCGTCGAATTCGCACAGCACCAGGTCGACTGGCTCAGGCAGTCGAAAGCTCCGCATGTCGGCGCAAAGGACGCCAAGCGGTAGATGAGCGCGGCAGAATCCTGCCCAGCACGCGCTGGCGGGCCGCCTCGAACCAGGGCTGATGAAACGTGAAGAACCGATCGTAATACTCCGCCAGCCACCGATATGGCCGCATGTTCCTCGTATCCTCACATCCGGTGAAATCCCTTGAGGATGTCGCGCAGCGAGTAGCGCAGGGCGATGGGGCGGCCGTGCGGGCAGCTCATGGGGCAGTCGGTCGCGGCCAGCGATTGGAGCAGCCATTCCATTTTGCCCTGGTCCAGGCGCATGTTGACCTTGATGGCCGCGTGGCAGGCGATGGAGGCGGCGATCCCGCGGCGCAGGTAGTCGAGCGAGACGCGGCGCAGCTCGCGCTCGGCGATCTCCAGAATCTCGAAGATCACCCGCTCGATGTCGGAGGAGGGAATGCCCGCGGGGGCGGCCTTCACCGCGATAGTGCGCTGCCCGAACGGCTCGGTCTCGAACCCGATGGCGTCGAGCTCCTCGGCGATGCGGTCGTAATCGGCCTGCTGCGCGGGCGTGAGTTGGAGCACCAGCGGCATGAGCAGCCGTTGCGTCTCGGCGCGCCCGGCCGCGCGCTGCTTCAGGATCTTCTCGAACAGGATGCGCTCGTGCGCCACGTGCTGGTCGATGATCCAGACGCCGTCGCGCCCGGCCGCCACGATGAAGCTCTCGTGGATCTGCCCCAACGGGCGCAGGTCGGCGAGCGCGGTCAGGCTCTGGGAAAGGTCTGGAACCAGCTCCGGGGGAAACCCGCCGTGCGTCTCCGGAATGGGCGCCTTGAGCGGTGGCGCCTCTTCGGCCGCGGCGGGCTGCGGGCCGCGCAGCGTGAACTCGGGCAACGCGTCGGTGGCCGGCCGCGCCGCCGATGGCTGCCAGCTCTGGTCCTCCACGCGCTGGGTGAATTCCGAGTAGGGCATCCCGGCGGCGGGCTGCGCGTGCGCCGGCAGCGGAATCACCGAGACGGGTTTCGACTCGATCAGGGCCTGTCGCACGGCATCGCGCACGAAATCGTGCACCTGGGACTGCTCGCGGAACCGCACCTCGGTCTTCGCGGGATGAACGTTGACGTCCACCTCGCCCGCTTCGCATTCCAGGAACAGGAGGGCGAACGGGTAGCTTCCCGGCGGGATCAGGTTGTGGTACGCGGTGGTGATGGCGTGCAGCAACAGCCGGTCGCGAATCAGCCGCCGGTTGACGAACAGGAAGATCGAGTTGCGGTTCCCCTTCTGCACCTGCGGGCGGGACACGAAACCCCGCAGCGCGTAGGCCGACTCGCTGGTCTCGTGCCTCCGCACGCCCAGGTCCACCAGCTCGTCGAGCGTCTGGCTGCCGAATACCTGGTAGACGCGGTCGCGCAGCTTCTCGACCGGGGTCACGCTGAGCAGCTCCTTGCCGTCGCTCGTGAGCAGGAAGGTCCGGTCGGGACTGGCCAGGCTGTAGTGCGTCACCAGCGAGGCGATGTGCGCCAGCTCGGTCTGCTCCGAGCGCAGAAACTTCTTGCGCGCCGGGACGTTGAAGAACAGGTCGCGCACGGTGATCTGGGTGCCGGGGGCCAACGCCGCCTCCTCCGACCGCAGCATCTTGCCGCCCGCGATCTCGACGCGCGCTCCGGTGGCTTCCTCCGCCGCCCGTGTCTCGAGCACCAGCCGGGAGACGGAGCCGATCGAGGGGAGCGCTTCGCCGCGGAAGCCCAGGGTCGAGATGCTCATCAGATCCTTGGCGCTGGAGAGCTTGCTGGTGGCGTGCCGCTCGAAGGCCAGCATGGCGT
>PLEM01000471.1 GCA_003137035.1 Bryobacterales bacterium | reverse complement strand
AAACCTCGGGTCTAAGGGCCTTGGGATCGCGGTGGACGCGGCAGGCTCGGCCGACGTCGCTGGCTTGACCGTTGCAAGCTACTTCCCCACCCAGTCGCCTTACCAGGCTGCATACGGGGGCGGAATGGAAGACGCCTTCGTGACCAAGCTGAAGCTGGATCTGCAGCTTCCCGCTACGGTTGTTGCATCCGACCCTACCGGCGCCCCGATCATTGTGGACGGTGTCAACCTGTTCGCTCCGCAGACTTTCGAGTGGGCCCCAGGAACGGTTCACAGCATTGGCGCCATTTCACCAGTGTACGGCGGGGCTACGCGCTACGTGTTCGCGAACTGGTCGGACGACGGCGCGCAGACCCACTCCATCACGGCGTCTTCCTCGGCCACGACCTACACGGCGAACTTCTCCCCCGCGTACCATTTGGCTAGCGCCGTCTCTCCACCGGCCGGCGGCACTGTGACCGCCAACCCTACCTCTCCAGATGGCTACTACATCACCGGCTCCTCAGTCCAGTTGACCGCCCATGATTACCCTGACTACCGCTTCGACCACTGGAGCGGAGACTTGACCGGGAGCGTCAATCCGCAGTCGGTGACGATGAGCGCGACGCGAAGCGTAACCGCGGTTTTCGCGCAGGTTTCCGGTACAGCCATCGCCACCAACCCGGCGGGCCTGGCGATTGTTGTAGACAGCGTCAACCAGACAGCCCCGCAGAACTTCTCCTGGGCCTCGGGAACGCTTCACAGCGTTGGCGCAGTTTCGCCGCAGTACAGTGGCGGTGCGCGCTACGTCTTCACGAATTGGTCGGATGGCGGCGCACAGACTCACTCCATCACGACGCCTTCCTCGGCCACCACTTATACCGCGACCTTCAGCACCGCCTATCCATTGACGGTCACTGCCTCTCCAACGGTCGGCGGAACCGTGACCGTCAGCCCAACCTCGCCGGATGGCTACTACAACATCGGATCATCCGTCCAGTTGACCGCCATAGCCAACCCAGGCTACCGGCTTGGTGGTTGGAGTGGAGATCTGACGGGCACCGCCAACCCGCAGTCGGTGGTGATGAGCGCGAGGCGAATCGTAGACGCCTATTTCGTCCCAGGCGGGCCTGTAATCAACGCCGTTCTCGACTCCGCCAGCGGGCTGCCGGCCATCGCTCCCAATAGCTTCGTTACTATTTACGGCTCCGGTTTCACGTCCTGGACGGGGGATTGGAGCGGCTCGGCTCCGAACGGAATGTTGCCCACCACGCTGGGCGGCGTGCAGGTGCGCATCGATGGGAAAGACTGCTTCGTCAACTATGTAAGTTCCAGCCAGTTGAACGTGGTGACGCCCTTCGATGCGGCATCGGGCTCAGTAAGTGTGGAAGTCCTCACGACGCAGGGAACGGCAACGGCCACCGCCGTGATGGCGCAGATTGCGCCAGCGTTGTTTGGCTATACGGTAGCGAATAAGTTCTATGCAGTGGCGCAGTTCGCGAACACCGGCATCCTGGTGGCTCCGTCTTGGATGTTCGGCTCCGGGCAAAGCCGCCCCGCGCAGGCTGGCGACTACCTTACCCTGTGGGCGATAGGGATGGGAAGCACGAACCCGGCGGCGCCGGCCGGCCAGGTGCTGCTAACGGCGTATCCGGTCACCGACCTCTCGCGCGTCAAAGTGAAATTCGGCTCCGTGGATGCAACGGTATCCTGGGCCGGCCTGGTCTACGCCGGAGAGTTCCAGGTGAACGTGCTGGTTCCTCCCGGCCTTTCCGGCGATCAGCCGGTGATAATGACCGTGGACGGCCAGTCCACGCAGCCGAATGCGTTCTTGAACTTCCAGTAAGTCGCCGGAGAATTTACCGCAGCAGCGCCGTGGCGCACCACAGCACCGGCGCCTGGCCGTGCATGTCGCCGGTTCGGCGCGGGCGGTCGATGTAGTACTGGTAGTCGTTCTTCTTGTTGGTGCCGGCGCAGACGTTGCTGATATCCCCCTTCTCGTCCAGGTATGTGGTCAGCGCGAGCCAGGACTTGCGCGCGGCCTTGCCGTAATGCTTCCGGTCCAGCCATCCATTCTTGACGCCGGTGATCATCGCAAACGCAAACATCCCGGTGGACGAGGTCTCCTTCCAGGACTCCGGACGGTCGATGAGTTGGCGCCACATGCCATCCTCGGCCTGATACTTCAGCAGCGACGCCATCATCTTGTGGTAGCCTTCCAGGATTCGTGCGCGCTTGGGGTGGTCCTTGGGGAGCGAGCGCAGCATTTCGGTCATTCCCGCGGCCACCCAGCCGTTGCCGCGGCCCCAGTAGAATGGGACATCCTGGGCATGGTAGAACAGCCCGTTGGGTTGCTGCAGCTTATCCAGGTAGGCCGCCATCTCGAGCGCCGCGCGGTCCAGGTACTTGCTGTCGCCAGTGGCGCGGAAGGCCTGCACCTCGACCGCCGTGATCATGAACATGTCGTCGATCCAGAAGCGGGTCTCCTTGGTCAGCCCCTCCGGGGTGGGGTTCTCCCACTGCTTGTCGGCAATGGCCTTGCCCAGCTCCAGGTACTTCTGCTCCTTGGTCTGGATGTAGATCTCCAGGGGGAGGGCGCCGAACACCGAGAAGTCCACGTGCTCTCCCATGTGTGGGATCAGGCCGGATTCCTCGGGCGTGAGCAGCGGGTCGAAGCGCTTGACGAGCCGGGCGGTGAGGTCTTTGTCACCCGCGAGCTGCGCGAAGGTCAGGGACCCGTACCAGGCGCAAACCTCCGGGTAAATGATCATTCTCTTGGTCATGTGGGGGCTCGCGACGAACCGCTCGGCCACCAGTTTGCCGACCTCTTTGGGGGATTTCCCCGCGGGCCACTTGCCGAATTCCTTCTGTTGCGCCACGCTTTGCGGCGCGGCGACCAGCATCGCGATTCCAGCCGCGAGCAGCGGCATAAGTGCCTTGTAGTATCTGCGCATAATCGGTCCTCTCCAGTTCGCTTCCACCGGTCCTCGACCGGGAATCTCATTTTGCCACAAAGACCGCAACCGGGAACCGCGGGGCGGCGGGTGGCGTCCAATCTCCCATGAGGAATCTTGCCGGGCTTTCCGTTCTTATCTTCGCGTCGCTGGCGCTGGCGGCCGACCCCGCGCTCACGGTGTACAACCAGAATTTCGCCACGGTCCGCGAAACTATCCCCCTCAGCCTGAAGCAGGGCGTCAACCAGGTGCGGTTCACCGGCGCCACCGCGCACATGGAGCCGGAGAGCGTGATTCTCCGCGACCCCACCGGGAAGCACGCCTTGCAGATCCTGGAGCAGAACTACCGGGCCGATCCGGTCTCGGTGGAGCGGCTGCTGGCGCTCTATGAAGGCCAGACCATCGATTTCCTGGTGCGCCGGGGCGACCGCACGGAGATCGTGCGGGGCAAGATCGTGCGTAGCGGTTACACGCCGCGCGCACCCGATCCGCGGCAGTACTACATGCCACAGCCGGCGCAGACTCCCGCCCAGCCGATCATCGAGGTAGACGGCAAGCTGCGCTTCGAATTGCCGGGGCTTCCGCTGTTCCCCGCCCTGTCCGAAGAAACCGTGTTGAAACCCACGCTCGACTGGCTGATACAAAGCCCGCAGTCCGGCAGTTTCGACGCCGAACTGTGCTACGTCACCGGGGAGTTGAACTGGTCGGCGGATTACAACCTGATCGCCCCGAGTACAGGGGACGATCTCGACCTGGTGGGTTGGGTGACCATCGACAACAAGAGCGGCAAGACCTTCGAGAACGCCCACATCAAGCTGATGGCCGGGGATGTCAACAAGCTGGAGCCGAACGGATCCCGCATCAGAGTGGGCGGCTCAGTCGACAGAGTCATGACCATGAATGGGGCCATGCCCCTGCCGCCGGTAAGCGAGAAGTCCTTCGACGAATACCATCTCTACACGCTGGAGCGGCTGGCCACGCTGCACGACGGCGAGACCAAGCAGGTGGAATTTGTGCGCGCCTCCGGCATCAAGTCGCGCCTGGTGTACGTCTACGACGGGGCGAAGATCGACTTCAATCGGTACCAGGGCTGGAACTCGGAGATGCTCCGCAACGATGCCAGCTTGGGCGCGCAGTCCAATTCCAAGGTCTGGGTGATGCGCGAGCTGTTGAACTCGGAGGCCAACCATCTGGGCATGCCGCTTCCGGCCGGCCGGACGCGGTTCTATCGCCGCGACACCGACGGGCGGCTCGAGTTCACCGGCGAAGACAACATCCAGCACACCCCGCGAGAGGAGACCGTGCGCGTGCTGACGGGGGCGGCGTTCGACCTGGTGGGGGAGCGGAAGAGGCTGAGCTTCCGAAACGACCAGCAGCGATCGGTGGTCGAGGAGTCGTTCGAGATCAAGGTGCGGAATCGCAAGACGACGCCCGTGGAGGTGCGCGTGGTAGAGCACCTGTACCGCTGGTTCACCTGGGAGATCCAGTTGAATTCGAGCCCTTATAAGAAGACCGACGCGCGCACCATCGAATTCACGGCGCCGCTGGCGCCCGATGAGGAGAAGGTCATTACCTACCAGGTGCGGTACACCTGGTAATCAACGACAGCCAGTTCGCGTTGTCGCTAGAATAGATCGCCGACTGTCTTAGAAGCAGTAAGGCGGATTGTTGGCAGGCGGAGGACCGCGACTGTGGGTGCCGCCGGCCGTCTGGCCCGTGGCTGGCGGAACCGTGACGTCCGGGGTATTGCAGATTACGTCTCCCGTTTATTCGAAGGCTATGTATGAGGAAGAGCGTTGCGATTGGGTTGGGACTCCTGCTGATCGGCGGGACGGTTTGGGCGCAGCAGTATCTGATCGCGACGGTGGCGGGGGGCGGGCTGCCGCCTACGCCGGCCCCAGCCGCGAGCACGGCCATCGAGTATCCTCTGTCGGTCGCCGCGGACTCGGTTGGCAACGTGTACTTCATTGCGAACAATTCCGTCTTCAAGGTTGACGCCTCGGGAGTTCTGACCCGCGTGGCGGGCAGCTCGACGGAGATGGGCTACTCGGGCGACGATGGCCTGGCCACCAGCGCCCAGCTCGCCAACCCCCAGGGCTTGGCGGTGGATGGCTCCGGCAACCTCTACTTCGCGGACCTCGGCAACAACGTGATTCGGAAGGTGGCGGCGGCGACCGGCATCATCACTACGGTGGCCGGGAACGGAAGCCCGGGGTATTCGGGCGACGGAGGTCCCTCCACCAGCGCCCAGCTCAGCTACCCCTCCGGCGTGGCGGTGGATGGCTCCGGCAACATATATATCGCCAACTGGGACAACCCCCGCATTCGCAAGGTGGCGGCGGCGACTGGCATCGTCACGACGGTGGCCGGGAATGGAACCTTGGGGTATTCGGGCGACGGAGGCCCGGCCACCGACGCCCAGCTCTCCTTCCTCGGAGGCGTGGCGGTGGATGGGTCCGGCAACCTATACATCGCGGACGGCGCTGTCATCCGCAAGGTGGCGGCGGCGACGGGCGCCATCACGAGGGTGGCTGGGAACGGCGGGGGTGGCTATTCGGGCGACGGAGGCCCGGCCACCAGCGCCCAGTTCTTGTGGCCCCAGGGCATGGCTGTGGATGGCGCCGGCAACCTATACATCGCGGACAGCGGGAATAACGCGATTCGCAAGGTGGCGGCGGCGA
>PLEM01000294.1 GCA_003137035.1 Bryobacterales bacterium | reverse complement strand
ATCTTGCATGAGACAAGAGTGCATATCGCCCCTGCCGATGTCTTGCGATAAACTCGTGCATGGCGTTTCCGTTAATGCATCGAGGGACCATGAAGAACAACCCGGCCGCTCTCCACTCGTCGTTTCTGGCGGTCGTCGCCATCGCTTTCGTGTGGTCGTTCGCCGGCTGCGCCGATCGCTTCACCTGGGCGCTCGAAGTGTGGCCCGCCGCAATCGGGATCGGCATTCTCATCGCGACTTACGGCCGCTTCCGTTTCACCACGCTGGTTTACGCGCTCATCGCCCTGCACGCCATCGTGCTGATGGTGGGCGGCCACTACACCTACGCCCACGTGCCGTTGTTCGACTGGCTGAAAGCGCCCATGGGGTGGAGCCGCAATCACTACGATCGCCTCGGCCATTTCATGCAGGGTTTCGTCCCCGCGCTGATCGCCCGCGAGATCCTCCTGCGCACCACCCCGCTCAAACGCGGGAAAATGCTGACCACGCTTGTGCTGGGTGTGTGCATGGGAATCTCGGCCTGCTACGAGTTGCTGGAGTTCGCCGCGGCGAAGTGGACCGGGTCGGCCGCCGATGCTTTTCTCGGCACGCAGGGCGATCCGTGGGACACGGACTGGGACATGTTCTTCTGCCTGATCGGCGCGACCTGCGCCCTCCTGCTCGCCTCGCGATTTCACGATCGGCAGATGAGCCGGTCCCAGACGTAGCCTCGAGCGGGAGTTATTAGTCGGGTGGATGGACGTACACCGCGGGCCGGGGACCGATGCGACCCGGCGCCGGGACCAAGCTCGGTTGGCCCGGCGCCCACCCGCGCCGCGAAGAAAAACAAAACCGGGACGCCCTCCGTGCGGTAATACAAGAGGAGAACGGCAATGGAACTTCTCGAACGCTTCGCACTCGGCGACATCGACGCGTTCGAGACCGTCTTCCGCCAGTTCCAGAGCCAGGTGTACGGCTGGATCGTCCGGGTGGTGCGGGACCCGGCAGCCGCCGAAGACCTCACTATCGAGACCTTCTGGCGAATTTACCGGTCGCGGGCCCGCTTCGATCCGAAGCGTGCGTTCGGGGCTTGGGCGCGTATCATTGCGACACACCTGGCCTTCAGCCACCTCAAGCGAGCCCGCCACGAGGCCACCCTCGTCCAGGACGTGCCGGAGACCTCGGCCGGGCCGGACGCCTCGGTGGATGGAGTGCACGCCGCGGTCCGGCTCGCCTTCGGTGGCCTGCCCCCGAAACTGCGCGCCGTCGCCGAACTCGCGCTGATTGAAGAGCGGCCCTATTCGGAAGTCGCCCAAACGCTGGGCATTTCGGTGGCAGCCGTCAAGTCCCGCCAGTTTCGCGCCGTCCGGCTGTTACGCAAGAAGCTGCGACGGCTGGGAGTGGAACCATGAACGAAAACAACGACGCCAAGCTTCGAGATCTGCTTCGGGAAGCCTTCCGCCCGCCCGAAAACGCCGGTCTGGAGCGCGATCTGTGGCCTAGCATGTTGCGCAAACTGGACCAGGGAAGCGCGCGGCGCTCCTGGCTCGATTGGATCCTGGTTGCCCTGGCCGGCGCCTGGATCCTGGTCTTCCCCCAGGTAATCCCAAGTCTTCTGTATCACCTGTAATGGAGAAACCTATATGAGCACGCACCCTTATCTCCGAGCCTACATGGCGGGAATCGTCTTTCCCACCATGTTCGTGCTGGCGATCTTCGGCTTCTTCTGTGTGTCCCGGTTCGTCTACAACATAGAATTCCCGATCGAGCGCTTCGTCATCTTCCCCCTGGCCCTGGTCCCCAATCTGTGGGGCGCCTGGAACGTCATCTACGCCGCCCAGCGCTCGCACCGCCGCCTTCCCCTGGGCATCCACGGCGCGCTGCTGCCGGCCATCCTGCTGCCGCTCGCGTTCGTCGTCGCCCGCGCGCTGAACTTCCCGTTTCCGAGTTACTTCGTTGCGGCGTTCTGGCTGGTCCTGCCGGGTCTCGTGATCATCTACTACCTCCTCTGGAAGTACCTGGTCGGCTTCTTCAACGCCATGCTGGGCGTCGCCTGAAAAACCAGTGACAGTACACTCAATCCCCGATTTCCGCCCGCGGACATGACCCAAACCATCCGCAAAATCGCGCTGTTCGCCGCCTTCACTCTGTTTCAGTTGCTCCCCGCGTTCCATCTGTTCCTCTCGCCGGTGGTCAGCGTGGTCGGAGCGTTCCGGGGCATCCTGGTTGCCAGTCTTCTGACTTACGGTTTCCTGGCGCTGGTGTCGCTGTTTCTGGGGCGGGCGTTCTGCGGCTGGTTCTGTCCGGGCGCGGCGGTGCAGGAATGTTGCACCAATCTCGGGGCACGACGGCTGGAGGGGAAGAGGAAGTACTGGAGCAAGTATGTTGTGTTCGGCCTCTGGGCGGCCGTGGTCTTGATCGGAGTCCTTCACGCCCGCGGCTTCCACCAAGTGGATCTCAGGTTCGGAACGGCCGGCGGCGGCGCGACCCGCTCGTTTCTGTTTCGCTACGGGGCCTTCCTGATTGTCGTCCCTCCGGCGTTCCTGATCGGCAGTTGGACTACCTGCCACTACCTCTGCTGGATTGCGCCGCTGATGATCTTCGGGAGCCGCCTCAGCCGGCGCGCCGGCCTGCCCTCCCTGCGAGTCGCGGCCGACCCCGGCAAATGCCGGCGCTGCACGCTGTGCTCACGCACCTGCCCCATGAGCTTGAACGTTCAAGAGATGGTCCTGGCCGGCGCCATGCGATCCGACGAATGCATCCTGTGCGGACATTGCATCTCGGTTTGCCCATCCCGAGCCGTCCGATTCGCGTTCGGCCCGCGCCTCGCCGGCCCCCGTTCTACTTGGCCACCACCTCCAGCGAAACGCCGCTCGTCTGGCTGGAACTCGGTCCAACCATGATGTCGAACACACCCGGCTCGACCACCCAGTGCATGTCCCGATCTAACATCCAAAGGTCCCTGGGGGTGAGCTTGAATTCCACCGTCTTCTTCTCTCCGGGCTTGAGGCCGATTCGCTGGAAGGCTCTGAGCTCCATCACCGGGCGCGTCACCGAGGCCACGCGCTGGTGGATGTACAACTGCGCGACTTCGTCCCCTTCCCTGCCGCCGGTATTGGTTACATCCACGGAGACCGTAGTCGCGCCACCTGTGCCAATCACGGCGGGATCCACGCGCAGGTTGTCGAAGTGAAACGTCGTGTAACTCAATCCCCAGCCGAACGGAAACAGCGGCTTCCTGCCGGTGAACAGGTAGTCGCGGTTCATGGACGGTTTGTGGTTGTAGTAAGCCGGAAGCTGGCCCACCGAGCGCGGAAAGGTGATGGGAAGTTTCCCGCCCGGATTCACGTCCCCGAAAAGCATGCTGGCCGCTGCAGAGCCGCCTTCCTGGCCCAGATACCAGCCTTCCACGATCGCCGGCGCATGTTCCACCGTGTAGTTGATCGAGAGCGGCCGCCCATTAATCAGGAACACGACGGTCGGTTTGCCGGTCTCGACCACCGCCTTGATTAGTTGGTCCTGGTAGCCAATCAAGTCCAGCGAGTCCCGGTCGCCCAAGTGTTCCGCCGACCAGGCTTCGCGATTGGTGCTCTCGTTCTCGCCCACCACGACAATGGCGACGTCCGCATTCCGCGCCACCTCGGTCGCCGCCGCGATGCTTTTCAACTGGAACTCGGCGCTGGGGAGTTTGACCTCGTTCTCGTACCACGCCGCCCAGCCCTGCTTGCCTTCCGTGATCCTGCAGCCCTCCGAGTAAACCACCTTGGCAGCCGTGCCCGCGCGCGCGCGGATGCCATCCAGGATGCTGACGCCGCGCCCCGGATCCCGGCTGTAACCGCCTATGTGAACATCCGCCGCGTTGGGACCGATCACCGCAATGGTCTTGTACTTCGCCAGGTCCAGCGGCAGCAGGTTGCCGTCGTTCTTGAGCAGCACAATGGCTTTCTCGGCGGTCTTCACCGCCAACTGACGATGCTCGGCGCTGTTGGTGATGCGCTCGGCGTAGTCGGGGTCCACATAGGGGTTCTCGAACAGCCCCAGACGGAACTTCACGCCCAGTATCCTCACCACCGCGCGGTCGATCTGCCACTCCGGCACTTTGCCCTGCTTCACCTGCTCCAGCAGCGTGCGGTAAACCTCTCCGTTGCTCAGGTCGTAGTCCACGCCCGCCGCCAGCGCCTGCCGCGCCGCGCCCGCGAAATCCGCTGCGATGTGGTGAGTCGCCACCAGCATCTGCAATCCGCCGCCGTCGGACACCACATACCCGCGGAATCCCCATTCCTGGCGCAGCACCTTATCCAGCAGCCATGAATTCACATGCGACGGAATGCCGTCGATCTCGTTGTACGATGCCATCACGCTGCCGGCGTGCGCCTCCTCGACGGCGGCGCGGAACGGAACCAGGAACGATTCCCGGATCACCCGCTCGGAGTAGTTGCCGGGCGCCGTGTTGGCGCCCCCCTCGGGTTGGCCATGCACCGCGAAGTGCTTGGCGGT
>PLEM01000409.1 GCA_003137035.1 Bryobacterales bacterium | reverse complement strand
TCATTCTCCACCTGAACCATGATTACGGTGCGCTGCGGGTCGGCTTGCTTCAGGTGTCCCATGACGGCGGCGAATGCCCTCTTGTCCGCTTCGAGCGACGCGGTGGCGAAGGGTGAAGGCGAGTCCACCGCCTGCCCGTTCCGGTCGACCGCATGGAAATAGCGGACTGGGTCCAACAACATCCATTCGGGCATATAGTGCTGGCTGCCGTTCTTCCAGGTGGCGAACCAGAGCAGGATGAGACGAACCTTATGCTGGCGAGCTTCGGCCAGGAGCCTGTCGATCGACGAAAAGTCGAACTGCCCGGGCTGCTTTTCGATCTGATCCCAGTAGATGGGTATTTCGATCGTGTTGGCATGCAGGTACTCCATGGCAGCCCAGTCTTTGGGGTGCGAAGGCCAGGTGCTCTCCAGGCCCAGGTCCTGATCCTCNNTGCACCAGGCGGGGAATCGGACGCTCCGCGACCTGGGCATGGAGCGTGGAGATGACGAGCGTGGCCGCGAGAGCGGCGAGAACAGCGGAAGTCGTTTTCATCTTTCGTACCCCATTGCGATCTACGAACTCAAGTATACGAACCTGGCGATGAACAAGGCCGTAAGCACGTACACCAGCCAGCTCACGCTCCGGAACTCGCCGCGAATTACGCGCAGCAGCGTGTGCGCGATCAGACCGAAAGCGATGCCGGTGGCGATGCTGAAGGTGAGCGGGATCGAGACCATGGTGAGAAAGGCGGGCAGCGCCACCACCGGGTCGGACCAGCGAATGTCGGCCACGGTGGAAACCATCAGGCTGCCGACTACGATCAGCGCCGGAGCGGTGGCGGCCGGCGGGATCACGCCGACGATCGGGGCCACCAGCAGGGCCACCAGGAAGAGCAGGCCGATCACCACGGCGGTGAACCCGCTCCGCCCGCCCGCCACCACGCCCGCGGCGCTCTCGATGTAACTAACCACCGTCGAGGTGCCCGCGAGCGAGCCGACGATGGTGGCCGAGGCGTCGGTGAGCAGAATCCTCCCCACTCGCGGGATGCGGTTGTCCGGCCCGAGCATCCCGGCTTTCTTGGCGACGCCGACCAGTGTGCCGAGATTGTCGAACAGGTCGATGAACAGGAAGACGAAGATGATTTCGAGGAATCCGAGGCGGAGAGCGGCGGGGACGTCGAGCTTTCCCGCGGTGGCGGCGAAATCCGTCCACTTCATCGATTGCGGCTGCCAGTGGACCAGGCCGAACGCCGCGCCCACGGCGGCGGTCGCCAGGATGCCAATGAGCATCGCCGCGCGCACGCGCCAGACTGTGAGTCCGGCGATCGCGAGCAGGCCGAAGATCGCGAGCAATGCGTTCGGATCCCGCAGGTTTCCGAGAGCGACCAGCGTCTTCGGGTGCGCCACGACGATCCCGGACTTCTGGAAGCCGACCAGGGCGATGAACAGTCCGATTCCCGCGGCGACCGAAGCGTACAGCTCCGGAGGGAGCGCGGAGAGGATCAATTGCCGGATGCCGCCGAGCGTCAGAAGAAGGAACACGACGCCGGAGAGGAACACCGCGCCGAGGGCGGTCTGCCAGGGCACGTGCATGCCCAGCACCACGGTGTAGGCGAAGTAGGCGTTCAGTCCCATGCCGGGGGCGAGCGCGATGGGATAGCGCGCGTAGATGCCCATCATGAGGCTGCCGAAGGCCGCGGAAACACAGGTCGCCGCCATCGCCGCCTTCACCGGGACGCCCGCGTCGCCCAGGATCGACGGGTTCACGAAGATGATGTAGGACATGGTCAGGAACGTCGTGAGGCCGGCGAGCGTTTCGGTTCGCCAGTTCGTGCCGAGTTCCTGAAACTGAAAATATCCTTCGAGAGAGCGACGGATCGACATGCGGAGAAAGACTCCCAGACTACCACGAGCAACCGCCCCGCGCGGTAGCGTATACTGGCCCTGGAGACGCGAATGACAGACCAGACCCTCATACAGGCTTACCAGATTGCCAAGGAACAATACGCCAGCGCCGGGGTGGACGCCGACGCTGCGATGCGGCGGCTCGAGACCATTCCGATATCCCTGCACTGCTGGCAGGGCGACGATGTGGGCGGCTTCGAGAAAGTCGGCGCGAAACTGGAAGGCGGCGGCATCCAGGCGACCGGCAACTACCCGGGCAAGGCCCGTTCCATCGCCGAGCTGCGCGCCGATGTCGAGAAAGCGCTGAGCATGGTTCCCGGCAAGCACCGGCTGAATCTGCACGCCTGTTACCTCGACAACGGCGGCAAGTTCATCGACCGGAATGAAATGCTGCCCGAGCATTTCCAGAGCTGGATCGATTGGGCGAAGTCCAACGGTCTGGGGATGGACTTCAACCCGACCTACTTCTCGCACCCGAAGGCCGCCGACGGCTTCACGCTGACCCACCCCGACAAGGGAATCCGCGACTTCTGGATCGAGCACGGCATCTGCTGCCGCAAGATCGGCGCGGAGATGGGCAGGCAGCTTGGCTCGACCACGGTCACGAACGTTTGGATCCCGGACGGTTACAAGGATATTCCGATCGACCGCACCGGCCCGCGCGAGCGCCTGACCGATTCGCTCGACAAGATGTTCGCCGAGCCCATCGATCCCAAGATTCATCTCGACGCGGTGGAAGCGAAACTGTTCGGCATCGGCGCCGAGAGTTACACCGCCGGTTCGCACGAGTATTACCTGGCTTACGCCGTGTCGCGCCAGAAGGTGCTCACGCTGGACGCCGGCCACTTCCATCCCACGGAAGTTATCTCCGACAAACTCTCCTGCGTGCTGATGTTCTGTCCCGGACTGCTGCTGCATGTCAGCCGCCCAGTCCGCTGGGACAGCGATCACGTGGTCATCCTCGACGATGAGTTACAGGCGATCGCCAAGGAACTGGTGCGTAGCGGGAAGCTCGATAAGGTTCATATCGGGCTGGATTACTTCGACGCCAGCATCAACCGCGTGGCCGCATGGGTAATCGGCACCCGCAACATGCTCAAGGCGCTGTTGATCGCCGAGCTCGAGCCGACCGCCGCTCTGAAAGCCGCCGAGCTGAAGATGGACTTCACCGAGCGCCTGGCGATGCTCGAAGAGCAGAAGAGCCTGCCCTGGGCCGCCGTGTGGGATTACTACTGCATGCAAAAGGGCGTCCCCGTCGGCCGGGCCTGGTTCGACGAGATCCGAAAGTACGAAACGAACGTGCTCGCGAAGCGGGCCTGAGCGTAGACGGGTTCACACTAGGCCCGGCGGCGATGCCCTGACACGCACGAACAGGTTGTGCACCGCGCCTTAGCCAGCGCGCAACCAGAGCGCCGTGACGCCAGTGGGCAATGGGTCAGTTAAGCCGGCATCACGGGAGTTGGCAGCCGTATCGGAAAGAATTGGGGCGTTGGGCGAGGTCTATCCGGCTTTTCCGACGGCAGGCTCCATTCGCCGGCACTCAAGCAGCGGGAGCAGTTCGGCGAGCTCCCGTGCCCTTGACTGACTCGCGCGTTGAACGAGCGTTTGGGATATACTTAGAGCCGCCCCACGAGCTCTCGGGGCACGAAAGAAAACCAAATGATCCGTTCACAAACAATCTGGCTAGTAGTTATTCTCTGCATTGGAGTTGCCATGTTCTGTCATTCGGCTGCGGGTGCGGACGCGGTGACAACGGTTGGTGTGGCTGATGTGGCGCCTCCAGCTTGCGACTTTGCACAATTGAAGCTCCAAGTCAGCAGCTCCGAGGTCGTGGAGATGATCTACCACAAAGAGGGCACCGTCAAGGCCAAAGCGGGTTACAAACTGGTCGTGGTGCACCTGAAGGGCGAAGGCCCATTCCCGAAGGGTTTCGAACCGGCGTCCAACTGGTTCGACATCGAGGCGGTTTATGGAGATCCAACTAAGGGGAAAGGTGAGATTTCTTTCGGTATTGTATCTCCTTTGGGTGTAAAGATTGCAGAGCTTATGGGGGGCCAGGTTTTCTGGGCGTTCTCGGTGCATCAGGTAAGCAGGAGCGACGGAGGCGTGCCGTTTGGGATGAGAATCGATGGTCGGCAGATCATTTCGCAGTCCCAAGACCTTATCCGGATTCCCAATGAGGGTGGCAATATTACCGTCGCCTTTCAGCTTCCTGTCTCGGTCAAGGCGTTTACTGTGCGCGTGCCAATGGCACTCAAGGGCGCTGGTGGAAACGTCGTGCAGCTTCCCTGACCGCGTAGTTGGAGATCGGTAAAGTCGGCTATCAATGCTCTCCATTCTTTGCGCTCTCTGCGGTTGAAAGAAGGCCAGGGGTAAAGAGGAAGCTCGCTCAAGAATGGACCACCGACAAGCCAGCTCGCTCCATTGGACCGCCGCAAGAGACACGGCGGCCCGCAGGCAACAGCGCTAGCTGTGCGGATCGAACGGGCCGCACGCGCGGGTTGCCCTGGGCGGTGGGGTTGGCAGCGCGGCGTTTCGCTATGGCGCAGGTGGCAAGGCTGACGCGCTAGAATTGACCGGGTGCCCAGGC
>PLEM01000063.1 GCA_003137035.1 Bryobacterales bacterium | reverse complement strand
CGACCATGTCGGTGAAGAACATAGCCATGGGCGCGCCGCTGCACGCCACCAACGCCGAAGGCTGGTGGACCTGGAGCGACAAGCCCAAGATGCACGACACCTACCGGCTGGCCAACATCAATATCCACCAGATGGCCAGGGAGCTGAAGCGGTACTGGGGCGTGGCGGTGATCGACGGCTACGAGNNGCCTTCGCGCGTGGCCATCGCCTCGACCGACTTCCTGGCCGCCGACCGCGTCGGGGTGGAGTGTATGGGGATTAACCCGGACTGGGTCGGGTATCTCAACTACGCTTGGAAGCTCGGCCTGGGTCAATACGACCTGGCGAAGATCAACCTCACCGGCGGCGCCGCGCTGGCCTCGGTGAAGCGGACTTACCGGCTGCACGATCAGGTGGCCGACGAACTGGAGTGGACGCGGCCGTTCCCCCTCTGCAACACCGGCGTGGTTGCCGGACCCAGGGACCCCGGCGGCTGGTATCCGGGACTCGGTAAACGCTGAACGCGGCGCGCGCCATGACCGTTCTCATTCACTGGGGCGCCGCGTTGGCGACGCTGGCGACGGCGCTTGCCGCCGACTACCAGGCCGGTGTGGCGCGCTTCGAAGTGGCTCCGGAGCGATGGGCCCAGGCGGTTGCGATCCAGGATGCGAAAGGCGGCCGCCTGGTCGTCGTGACCGCCGGCGAGATCGGATTCCCGCGCGCCATCACCGACCTGGTGGCCGGGCGCAGTGAGTTCGATCGCTCCCAGGTGCTGTTCGTTTCGGGGCCCGCGCCGCCGCCGGATCGCGCGAAGCTCGCCGAGAACCTGGTGACGTTGATTGGAGCGGCGCTCGGCGACCTGCGGCCGGCAACGCTGTACTACGACGAGGGCGGCGGCTTGAGAGTCGCTTCGCCCGACGGCGGAACCTCGCGTGCCGCACTGTTCGGACAAGGCCCCGCCGCCGGCCCAACGGGGACCCGCAAGCGGGTAGACGGCCTGATGCNNTGATGCGATCGGCATTCCGCATGGTCGAGCCGGAACCCGTCCTTCGCCCTCGCGAAACTCCCGGGCCCCGGCCGAATCCCTGTCCGGTTCAGGCCATCCGTTTCGGCGGGAGCCTGACGTTGGTTGCTCTGGGGGGCGAGGTGGCGCCGGACTTCGCCCGCCGCATCCAGCGCGAGTTCCACCGCGCCCGGGAGCCCCTCATCGTGGTCGGGAATTCGAACGACATCGCCGGACCGCTCGCCGGAGAGCTCGAACCGGCCATCCTCGACGCCATCCGAATCCTCCTGAGAAGGGTGGGCCGATGAGCGGCGCTCCGCGCAATTCCGCGCACAAAGCCTGAGAAACCTCTCCCCCGGCCGGCACCTAGTAACTAGTGCGTTCCTACCGTTGGGTGCTTTTCGCGGTCCTGGTTGCGGCGGCCTTCGCGGCCGACCGCGGAGCCTCCGCCGACTATGTGGGCGGAACCATTTCCAACCCGCCAGCGAAAGGCGGCGTGATCGACCTCACCGACGACCAGCACCTCCAGTTCAAGACCGGGAAGACCGACCTTCGGATTCCGTATGAACGCATCCAACTGATCGAGTACGGGCAGCAGGTGGGCCGCCGCTACGCCATGGCCATCATCATCTCCCCCATGCTGCTACTCAGCAAGAGCCGGAAACACTTTGTGACGCTGGGTTACACGGACGATGAGGGGCATCAGCAGGCTATGGTTCTGCGAGTGGACAAGGCGCACATCAGGGCCCTGTTGGTGAGCCTGGAGACCAGGACGGGACGCAAAGTTCAATACCAGGATTCGGAAGCCCGCAAGGCGGGTAAGGGTTAGCGATGTGGCTGCTCTGCGTATTGGCGGCGCTGCTCGCCGCGGACGATGCCGCTGCACCCAAGCCGGCTGGGGCGTCTCCCTCGCTCGAGCAACAGAACCTCGCCCAATTGCTCACCGTCCGGCGCGTCTATGTGGACCGGCTTACCGGAGGGGAGACCGCCGCGCAGATGCGCGACATGATCATCAGCAGCCTCCACGGCGCCAGGCTCTTCGTGGTGACCGAAAGCGCCGAGCGAGCCGACGCCACCCTGCGCGGCTCGGCCGAAGACCTGGTTTTCACCGACACCTTCTCCTCGAGCGAAGGCATCAACGCCTCGGGATCGCTGGGCGGGGCGAACGCGGTCAAGAACCGCAAGAACGGGTACGCCAGCGTGGGCATTGGGGATCACGACGACTCGCGCATTGCGGAGCGCAAACACGAAGCCACGGCCGCAGTCCGGCTGGTGAACAAAGACGGCGATGTCATCTGGTCCACTACCCAGGAGAGCCTGGGAGGTAAGTTCCGCGGCGCCAGCGCCGATGTGGCCGACAAGATCACGCGGCAACTTACCGCCGACTATGAGCGCGCCAGGAGACCCAAGCCTCGTTCGGAAGCCCGACCCTAGGTGGGGCGACGGGGGGATTGCCTACGCGCAAACGCGGGTATGGCCGGAGTTACGTTAAAATTACTTAAAGTACGACACAATCGCATCGGAATTGGTGTAAACTTAACTTAGTTAGCTATTACATAGCATCCCCGGCGACGGACCCAGCCGTCGCCAGCCCCTCTGAGTGAAGCCCCAGGTTCCCAGCCTGGGGCTTTTAATTTGGCGCCAACCGCGCGGCGGGCGTCCTCCGGCCGACGGGCTTGCTGCTCGGATTTGCCGCCGTCCTGGTACTTGCCGCGCAGGGCTTTGTCGAGCCGCCGTCCGGTGTGAACGAGCGCGCGGTCCAACGCGCGATTCAGCGATTCGTGGAGCGCAGCGCCGGAGGTAGCGCGGCTCGCCGATCGGCCTACCTCCCGGTCTTCTCGAATAGGCGGTTTGCTTCAGGAGAGGGGATTGTGTCTTCCGGGAAGCTGTTGTAGGTTCCGGAGCGCAGCAGCTCGCCGGCGATGCGGCGCGTGAGGCCCATCGCGGCGCGCGTGAGACCAGACCCGAAACTGACGCGCGCTACTCCGAGACTTTGAAGCTCACCGATTGACGGTGCACCCGGCCCCGCCAGCACGTTCACCGGACCCTGGATGGCTCCGACCAGCGCCGAAATGAGGCCTGGATCGCGAGCGCCGATCGGAAAGGCGCAATCCGCGCCGGCCGCGAGGTATGCGTTGAGTCTCCGGACCGCATCGTCGAATCGAGCCTTCTCGTCGCCGGCGGGACGCAGGTAGACGTCGGTCCGCGCGTTCAGCACCAAAGGGATGCCTGCCGCGCTGGCTGCGTCGCGGGCCGCTCCGATCCGTTCCTCTTGCAGATGTACGTCGGCCATCGCGTCCTCGAGGTTGACGCCGATCGCGCCGGCCGCCAGCACGGCCCGGATCGTATCGGCGACTGCCTCCGGCGTATCTCCGTAGCCCGCCTCGATGTCCGCGCTCACGGGAATCTGTACGGAGGCCACGATTCGGCCCACCGCCGCCAGCATCTCGTCACGGGATACATGCTGGCCATCCGGATATCCGAGCGAGAAGGCGAACCCGGCGCTGGTGGTGGCAATGGCGGGAAATCCAAGCTCCTCGACAACACGGGCGCTGGCCGCGTCCCAAACGTTCGGGAGCACCAGCGGCACAGGGCCGCGGTGCAAGGCCCGAAACTGCTCCGCCTTCTCCGCCTGCGTCACGGCCGGCTCCGGGCCAGCTTCGGCATCAGCGTCATCGAGCGCCGCGTGTTGTACTTGTCGCGCCAGGCTCGGTGAGCCGGGTCGTCGGGGAAGCGCTCCGAAGCCGGATAAGGGTACTGGCTCATGCTATGGAACGGCAGCGGCTCGACGCTCTGGGAGAACGCCGTGTTGGCGTCGCCGTCTTTGGACCAGCCGTCGACCTTCAGAAGGAAATCGCGTTTCCAGCCAGGGCGGACCGGCGGCAGGCTGTCGGCGCCGAATGCGATGCGCAGCTCGTCGCCAGAGCCCATGATGACGGAGCGGTCATCGACGCTCCGCACCAGCTCGCTCACGTCGCCGTAGCGCGTGTACAGGCCCGGAACGGGGTTCCACATGGCCTCCGGCATCCAGTGCGCGTACTGGTAGGCTTCCGGCTGCTCGCGCCGGGGGTCGAGCAATACGCGGGAGAAGCCACGCAGGTTCAAGCTGGCGCCCTCCGCGTCCAACGTGGTCATGTGGACCGGCGGCGCGGCGGTGTTCTCGCTCAGGAAGGCCTGGTCCCAGTACACGCAGGTGTTGGTGACGATGCGAACCTCGCGCGAGGAGGAGAGGAACTTGCCCGTGAGGTCCACCACAATGGTCTTCGGCCCGCCGGAGGGCACGCCCATGTCTTCGATCGCGGTGCGCCACTGGCCCGCGGCGTCCTTCACCTGGAGGTAGGGCATCACCAGCCCCACCGGGTTGCCCTGCGAAGCGGCCATGAAGGTGCTTCCATCGGCCCAATCGATCCAGCCGTTCAAAACCAGCACGGCGCGGTTGTCGCGCGCCGCTCGCGGGCCGAAGTCCAGGTCGAGCCAGTGCATCTCGGCCCGGCCGGCATAATCGTGATGGAAGCCGGCGGCGTAGACGCGGTCGCGCCGCAGCACGCTCTCGAGCACGTCGCATCCGCGTGCATCGCGCGCCGCCTGCGGATAGACGCGGTGGCGCACGCCGAACAGCCGGAACTCGGGGAAGGGCGGCGATTTGAATTTGTCGTTGGTGAAGATCTCGACGTCCTCCGGGTGGTCCACCGCGATCAGCCGCACCTGGTCGATGTAGGAAACCTCGTGCAGTTCTTCGGTGATGCGGATTTCGTAGCGCCCATCGCGCGGCGCGATCGAACCTTCGGGCAGTTGCAGGTATTCGTCGCTGTCGACCGGGAAGTAACTGCCATCGCCCGAGCTGGCGCCCAGCGGCGCTACGCCCAGCACGTCGCTGATAAACTGGAACTCGCGCCCGTTCCAGGCGAATACCATGGGGCAGGAACCCGACATCCGCGGCGCTTCCTTGAACACCGCCATGCGCGCGGCCTTCTCCTCCGGCTGGTTCTGGATCATCCCGTTGGGCCAACTGATGCGGACCATATCCACTTCCCGGTCCGCGCCCAGGCCGAACAGCAGCGGTACGCCTTCGTAGATCTTCTTCTGGTAGCGGTTGCCCGCCCTCACCTCCACTTCGGAGCCCGCGCCGCTTTTCAGATTCTTCACGCCGCTCAGTCCCACGCTCAGCCACTGGTTCTTGGTGACGGTCCGGTTCAACAACACATGAATGCTGCCGTCGGAAGCGACCGTGGCCAGGTCCACGCGCCCGTCCCGGTCGAAATCCGCCGCCGCCCAGGCTAGCCCGGCAGGGAATCCCGAGGGAGCGCTCGGAGCCGCGAACTTGGCTTGGCCCTGGTTGCGGCAGATCCCGTTGGCGGCGATCAGGTCGGAGATGCCCCGGTTGTCCAGGTCCGCGAACTCCGCAGTACCGGTTGCGCCCACGGTTGCCGCCTGGAACTTGCCGTTGCGATTGAGCGCCAGCCCGATCCCCCCGGCCGGCGTTGAAAACGCCAGATCGACCCAGCTATCGTTGTCGATGTCGGCGGCCCGCAGCGAGGTTGCGCCCGGCGGCACTGCCTCCAATGGAGCCGCGGTGAACAGTCCCCGCAACTGGTCGCGGTACAATACCGCCGGATGGTCGGCGTAGGCCACCGCCAGATCGATGCCCTTGGTGTCGGGCGCCACCCGAAACGGGACGGCGGCGATGGCGCGGCCCGCGGCGAACGGGAAATGCGCGGTGTAGTCCCGCAGCACGCCTTCTTCGTTGCGCAGCAGCACGGACTTGGCGCCGAACAGGAACAGGTCCAGGTCGTAGTCGTGGTCGAAGTCCAGCCACACCGCAGCCTCAAACCGCCCCTTCGGGAGGCTCGCCTCCTTCTTCTCGAAGCGGCCTTTCGCGTTGCGGTAGAGCAGCGGCCCGCTTTCCGTCAGCACGCAGAGGTCGGTCAGCTCGTCGTTGTCGAAATCGCCGGCCGCCACCGAGATGACATCCTTGATGTCCCGGAGGCCGGAGTTCTCGACCAGGTCCTTGCCCTTGCGGTACAGGCGTATGCCGCCGCGCGACCACGCGAGCAGGTCCGTGCTGCCATCGCCCATCGAGTCGATCGCCAGCAGGCCGGCCGTCTTCGGGTCCACCGTTCCGGCCAGCTTGCGGTCCTCGAACTTCGGCTCCGCGGGGGGCATCACCTGGGCGCCGGGCTGCGCCTGGATAGGATCGTAGAGTTCCGCGTAGAAGCACCACTCCATGTCCTCGGAATCGTCGGCTTCCTTCTGGCGCTTCTTGGCGTCCATGAAGACCGCCAGCGCTNNTTGGCCGCGATCTCGAACTGCTTCAGCGCGTCCGGCTCGCGCCCAGTGAGGTTGTAGAGCAGGCCCAGATTGTAATGCGAGACGGGCTCCTCGGGAGCCAGTTGCGCCATGCGCTCGAACTGCCGGACGGCGTCCGGGTAGCGCCCCTCGCGCTTGTAGGCGATGCCCAGGTTGAACCAGGTGTGCGGCAGCCCCGGCTCCTGCTTCTGCGCCTTCTCCAACTCCGCGATGGCCTCTTTGTTGCTGCCGGAGCGCAGCAGGGCCAGGCCGTAATTGAGCCGCTCCCGGAGCGAGCCCGGCGCCAGATCCAGGGCTTTCTTGAGCTCGACGGCCGACTGGGCCACCGTGGTGGGGGTTTCGAATAGCGCCTTGCCGAGGTTCCGATGCCGCCACAACAGTTCTTCGTTCGTGGATCCGCCGGCGACGAGAACGAAGGCCGCAACCCCGATCAGCGCCGGCCCCGGAAACAGTTTGAGTATCCGCATGACAACCTTGATAGCGATTGTAGCGTGCCCTGTTACCGAGCCGCGCGCGCGAGGGTCCGTGAAAAACCCCCGCACAGGCTGAATGCCTG
>PLEM01000028.1 GCA_003137035.1 Bryobacterales bacterium | reverse complement strand
GTGGTGCTGGACCACCTCAGCGAGACTCAACGGCGGGCGTACATCATCGCGGACAACAAGCTCGCGATGAATGCCGGATGGGACGAGAAAATCCTTGCCGCCGAACTGCGCGAGCTCGAAAAGGACGGCATGGACCTCGCCGTCGTCGGCTTCAGCGACGAGGAACTGGAGGCGCTGCTCGAAGGCGGCGACGCGCCGCCGCAGGATGTGGCCGATGAGGTCACCGAACCTCCAGCCCAGCCGGTAACCCAGACCGGCGACGTGTGGTTGATCGGTGCCCACCGCCTGATCTGCGGCGACTGCCGCGACGGGAATGTCATTCGCGCTCTATTCGGCGATGTGGTGGCCGACGTCGTCGTGACCTCGCCGCCCTACGCGACGCAGCGCGAGTATGATCCCACCAGCGGGTTTGAGCCGATCCCTCCGGACGAGTACGTGGGGTGGTTCGGCGCGGTTGCGGCCGGAGTCCAGTCGATTCTGGCGCCCGATGGCTCCTACTTCCTCAACATCAAGGAGCACGCCGACGAAGGGGAGCGTAATCTGTACGTGAAGGACCTCGTAATCGCGCACCGGCGGCAGTGGGGTTGGCGATTCGTCGATGAATTCTGCTGGCGCAAGACCGATAACGGCGTACCGGGCGGCTGGGGAAACCGATTCAAGAACGCTTGGGAGCCGATCTTTCACTTTTGCCGGCAGCAATCGATCAAGTTCCGGCCTGAGGCAGTAGGCCACGTGTCGGAGGACTGTTTCGACTACTCGCCAGACAATCCAAAATCCCGATCTGGGAGCGGCCTGCTGGGGACGGGCCCGCGTGGGGCAGCAGCCTCCTTGCCTCCACAGGGATCGCAGGGATGGGGCCACATGCGCCGCAAACTGATGGACGGCAGGCATGAGGGCCTCGCGCGGCCGAGCAACGTCATCGAGGCTACAACAGAGAGCACTCAGGGATCGCACTCTGCGCCATTCCCTCGAGCGCTGCCCGAATTCTTCATCAAGGCATTTTCCGACGCCGGAGACGTGGCCTACGACCCCTTCATGGGAAGCGGGAGCACGATGGCCGCGGCGGCGTTGCTCGACCGGAGGGGCTATGGCTGCGAGATCAGCCCGGCCTACTGCGACGTGATCGTCCGCCGGGTCACGAACTTGACCGGCGACACGCCGGTCCTCGCAGCCACCGGCGAAACCTTCGCAGCCGTTGCGGAGTCTCGCGGCGTCCCGGCAGACCAGGTACTGAATCCGAGGCAGAACGACGCGCGTGCAATCAAGCACAACGGCCCCAACCCCTACTACGGCCCACGCAAAAGGAAGGCTTCGTGAGAACGGATCTCCAGATCGAGCAGTGGCCCGTGGATCGCCTCCTGCCGTATATCAGGAACGCCAGGACGCACAGCGACGAGCAAGTCGCCCAGGTCGCCGCCAGCATCGTGGAGTTTGGCTGGACGAACCCGATTCTCGTGGGCGCCGACGGCGTGATTATTGCCGGCCACGCGCGCTTGGCCGCGGCGCGCAAGCTCAGGATGGCCGAGGTGCCGGTCATCGTGCTCGATCACCTCTCGGAGACGCAGAGGCGCGCGCTCGTTCTCGCGGATAACCGCCTGGCGCTCAGTGCCGGATGGGACGAACAGATGTTGCGCGTGGAGTTGGACGCCCTTCAGGACGATGGCTTCGATCTCGATCTGGTCGGTTTTTCGGATGAGGAACTGGAGGAGATCCTACGCGATCCGGAGGAGACTCGCGAGGGCCTCACGGACGAGGATGCCGTTCCCGACGAGCCGGAGCACGCGGTTACAGTGCCCGGAGACGTGTGGGTGATGGGCGATCATCGCCTGCTGTGTGGCGACGCGACCAGCATGGAGGCGATTCAGACGGTTCTGGCCGGCGGGCTTGCGGATATGGTCTTCACGGACCCGCCCTACAACGTCGATTACGTCGGCAAGACCGCGAAGAAGCTTAGGATCGGCAACGACGCGCTCGGCGGGAAGTTCTACGACTTCCTGCGCGAGTCGTGCGCGAACATGCTGGCGGTCTGCAAAGGCGCGATGTACGTCTGCATGTCTTCGTCTGAGTTGCACACGCTCTACCAGGCGTTTACGGACGCGGGAGGCCACTGGTCCACGTTCGTGATCTGGGCGAAACACCACTTCACGCTTGGCCGGTCGGACTACCAACGAATGTACGAACCGATCCTGTACGGGTGGCGCAAGGGCACGGATCACTTCTGGTGCGGCGACCGGAACCAGGGCGACGTGTGGTTCATCAAGCGGCCCATGGCGAATCTGGAGCACCCGACCATGAAGCCGGTCGAACTCGTAGAGCATGCACTCCGCAACAGCAGCAAGACGCGCGACACGATTCTTGACGTCTTCGGAGGGTCGGGAACGACGCTGATCGCGTGCGAGAAATCAGGGCGTCAGGCGCGGTTGATTGAGTTGGAGCCGAGGTACTGCGATGTCGTTTGCCGGCGATTCATGGACTTCAGCGGGAAGACGGCCACACTCGAAGCCGACGGCCGGACGTTTGCGGACGTCGCCGCAGAGCGCTTGGGTGTCGCGGCATGAATCGCTCGCTGCCGCCGGGAGCGTGCCCAGATCGAAGCTGAGATCCGCGCCGGGAATCCCGATCTCCAGGGCCTGTGCCTGGCGCTCTCGGACTGGTCGGCCGAGCTCCACATTCTTGAGAGGCTTCCTTGGAAAACAACGTGTTTCAAATCCTGATCCCGGCGTTGGGCCTGGTCTCCGGCTTCATTGGCGCCTATGTCGGCCTGCAAAGCCGCGCCGTGGTGGCGGAGGTGCGCAAGGAAATCGCCGAGTTGGAGAACCGCTTCCTCCAACGGATCAACGGGACCTTCGTGCGGACATCGGAGTGTCACGTGCGCGAGGATGGCGTCCAGAGGCAGTTCGCCGCGATGGTGGACGAGGTTACCTCCAAGGCATCTGCCGCCATGTTGCGCGATGACGGCTTGCAGTTGCGGATCACGAAACTGGTCGAGGACATCGGGATGAGGACCATCGCAGGGCTGTTGCGTGAGGAGACCGTCTTGTTGAAGATCGCCGGGTTGGCATCGGCCATCAGGGACGCCAAGGACGCCGGCGGGCACTGACGAACGACAACCGCCGCCGGATCGTTGAACCCGGCGGCGGCGTTGGGGGAAAGCAGGCGGGAGGCTTTTACTTGGCGACCTTGTACGTCCGTTCGCCCGCGTCGTTCTTGGTGGACTCGACCTTGAGGCCCATCTTCTTGGTGAGGTTCCCGCTGATGAAGCCCCTGATGCTGTGGTTCTGCCAGTCGGTGGCCTTGGCTATCTCGGCCATCGTCGCGCCCTTGGGCCGGCGCAGGAGGTCCAGGACGATGGCCTTTTTCGAGAACTCGCGCGGCACCCCGGCCTGCTTCACTTTGGCGGCCTTCTTGCTGGTGCCCTTCGCCTTGGCCTGCTTCTTCGGCGCGACCTTGGCTTGCTTGGCGGCTTTCTTCGCGCCCTTCTTGGCCTTGGGCGCGCCCTTCTTGTGGCTGGCAGCCTTCTTCGCGGCGGCCTTCTCCGGCGCAACCTGCGCGCCCTGTTCCGCAAGGGCGGCGGTTTCCGTGGTGTTGGTGGCTTCTGCGTTCTTCATGGTGCTGTTTCTCCTTTTGGCGGTTGATCCGCGCATGACGATTCATCACTCCGGTCGCCCCGGAAGGCAAGGGCTTTTTTCGGGAATAGACGCATGCCAGCAATGAGCCAGCGCGCGTACGCCCGCCATCGCGGAGTCTCGGCCAGTACGGTCCAGAAGGCCATCGGGACTGGTCGCATCCACACGTTGCCCAACGGCCAGATCGATTCCGAGATTGCCGACGCGGAGTGGACGCGTAACACCCAGACCCAAGCCCCCCCGGTGGACCGGCGCGGCCAGCCGGAGGAGGACGGCGAGGTTTTCGGCGCGTCGCAGTACACGAAGGCGCGGGCGGTCCGCGAGCACTACCAGGCGCGCCTCGCCA
>PLEM01000535.1 GCA_003137035.1 Bryobacterales bacterium | reverse complement strand
CCTCACCGGCGTTGACCGAAAGGGTTTGAGCATCGACGGCCGTAAATGCGCCGAAGCGGCGGGTAAGGGATTGGGTTTCCAGAACGAGGTCGCTCATGAGATAGCCCGGGCTCAATCCAACTCCACCACCATCTTGCCGACGTTTTGCCCTTGGAAAAGACCGATGAAAGCGCCCGGGGCCTGGTCGATTCCTTTCGCGACCGTTTCCTTGTTCTTCAGCTTGCCGGCCTTCAAGTAGCCGCCCACTTCCTTTTCGAACTCCGCTTGCCGGTCCAGCCAGTCCCGAACTATGAAACCCTTCATGGTGAGCCGTTTGGTGATGATGTTGAACAGATTGGAAGGGCCGGGCCGCGGCCTTTCCTCGTTGTACCCGGAGATTCCGCCACAGGCGACGATCCGGCCATGCACGCGCAAAGCCGAGAGCGCCGCTTCGAGCGTTTCGCCCCCTACATTATCGAAATAGACATCCACCCCGTCCGGCGCCGCCAGATTCAACTGTTCGAGCACCGGGCCGGCCTTGTAATTGAACGCAATATCGAATCCACAGTCTTCCCGCAGGAACTTCACTTTTTCCGCCGACCCGGCCGATCCGATCACGCGGCAACCGCGCAGCTTCGCCAGTTGCCCGGCCACATTGCCGACGGCCCCGGCGGCCCCCGAAATGAAAACGACGTCGCCGGCCTTGACCTCCACCAAATTCAACCCGACCCAAGCGGTCATGCCCGTCATGCCGAGGGCGCCAAGGTACACCGAGAGAGGCTGAATCTCGCGGCTGACCGGGTGCAGCTCTTTCGGCGAAGCAATGAAGTATTCCCGCCATCCGAAGTTGGAAGCGACGGCATCACCCGGCTTGAACTCCATGGCGCGCGATTCGATGACCTCGCCCACCGCGCCGCCGTCGAGCGGTTTGCCCAGTTCGAAAGGCGGAGCGTACGATTTGCGGTCGTTCATGCGGCCGCGCATGTATGGGTCCACCGACATGAATAGGTTTCGAACCAGCACTTTCCGGTCTCGTAGCGGCTCCAGCTCGGTCCGCGCCAGGGCAAAGTTCGCCGCGGTTGGAATCCCGGTGGGGCGGGAGGCCAGCCGGATCTCCCGGCTCGCACGTTTCGGCATAGAAATCACCTCGTTCGGCACATCGGCTCTTTAAGCAGATTTGGGGCCAAAGCGGAATGCGTGCGGAGCTTTCCCGCCGGCTTGGGCGTTGGCAGGTGGCGTGCTACATGGAGCGCATGAACAAGCGAGACGATGAAGGCGTCCGGACGTACGATACCGTGGCGACTAGAGAAGCGGGATTGGGTCCGGGGTCGGCCGGCCAGTCTGGGGACACTCAGGGATTGTCGGACGTTGCGGAGGCCGGTTCGGAGAGCGTCGCGGAACTGGTCGAGGACGGGCAATCCTTCGAGGCCGAAGTGATCGGCGGCGTGGAAGATGCGCCCGACCCGGACGTGGCCGAGGTTCACACGAAAGAAGTCCCCGAGGACGATGTGCCTTCCGAATACCTGGAGACTTAACCTCCCAGGTACTCGACGTGAGCGTACGTGCCTAACCGCGGGTTGTAGGCGAGATACCAGCCGATATGGTCGGGGTCTTCGTAGATCACGATCTGATCGCCAGCCCAGTTCCAACCCACCACGATGTTGTAGTCGTACGGGGCGATGTCCCAGTAGTAGTTGCCAAACCAGAAGCGTTCCCGGTTTCCTCCCGCAAGCACGAATACATGTTGCGGTCCAAAGCCACCGGTGAAGCGTCCATGCACCCACGGCTGATCGACGCGGAAGTGCGAATCGTTGGCGCCACTGTTGTGCCCGACCCATTGGTCGTTCTTGACGTGAACGTGCGGGACTTCCGGATGACCCTTCTTGTCCACGGCAATGCGGTTCTCGGCTGCGGGCCGCTGGTCTCGCGCGGGCCTGGAGGCCATCGCGGGAGCAGGACCGCGAGCAGGAACGTGTCCACCGCCAACCGCCGCTTTTTGACCGCCGCCGCGTTGCTCTCCTCCGCGCCCCTTATCCTGCGCGAAAGCAGCCACGCAAAGCAGAACCAATAACGCAAAAGTCGTTTTCACACTTGCCTCCCTTGTAGAAGCGTAGTCAACGCTGCTCCCTTAGGCACGAAGCGGACCAATCTCTTCCGGACCGGAGATGTCTCGCAGTAGTCGTTTGATGCCACTTGGACGACTGGCCTCCCGGTGCGGACTTTGCACCGGCAGTGGCAGATTTTGCACATTCGAGGGAAGATCGCGCAACGCGCGGAGGGCCGGCTCAGGCTTCCCAAGCCGCGACGCGGGGGCCGTTCGCGGAGACCCGATCTACAGCGAAGCGCCGACCCGTTACGCCACCCTACGGCGTCAATGACTTCCGAGCGGCCCGTTACTCAGGGGCCAGGCCCAGCTTGGAATCCTGCTCGCCGCGCCGGCAATCTTGCCGGCCACTCGGTTCCGGCGCATAATTGGTGCAGATATCGATGCGCCCCTTCTGCCTCGTCGCGCTCGCCGCCGCGCTTCCGCTCTGGCCGCAGACCCGGACCTACTCGCCCCAGCCGCCCACTGCTGAGGACCCTGAACTGCGCCGCGAGGCCGTCCGCCTGATGGAACGCGCCTGGCACGTCAGCACCCCCCTCCGCTGGCTGCCGCACGAGCAGCGGCTGCACATCAAGGCGATCGCGCCGTCGGCCGGCGGGCCCTCCGAGGGCGATTTTCGAAGCCTCCGCGCCTCCGACAGCCAGAAGCGATTCGAGACCGAATACGGCGACTACCACTTCGTGCACGTCGCGGCGGACAACACGCAGGCCGAGCTTGGATCGTCCGGTCTTGCGCCGCCCATCGTCGAGCGTGCCCGCAAGCTCACTCCGGTCTTCCGCGCCCAGTTCGATTCCACTGACATCATCCGCGCCATCCGCGACGCCACCATCGACGGCCACCCGGCCCGCTGCATTGATTTCACCACGGTGGCCGGGGAGGAAATCCAGCAGAACCAGGTTTGCGTCGACGCCGCCCGCGGCATGTTGCTCTCCCTGCGCCAGGACAACGTCACTCTGCTCCAGTCCCAGTTCTTCGAATACTCCGGAGCGCTCTTCCCCGGCCACTTCGTGCGGCTGGTGGACGGCGCCGAGGAGTTCGAAATCGACCAGAGGGTGATCCCGATGACCGATTTCCCCGCCGGAACTTTCGAGTTCCCGCCAGCAGCAACGACACATACCGTGCACACCTGCAAGCAGTTTATCCGGTCCACGGCGATCGACACCCCGCAGCCGCCCATCGGCCCGGGGCCGGGCGTGGTGGACGTGGTCTTGCGCGGATTGATCGACGGCGAAGGTCACGTCCTGAACCTCTCGGTTCTGGAATCCACCCGCCCCGACCTGAACCGGACCGCCCTCGATCTGGTCGCGAAATGGACCTACCAGCCGGCCCGCTGCGACGGCAACACCGCCTGGTGGATGTCCACCTTTCGCGTCCAGTTCAAAGGCTACTAGGCCGCTCCGGTGGCGCAGGGAATCCTGCTCAATGCCACTTGGTTCTTCTCCCTTCGTCGGCTGGGGAAGCGGTAGCCGGCCGGACGTGCTTGGGGATACTCCGAGATCTGTACTTGGGAGGAGTCTTGCCGTTCGATTCCACGGAACAAGCGTTAGACGGCCTTGCGAAGACTCAGCCTAAGTCGCCGTGCCTAATCCCGGCGTCCGGGCCTGAATGAGTTTCTCCCTCCACATCAGGGGATGACGGCCGATGTGATCGTCTCTCAAACTCCGGGGCTTAGCCTCGCCGACGTGCACGCCGCCCTGGCCTATTACTACGAACACTTGGACGAGATTCGGGAAGAAATGCGTGCCGAACTGGCCACAGCGGAGCGCCTTCAGGCGGATAGGCGGTAGATCTTGCCGGGGAAACTCAACCGGGAAAAGCGTGTTTATTGCGCAGACCGAGGACCGGAGGTCCGCCCTACGAAGGCAGACACAGGCTGAAGTCCTGTGGGCCGGGCTGAAGCTCGGCGCGGCCTGAAGGCCGCCCTCCTTGGTGCGAAAAAAGGTCTTGCCAACGGGACCGGCGCTGTCTTATATTAAGGTAACCGACATATGGAGGTTATCTGAATGAGCAAGCCGACGGCGCTCTTGCAGGGCACGCTTTTTCTGCTGATTCTCAAAATCCTCGAACTGGAGCCCAGGACCGGATGGGCCATCTCGCAGCGCCTGCGCCAGATGTCGAACGAGACCTTGCAGGCCAGCCACGGATCGCTCTATCCGGCGCTCCACAAGCTGGAACACGAGGGCTGGATTCGCGGCGAATGGAAGGAGTCGCCCACCGGCCGTCCGGCCAAGTTCTATTCGCTCACGCCAGCCGGTCGGCGCCAGCTTCGCCTCGAGGCTGCGAACTGGACGCGGCTGTCGGCGGCTGTCAACGGAATTCTGGAATCGGTCTAGGACCATGCGCTGGCTCCGGATACTGTCGCTGAGATTCCGTGCCGCGCTGCGGCGGCCGCATGTGGAGCGCGAGATGGAGGCCGAACTGGCCGAGCATCTCGAATGCGAAGCCGAAGAGCTGATGGCCCGCGGCGTGCCTCCCGCCGAGGCGCGCCAGCGGGCCAGGGCGACGCTGGGCCGGATGGATGCGATTCAGGAAGAGTGCCGGGACTCGCGCGGCACCGCGGGTTGGGAACAACTGAAGCAGGACGTTTTCTTCGGCGTTCGCCTGCTCCTGAAGAATCGGACCTTTTCCGCGATGGCGCTGGCGACCATGGCCCTCGGTATCGGCTCCACCACCGCGGTGTTCAGCCTGATCGACGGCGTCCTGATCCGCCCGCTGCCATTCACCTCCCCGGATCGTCTGTTCCACGCCGGCGACATAGAAATGCGCGGAGTGTTCGACACACTGCGAGCCAACAGCCGCTCGGCCGACTACGCCGCACATCTTGGCGTGCGCGCCTTCAACACAGCGGGCCGGGATTGGCCGGAGCGCGTGAAAGGCATCGAGGTGTCGGCGAATTTCTTCCGGGTGCTGGGCGCGCGCCCGTTGCTGGGCCGAACCTTTGCCGAGGGTGAGGACGGGCCGGGGAAGTCGCGCGTGGTGGTTCTCAGCTACGCCTTCTGGCTGCAACGATTCGCGGTGCGACGGGACGCGATCGGCAAGCAGCTCGCACTCGATGAGACGGCGTACGAAATCATCGGCGTCATGCCTCCGGGCTTCACGTATCCTGTGGCTGCGGCGAACTTCTGGGTCCCCATGCAACTCGATCCGCGCGACATCGGGGAGTACTGGGGCTCCGGCGGGCTCTCGGTCTTCGCGCGCCTGCGCGACGGCGTCCAGCCTGAAACGGCGCAAGCGGAACTGCGCGCCTGGATTTCGCAAATCCGTCGCATGTTCCCTTGGCCCATGCCGGACGCGTGGGGAGTGGAGGCTGGATTGACGGGCTTGCGGGACCACCTGGTCGCGGGAGCCAAGGTGAGGAGCCTGCTGCTTCTCGGTGTGGTCGCGCTGGTCCTGCTGATCGCCATCGTCAACGTGGCCAACCTGATGATCGGCCAAACCGCGGCGCGGCAGAGAGAACTCGCGTTGCGCGCATCGTTGGGCGCTACGCCGGGCCGCCTGGCCCGCCAACTGCTGACTGAAGCCGTGGTGCTGGCGGCGGCGGGGGGATTGCTGGGAACGCTGCTGGCTTTCGGCCAGTTGGCATTGCTCAAGCACCTGCTGCCCGCGGACACGCCGCGTCTCGCCGAGGTCGCAATCGATGCGCGGATTCTCCTGTTTGCCGCGGCGGTCTCCCTCGGCAGCGGCCTGTTGTTTGGCCTGTGGCCCGCGTGGAAGATGCGCGCTCAGCGAACCCTCACTGCGCTGGAGGGCAGCCACTCGACCCTTGGCGGCAGGGGATTGCGAACCGACGCCGTACTGGTGATGACCGAGGCGGCCTTCGCCACCATCCTGCTGGTTGGCGCGTGCCTATTGCTGCACAGCTTGTGGGCCATGCTGCAAGTGGACCCAGGGTTCCGGGTCGAGTCCGTGGTCACCGCCGAGCTGAGTCCGAGCCGCGCCGCCTCGGCGTCGCTTGAGAAGACCGTCGCTCTCTTCGAGCAGGTGCGCGTCAAACTCGCCGCGCATCCCGGAGTGATGAACGCGGCAGCCATGAACGTGCTCCCATTGACGCCCGAGATGTCGGTCTTCACCGCCGCGATCGAGGACCATCCCCGTCCACCGCAGGAGCCGCAGATCCCGCTGTGGTACACCGCGGTGACGCCGGAGCACTTGGATGCCCTTGGCATCCACCTCTTGCAGGGCCGCCGCTTCACGGAAGCGGACCGGCAGGGGGCGCAGCCGGTCGCGCTGATCGACAGGGCCACGGCTCACCGCTACTGGCCGGAGGAAAATCCCATCGGGAAACGGCTCCGCCCCGTCTCGAATAAGGAATGGCTCACGATTGTGGGCGTCGTGGATGACGTGAAGAACTACAGTATCACCGGGCCGCCGAGTTGGGTCGAAGGCGAGGTCTACGTCCCCATGGCCCAGGCGATCGCGCCGCCCCAGGCGATTTCGCTGATCGCGCGGCTGGGTGGCGACTCGGGCAGCTTCCAAAAGCGCCTGCCTAAGATGGTGCAGGAAGTTTGCGCGAGCTGCGCGGTCGGCAAGGTCGCGCGGATGGAAACGGTGGTGGCCGCCGCGGTGGAGGCGCCGCGATCCATGGCGTGGCTGGTGGGCGGCTTTGCGCTGCTTGCGCTGGGATTGGCTGCGGCGGGCATCTACGGAGTGGTGAGTCACGGCGTTGTCCGGCGAACCCGCGAACTGGGCGTGCGCCTCGCGCTCGGGGCCAGCCGCGGCCGCGTCGCGTGGTTGGTTATAGGAAGCAGCCTGGGTTACGCCCTCGTGGGAACGGTGGCGGGTCTGGCCGCCTCGTGGGCGCTGGCGCGTTGGATCGGAACGCTCCTTTACGGTGTCCCCGAGCATGATCCAGTGAGCTTCTCGATCGCGCCGGTGGCGCTGGTCGCCGTAGCCATACTCGCGAGCTTGGTTCCGATGTGCCGCGCGCTCTCCATCGATCCCGCCAAATCACTTCGAGAGGGGTAGCCCCTATTGCGACCCCGTTCCGCACGCGGACGCGGCGGTGGTCGGGTCCGCGCCCACGGACGCGGGCAAGCGGGCCCCTCGGCCGGGGAGGGCTTCGGGGCCGTTGTCCACGTCCTGGAATCCCTGGAAACGGTAGGTGCGAATCGCCGTGCCCGAGAGATCGAAGGCCAGACCCCGGTAGGCGCTGAAGTTCTGCAAGTTCGCCGGCAGCGGGGCGGTCAGGTTATTCGATCCGAAAAAGGCGTTTGTCCCCGAGACGCCCCAAGTGGACGGACCCGAGGCCGACCAACTACAGGGGGATCCGCTGGCGCAGGTGAAAGTCCAAGCGGGGCCGGACACAGGCACCGCGCCGGCATCGCCCGTCCCGCCAGCCGGAAGCAGCCGCAGGTTCGTGATGCTGTAGTTGAAGGTGTCGGCCAGCGATTCGAGGGCGAAGCCGATTGACAATACCTGGGAGAGATCCAGCGGGACCTGCTGCTGGTCCCATCCCGGCTGTGCGAATTGGAACCAGACCAGCTCCACGCGCCGGGGTCCCGGTTGTGGCGCAAGGGTCGTGTAGGCGGTGTACCAGCCGTAGCCCGGAATCCTGGCGGCGTTCTGGCCCAGCGATACAGAGATCGGGAAGCCTTCCCGGATCTGGTTGTGCGCCACGATGCCAGCCGACCAGTCGGCGCCGATGGCGTCCTGGGGCGGGACGAAGTTGATGCTCTGGTGCTGGGCTTCGAGCATGGTGTTGTTCTCGATGCGCGTGACAGCGGTAATGTTCATGCCGCCCCAAAGAACATCCTGGATGAGGTTGTCGTGGAGGTAGAAGTTGGGGCTGCCCGCGTCCAGGTAAATGCCCGCGCCCC
>PLEM01000279.1 GCA_003137035.1 Bryobacterales bacterium | reverse complement strand
ACCATCAGCGGACCATTTCCGGTCATCCGGAATCCGACCGCGCCGGCGGAGAGGGTATTGGCCGTGTTGTAGTAGGAGCGCGATTCGCGGTTGAGGGTTCCCCGCCCCGATAGGATCGAGAACGGCGCGCCGGATTGCCAGGTCATGGTGCTGCCGAAAACCCAGCCGCCGAGCACGCGGTTGCCCTTGCCGAACGGCAGTTCGTAGGCGTAGCTCTGTACGAACGTCTGGGTGCGATCCCAATCCGTCCGCGCATAGCTCCGTCGCGGGTTGATATAGAACATCAGGCCGCCATCGTCGCTACTCTGGAAGCCCATTCCCTTGCCCCAGGTATAGGATGTCGTAATCATCAAACCGTTGCTCAGCCGGCGATTCAGCTTCACTTGCAGAGCGTTGTACATGGAGGAGAATCCCTGCCAGTACTGGGTGGTATTCGCCGTGCGCGGATACTCGGGCTGGCCCTTGGTGCCGAGGCCGAGCACGGTGGCCGCGTTGAGGTTCACCGCCGACGCCGTCCGCACTCCATGGTTGCCCACGTAGGCCGCATCCAGAGTGAAGTGGAACGGCAAGGCCTGCTGCACCGAGAAGTTCCAGGACTCCACATAAGGGTTCTTGTAGTCCAGGGGGATCACTTCCCAAGATCCGGACGCGGCCGGATTGGTAATGATGCCGTTGCTCGGAATCGCGATGGGAACCGGCGCCGGCAAACCGGCCTGGAACGTGGCCGCTTGCCCGCCGGGCAGCACGGCCGGTCCGTAGCCGTTGCCCGTCGGCAGATACTGGTTGTTGCCCTTGATCGGATAATTGTCGAATGCGTACTTGTTGTCCGGGAAGGAAGTGTAGCTGATTCCATAACCCAGGCGGAACACCGTGGATTCGGTCATGCGATAGGCGGCGCCAAAACGCGGCGCGAAGTACTTGTACTGGGTCTTCATCCCCAGGTTGATCGGGTTGTCTCCTACGCCGGCGATCACCAGCGTGTTGTTGACCGGATTGTAGTTGGAGAAACCGCCCGGGAAGCGTGGCGTGGCGGGGGGGTAGTATTCCCAGCGCAGGCCGAAATCCAGGGTCAGCTTGGGCGTCACCACCCACTTGTCTTGAACGAAGAGGAACAACTCCGAGGCGCGGTAGGTGGGGAAGTAGGTCGCCAGATCCCGGCCCACCTGGCTCGGCACGTCGAGCAGGAAGCTGGCGAAGCTGTTGCCAAATCCTTTCGATGCGCCTGGAATGGTAGTCTGCGCGGTGTCGAACATGAACTCGCCGCGGGGGCTGAACTGCTGCGTCTGGAGCAGGTCGTCGCGCAGGCGCCGGAAATCGGCTCCCCACTTGATGGTGTGATTGCCCAGGATCTTGGTCCAGGAGTTGACGGCGTCGATGTTCGCCTCGGCGCGCTTCCACGGCAGGCTGGGCGAATAGCCGACCAGAGGGTTGGTAACTCCGCCGTTGATGTTAATCCAGGACATGCCGCTGCTCCAGGCGTCGATGTTGGCGCCCAGAATGCCGATGTTCGTGGCGGCGGTCGTCCCATAGTCGGAGTTGTAGGCGTCGTTGTGATAGTGCGCTACACCGACGCGGAACTCCGCCACCAAAGTGGGAGAGAGAATCCGGTTGTAGTTGACTCCGGAGCTGTAGGTCTTTTGCTTGCCCGTCCCCATGAAGGCGGTGCTGGGTCCGGGGCCACCCGCCAGGCCGAACAGCGGCGCCTGGAAGACTACCGGCTTCGAGAAGCTGAAACGGCCGCTCAAGCGGTCGCTGTCGGAGACGTTGTAGTCGATCTTGACGTCGAACGAGTCGGTGTCCTTGGTGAAAGGCAGCAGCGCGTAGTAGTTGTTGCTGGGGTTGGCGAGAACGAAGGACTGATTCGGCGCCGGCACCAGCCCCAGGATCTTGGACGACACGGTGTTGATCATGGAGGGGGGGATCTGCTTGCCGCTAAACGGAAGGCGTCCGGTTCCGGTTCCGTCCTGGGCGCCCGTGGTCGGGTCGTAGATCGCCGTGGGCGAGGAACTCAGATCGCCGCCGCGGAACTGCATCGAAGGCACCGTCACCAGGTTGGTGTTGGCTTCGTGGTCCATGACCTTCAGATAGTCGCCGAAAAAGAACAGCTTGTTCTTCTTAATCGGCCCGCCCGCGTTGCCCCCAAAGTAGTTGTAATGCACCTGGCCGACCGTGGGATTGAAGAAGCTGCGGGCATCCAGGTGGGTGTTCTGGAAGAACTCGTAAGCCGCGCCGTGGAAGCTGTTGCCGCCGGATTTCAGTTGGACGTTGGTGTTGGCGCCACTGGCCCGGCCGAGTTCCGCTTCGAAGTTGCTGGTGGAAACGTCCACTGTCTGGATGGCCTCGATAGGCGGGATCAGGATCTGGAGCAACCCGGTGCGCTCGTTGTTGTCGATGCCTTCGATCTGATAACTATTGCCCTGCCGCATCTGCCCGTTGACTTCGGTTTGAAGAGAGCTGGTGGCGTTGAAGAACTGCGAGTGCTGGAACGTGGCCTTGGTGGTTCCCGGCACCAGGTTGAGCAGACCCTGGAAGTTCCGGTTGGCCGACAACGGCATGGCCGCCACCTGCTCGCTCTCGATCTTGACGCCGGTATCGGCGCGGTCGGTTTGCAGCAGCGGCGCGGCGCCGGTGACCTCGATGGTTTCCGTCATCGAGCCAGGCTGCAACTGAACGTCGACACGCATGGTGCTGTTGACGATCACATCGATCCCTTTGCGCGTTTCCTTCTTGAAGCCGGTGGCCTCGACGGTGACCGCATACTGGCCTGGAGGGAGGTTAGGAAAGGTATAGTTTCCGCTTTCGTTGGCTTGGCCGGAACGGCCGATCCCGGTATTGACCTCCATAATGGTAATCTTGGCGCCGGGCACGACCGCTCCCGACGCATCCGTAACGGTACCCAGCAAGGTAGCGTTAACGGTCTGTGAAAGGGCCAGGCTGGCACAGAAACCTGCCAGCAGGACCAGCAGCAGAATCAAACGTAAGCGAGACATGGACTTGAACCCCTTTTCTTAAAGATGCCCGATACCTCAAAACACCCATCTAACATCGGCGGTTAGCGCGTCACGGGTGAGAGCGGAACCTGCGCTCGGCGCAAGCACAAAGAATCTCGGCGCGCCGGAGTTTGGCGCCTGCACACACCACAGCCGTAAGACAACCCAAAGTAGTCTACGCGGGTTGTTGGAGGGCCATCAAGTTTAGTGCGTTAAATTAACCTTGGAATCCGACGTCTGGAACCCGTTGAGCCCGGACGGTAAGTGGCTGGAACGGAGGCGGTTACATGGAGGGCGGCGATGCGGGCTGGGGCCTGGCTCTTCTACTCCTCGAAGACCTCGATGGCGTTCACGAGAGCGTAGTTGGCAACCGGGAGGAAGGTGAGATCGAGTTTGCCCTGGGGCGAGGCCGGAATCCCGTGGAATTCGCGGACCACGGCGCGCAGTTCCCCGCCAGCTTCCTTCAAGATGTCGAAGTTCTTCAATAGGGTCATCCCGTTGCAGTAGAGGTCGAAGACCCGACTGCCGGTCCCGCCGCCGGGAATGACATGGGCGAACCAGGGCTCCGTGAAATGCAATCGAACCGTGTAGCGGCTGCCTTCGACGACGGGGATGGAGTAGCCGAAATGGCCGAAGCGGTGGGTTTGATACAGAACCGGGTCGGAGGCTCCCTGAACCGGCGCCGGGTTGGAGGACTTGCGGCCGCCCAGGCTGCACTCGTCCGGCATCCAGATCTGCCCGAGGCGGTCGCGGTAGACGCCGTCCCGGGTGGATAGCCGAATGGGCAGCATCTTGCCCGGAGTGCCGGGCAGGACTTCCAGCGCATTCAGAAAACTGGGACCGGCTCCCGTGCCGGCGCCCTGGAACTCCAGATGGAGGAAACCGTCCTTGGTGGGGACGATGTTCTTAAAAATCTTCACCGTAGCGGTGTTTACGGCGCCGGCATCGGAGGCTACATCAAAGGTTGGAGCGGGCACGCCGTTGATCGCCATGATCACATTGCGCATGGACTCGGCGGCCACACCGGTCTCGGCGAAGTAGAGGTGGAGCTCGTAGGTTCCAGGACTGAGCGGAATGTGGTAGGCGAACTGGCCTTCCCGGCCGCTCCGGAACAACTCGGGGTCCCAGGTGCGCTGGATGGGCACAGCGCCGCGGCGAAAGACCGTGCCGCCCCGGAAGTAGTGATCGGACATCCAGACCCGGCCCAGCCTATCCTGATAGTCGCCCGAGCGGTCGCCCGCCGCGATCCGGAGCGCCGTGGGCGCCCCGGCCGCCACGGGGGAAGGGCCCGAATCCGCCGCCCGACCCAGGGCCCCCGCTGGTTCCCGACGAGCCGCCACGAACCACCAACCCGCCAGAAGCAACAGCGCCACCGCTCCGGCCATCCATGCCAGTCTTAGCGCGGTTGACTTGGGGCGTTCCGAGGGCGCCTCCGCGGACCCCTCGCCCGAAGGCGCCGCCGCGCCCACCCGCTCCGCACTCTCGGATGGGGCGCTTTCCGGCCGCGGCACGAACTGCGGCGCATAGCACCCACTGGGGAGCTCGATCTGGGTCTCGTGATCGCGCCCGGCGGTCGCGTAGTACTCCTTCAGCCGCTTCCGAAGATGGTGCGTGTTGACCCGGACCAGCGCGTCCTGTTGCGGGTCGAAACCGGGATCGCGGCCCAGCACATCCAGCCCAATGCCATACTCGGTGATTTCGCCCGCCGAACCCTGAAAGCACTTCTCGCAAAGGTAGAGCAGCAATCGGGAAAGCTTCGGCGAACGTTTGAAGACATCGGAGGCCAGCACAGCGGCGAGCTCGGCTCTGCGCGGATCTCCCGGCTGGTCCATGCCTTCCGGGCCAGGGGCGAGAGAGGATGCCATGACGACAAGGGAATTGTATCACTTAGGCGGTCCCGGGTGGCGCCGTAATTTAACGTTTTAACGTGGGGGAAGTGAGGTCATAGTGGCGTGGGCTTCAGCCTGCCGTGTCGGCACTCCTGCCGACGCCTTGGCGTCGAGATGAGTCTCGACGCGGCACGCACGAGTGCGTGCGCCACAGGAAGCCGCTTGGGCAGGATGCTCGATCCGCGACCTCACTTATGCCGCAGTATACGCTAGAGCGCCAGCTCGTATAGCGCGAGCGGGTAGGCGCCGGAGCGGCTGTCGCCGCGGTATTGGAAGCCGGCGGATTCGTAATAGGCGCGCAGGCGGGGGCTGGCGGTCATGCAGTCCAGGCGGGCTGGACGGCCATGGTGTGGATGTAGCCGGCATCGGCTTCCGCCGGCCAGAGGAGCCTGCCGGTCCACTCGAAGCGCAGCGTTCCCACGGGCTCGGCGGCTTCGGGAAGGTAGGCCAGGTAGACCTCGTGGTTCTCGATTTCCCGAGCCATGCGTTGCCGCACTTCGGGCGGGCTCGGGGAGTCCCATTGCCGGATGCCGCGATCCAGCATCCAGCGGGCGGCCTGGTCGAGGATTGCGATGACGCTTGCCAGCTCCTCGGGCAGGGCCGGGACGAGGAGCAGGTCGCAGTCCATAGTTGCGCAACCGCGGCGCCTACCCGCGACTCACAAACCGGAAGAAGAGCGCCTGCTTCGACACCGGTTGGGCGCGCTCGGCGAGGGCAGCCATCTGCTGTTCGCTGAGTGGCGTGAAATCGCGCGCCAGGGCGACGTTCTCTTCAAGCTGCTGAATCGAGTCGCAGCCGATGATGACGGTGCCAACCGGCAGCGACAGCGAGTAGTACATCGCCTCGCGCATGGTGAGCGTACCGGGCGTCTTGGCGATGACCGCGCCCTCCCAGGAGTGCCGCTGGCGCTCGAGGTCCGGCGGCGTCCAGGTCTGCAGCAAACGCCCGCGCGCGGGCACCTTCATGCCGATGATCCCCATCTGCTTTTCGACCGCTAGCGGCAGCAGCGTCTCCATGAAGCTGAAGTGATGCTTGTCGGCGGCATTCACGGCCATGAGAATGGTGTCGAAGGGGTGCCGCCGGATCGCCTCGGCCAGCGGCTCCGGCCGGAAATGGCCGGTGACGCCCAGGTAGCGCACCATCTTCTGATCGCGCGCCTGGATCAGCGCCTCCATCGCACCGCCCCTTGCGAATACGGCCGCAACGTCCCGAGGCTCACCAATGTCGTGAAGCTGCCACAAGTCGAGATGATCGGTGTGGAGCAGTTCCAGCGACTTCTCGAGCATTCGCAGGGAACCGTCTCTAGTGCGCTGAATGGTTTTGCTGGCGAGGAACGCTTCCGAGCGCCGTCTCTTCATGACCTGGCCGATGTACTGCTCGCTCCAGCGCTCTGGCCCCCCATAGATCGACGACGTGTCGATGTAGTTCACGCCCAGATCGAGGGCTCGCTCCACGATCGGGACGGCGACCGCTTCATTTTGGCCGCGCTCGAGAGCGGCCTGTCCGCCGAGGCTGAAAATGCCGACCCTATATCCGGTCCGGCCCAGGTTGCGGGTCGGCATGGCGCGGGCCGTGACGGGGTTGCTCGGTGCGCCCGGGGTTTGAGCCGGAGCGGACCGGTCGAGCAGTCCGGCTGCGGCCATTCCGCCGATGGTGAGGAAGTCGCGTCTTCGGTGGTTGTTGTCCATAGAGGATCTCCGTTTACAGCACCTCTTCGGACCAGCCTTCCAGCACCGATTTGAGCTTGGTCATGAACTGGTCGGCGTAGGCGCCGTCCAGCAGGCGATGGTCGAAGGTCAGGCCGATGAGGCTGATGGAGCGGATGGCGATGGCGTCGTCCTCGGTAACCACCGGAGTCTTCTCGACGGTGCCGACGCCCAGGATGGCCACTTGCGGCTGGTTGATGATGGGCGTGCCGAAGAGGCTGCCGTAACTTCCGAAATTGGTGATCGAGAAGGTGCCGCCCTGGACCTCGTCGGGCCTGAGCTGGCGCGAGCGGGCGCGCGCGGCCAGATCCACAATGGCGCGCTGCAAACCGAGCACGTTCTTCTCGTCGGCGTTGCGGATCACCGGGACGATCAGGCCGCCCTCCAGCGCCACGGCGATCCCGATGTTGATCTCGTTGTGGTAAACGATGTTGTTGCCCTCGACGGAAGCGTTGGCGAGCGGCCAGGCGCGCAGGGCCTCGGCGGCGGCGCGGGCGACGAACGGCAGGTAGGTGAGCGAGTGGCCGTGCCGCGCTTTCACCTCTTCCTTGTGGCGCGCGCGCATGCGGGCCACGCGCGTCATATCCACCTTGTGGACCGTGGTGACATGCGGCGAAACGCGCATCGACATCAGCATGTGCTCGGCGATCTTAGAGCGCATGACGCTCATCGGCTCGATGCGCACTTTGCCCGGCTCGGCTTTGGGCGGCGGGGGCGGAGCGGACGCGGGAGCGGCTTGCCGCTGAGCGAGGTACGCCTCGAGGTCCTGTTTGCCGATGCGGCCGCCTGCCCCGGTGCCCTTGACCTGGCGCAGATCGATGTTCTGCTCGCGCGCCATGCGGCGCACCAGCGGGGATAGGGGGCCAGCGGGCTCCTCGGCGGATACGGCCGGCTCGGGTGCGGGCGCGGGTGCTTCCGGCTGTGGAGCAGGAGACGCGGGCGGGGGCGCGGGCTGTGCCACGGCCTGGGGCGGCGGTGGCGCGGCGCCCTGAGCGGTTCCTCCCTCGTCGATCCGGGCGACTACCGTGTTGATGCCGACGGTGGCCCCCTCCTGGACCAGAACGTCGGCTAGGACGCCCGCGGCGGGCGCGGGGATCTCGGTATCCACCTTGTCGGTGGAGATCTCGAAGAGCGCCTCGTCGCGCTCGACGCGCTCGCCGGGTTTCTTCAGCCACTTGGTCAGCGTGCCTTCGACGATACTCTCGCCCATTTGGGGCATTACGACATCGACCATACAGCCTCCTCCGTTTGGGTGACCGGTTCCACGATTTCGAGTTGGAAGTTACGGGCAAAATGTTTGGCCAGCGAGGCGACGACTTCCCCCCGCGGCGCGGCGGCGCCCAGTGCCGCCATCGAGGTGACGGGACGCGCCAGGCCGCAGGGCACAATGTATTGAAAGTAGCTCAGATCGGTGGTCAGGTTCAGCGCGAAACCGTGCGAGGTGATCCAGCGGCTGATGTGCACGCCGATGGCGGCGATCTTGCGCCCGTCGACCCAGCAGCCGGTGCAGCCCGCGATGCGTCCCGCGGCGATGCCGAACTCGGCCAGCGCATCGATGATGGTCTGCTCGATCGCGCGCACGTAGGCGACGACGTCGCGCTTCCACTCCCGCAAATCGAGAATGGGATAGCCGACAATCTGTCCGGGGCCATGGTAGGTGATGTCGCCGCCGCGGTCGGTGGGGAAGAACGCGATGCCGGCGCGGCGCAGCACCTCCTCCGAGGCCAGCAGGTGGCCGGGCTTGCCGCCGCGGCCAAGCGTGATGACGTGCGGGTGCTCCACTATCAGCAACTGATCGGGGACCAGGCCGAGCTTGCGCTTCCCGGCCAGTTCGCGCTGCAGCTCGAGCGCCCGGCCATATTCGATGCGTCCGAGATCGTGCAGCTCGCAGCTACGCATTGATGGCCAAGCCGTAGATGGCGTTGAACGCCTCGCCCACCGCTTCATAGAGCGTCGGATGCGCGTGGATGGTATTCATCATGGTCTCGACGGTGGCTTCGGCCGCCATGGCGGCGACGCCCTCGGAGATGTATTCCCAGGCCAGCGGGCCGATGATGTGCACGCCGAGGATCTCGCCGTAGGTTTCCTCGGAGACGATCTTCACGAAGCCGTCGTGCTGGCCGAGAATGGATGCCATGCTGTTCGGCATGAAGGTGAACTTGCCGGTCTTCACCTTGTAGCCCTGGGCGCGCGCTTCGGCCTCGGTGAGCCCCACGCTGCCGATGCCGGGCTCGGTGTAGGTACAAGCCGGGATGAGGCGGCGGTTGAGGGGCTGAACCGGCTTGCCCGCGATGTGCGCGACCGCGACCATACCTTCGCGCGTGGCAACGTGCGCCAGTTGCGGAGTGCCGGCCACCACGTCGCCGATGGCGTAGATGCCGGGCTCGGCGGTGCGCTGGTACTCGTCCACCTGGATGAAGCCGCGGTCGGTCGCCACGCGCGTGGTCTCGAGGCCGATGTTGTCGGTGACCGGGCGCCGGCCGACTCCCACCAGCACCTTGTCCGCCGTCAGTTCCTCCTTCTGACCGCTGGCCAGAGTGAGGGTGACCTGGACGCCATCGTCCGTCCTGCGAATCGCTTCCGCCTTGGCGCCAGTCTCCACGCGGATGCCTTTCTTCTTGAAGACGCGCTCGAGTTCCTTGGAGACCTCTTCGTCTTCGAACGGCACGATGCGCGGCAGCATCTCGAGCAGCGTCACCTTGGCGCCGAAGCGGTGGAACATCGAAGCGAATTCCGAGCCTACCGCGCCCGAGCCGATGATTACCATCGAGGCGGGAACGGCGCGCTGATCCAGGATCTCGATGTTGGTCAGGATGCGCTCGGAGTCGGGCTCCAGCCCAGGCAACATGCGGGCTTGGGAGCCGGTGGCGATGATGACGTTCCTGGTTTCGAGCGTTCGGACGCCCTGCTCGGATTGGACCTCGACCTTGCCCGCGCCGCGCAGAGTGGCCCGCCCCTTGAAGACCTCCACCTTGTTCTTCCGCATCAGAAAGTCGACGCCCTTGCTGTGCTTGTTGACGATCTGGTTCTTGCGGTCGATGACCTTGGAGAAGTCCAGCCGCGGATTGTCGCAGGCGAGGCCCTCGGCGGGGTTTCGGAGGTGGTCCCAAAGTTCCGCGGCGTGCAGCAGAGCCTTGGTGGGGATGCAGCCGACCAGCAGACAGGTTCCGCCCAGCTTCGCGCTCTTCTCGACCAGCGCCGTGCGCAGCCCGTACTGCCCGGCCCGCACGGCCGCCGAGTAGCCCCCCGGCCCGCTGCCAATAATGACGAGGTCGTAAGTCATTGACCACATTCTAGCAAGACCATCGGTAACACCCGTGGCGGGGACCGCTCTAACGGGGCTGTGAAGAAATCGCCTCGTGGCGCCGAAGAGGACAAGCTGAAGCATGTCCCACGCGGAGCATCAACAGCTTGCGGCCTCTTGTGGGGCATGCTTCAGCTTGCCCGGCGATTCTTTCACGCTCACGGTCGCGGTTCGGTGCTGAGGGTCGCGTGGCAGCACCGCTACAATGGAGTTATGGTGCGCTGGATTCTGATCGTTCTGCTGGTCTGCCCTCTTGCTCTGGAGGCGCAGAGGCGCCCGGCGCGGAAACCGGTGCCCGCGGCGGCGACTCCTTCCGCCTGGCCCATCGAGAGCATCGCGGTTACCGGGAATCACGAGTACTCGCGCGAGCAGATCCTAGGAGTGGCCGGGCTGAAGCTCGGGCAGACGGCGGCGGCGAAGGATTTTGACGCGGCGCGCGCGCGCCTGGAGGCGGCCGGGGTGTTCGAGGAGCTGTCAGTCAAGTTCGGCTCGGCGCCTGGGAAGAAAGGTTACGCCGTGTCGATCCACGTGGCGGAGGCCGGACCGCTGTTTCCCGTCCGGTTCGAGGAACTGGGGGCGCCGGACGACCAGATCCGGAAGGCGCTCAGCCAGGCCGACCCGTTTTTCGGGCCCCGGGTCGCCGCCACGAAGGCGGCCCTCGAGCGGTACGCCAAGGTGATTCAGGACTCGCTCGCCGGCAAAGTGAAAGTGGTGGGCAAGCTCGTCCCGGACGACTCGGGACAGATGGCCGTGGTATTCCGCCCGCCCGGAGCGCTTCCGGGGATCGCCCGGGTGACGTTTACGGGCAACGTTGTGCTCCCCCTCAGCACGCTCGAGAACGCGATCAACGCGGTGGCGGTTGGGACGCCCTACCGCGAGGTGCGATTCCGGCAGTTACTGGAGACCAATATCCGGCCGCTCTACGAGGCGCGCGGGCGCGTCCGGGTGTTGTTCCCCGAGATCCACGCCGAAAAGGACCGGGACGTGAACGGCATGGCGTTGACGGTCAAGGTGGAGGAAGGCGCCAGCTACTCGCTCGGCGAGGTGGCGGTGGATGGCTCCCGGCTCGCTCCCGCGGAGCTGCTCAAGGTCGCCAACCTGAAGCCTGGCGACATGTTCAACCTGGAGCACATCCAGGCCGCCGTGGCGCGTATCGAGAAGCGGGTGCGGCGCGACGGCTACATGCGGGTGAAGACGCGCATCGACCGCCGCATGAACGATCCCGCCAAGACGGTGGGCTTGGCGATCCATGTGAACGACGGGCCGCGCTACCTCCTGGCGAAGCTCAATATCGAGGGCCTGGATCTGATTTCGGAGCCGGCCATTCGACAGTTGTGGGCCATCAAGGACGGCCAGCCGTTCAACGCCGACTACCCGGACTACTTCCTGCTCCGCGTGAAAGAAGACGGGGTGCTCGACGATCTGGGGGAAACCAAAGCGGCGGTGAAGACCGACGACGTGGCGAAGACCGTAGTGGTCACGCTGACCTTCCGCGGGGAAGCCAAGAAGGAAGCTCCCAAGAAGCCCGAGGAATGGAGGCCGTAGCCAGGCGAAACCGCCCGCCCCGCATGGTATCGTGAGGAAGTTGTGTCGTCATCGCCTCTGAACATCCACCTGGAGCAGTACGAAGGCCCGCTGGACCTGTTGCTGGACCTCATCCGCAAGCAGCAGATCGACATCTGGGACATCCCCATTGCCAGAATCACCGCGCAGTACCTGGAATTTGTCGAGCGGGCGGCCAGCCTGGACCTGGAGCTGAGCTCGGAGTTCATCTTCATGGCCGCGACTCTGATTCACATCAAGTCGCGGATGCTGCTGCCCAAGGACCCGGAGCTCGAGAAGATGTCGCCGGAGGGGGACCCGCGGCGCGAGCTGGTGGAGCGGCTGCTCGAGCACGAGCGATTCAAGAACGCCGCCGAAATGCTCCAGCAGAAGCGGCTGATCGAGGAGAACGTCTGGTCCAATCCCCAGGTGGGGCAGTTCCTCTCCGAGGACGACGAGCCTGGGGTGGCGGTGACGCTGTTCGACCTGGTGAAGACCCTCGAAAAGGTGCTCGAACGCGCCAAGAACCGGCCGACCTTTCAGGTCAACCAGGAGGAGGTGAGTGTTCCGGACATGATCCTGTACCTGAGCTCCTTGCTCAGGAGCAAGCCGCGCGGTGAAAAGGTCTCCGCGGCGCTCCTGTTCGAGGGGCAGCGCAGCCGCCGGGCCATGATCTGCCTGTTCCTGGCGATACTGGAGATGGTGCGGCTGCAAGCTGTGATACTGGTGCAGAAGGATGCGTTCGGGGAGATCGCCCTGAAGGCCCATAAGCGCTTCGACGAGGTGTTCGCTTCCGACGACACCATCACTCAAATCGAAAAGGAATACAACTGAGAATGGAAGAGCTGGAGGGGAGCAATCTGCCCGAGCAGATGGCGCTGGAGCCGGTGGGCGGCGCGAGCGAGATGGAGGACGCCCAACTCAAGGCGGTCGTCGAGGCCATCGTCTACGTGACGGAGGAGCCGGTGGCGGCGGCGCAGATCGCAACCGCGCTGGGCCAACGCGAGGAGCGCGTCAAACGGGCGCTCGACGAGCTGGTGGCCGATTTCGGCGCGTCCGCGCACGGGGTGGGGATTCGCGAGGTGGCCGGCGGATTCAAGATGACCACCAAGCCCGAGCACCACGAGGCCATCCGGGCCTTCGTCAAGAGCCTCAAGCCGCCGCTGAAACTCTCGCTGGCCGCTCTGGAGACGCTGGCCACCATCGCCTACAAGCAGCCGGTCACCGCGCCGGAGATCATGGAGATCCGCGGCGTGCAGGGCGCCGGCGTGCTCAAAACGCTGCTGGACCGCAAGCTGATTCAGACCTGCGGCCGGAAGAACGTGGTAGGCCGTCCCATCCTCTACAAGACCTCGAAGGAATTCCTGGTGCAGTTCGGCTTGAAGGACCTGAGCGAACTGCCGACGCTCAAGGAGTTCGAGGACTTGCGCCGGCTGGCGGTGAGCGAGCCGGAAACTGCCCAGGAGCCGCAGCCGGAGACGGCAATGGAGCCGCAGCCCGAACCGGAAGCGGAGCCTCAGCCCGAGACGGCCGTGGAAGCGCCCGTGCCGGAGACAAGCGAGAAAACGGATGCCTGAAGAACGGCTGCAAAAGATTCTGGCGCGCGCGGGCGTGGCGAGCCGGCGAAAGGCCGAAGCGCTGATGCTGGAGGGCCGGGTGGCGGTGAACGGCCACACGGTCACCGAACTCGGAACCAAGGCCGACCTGGAGCGGGACCACATCAAGGTGGACGGCAAGCTGCTGCACCCGCCGAAGCGGATGATCTACCTGGCGTTCCACAAGCCCAAGGGCGTGGTCACCACGCTCTCCGATCCGCAAGGCCGGCCCACGGTGCTGGAGTACCTCAAGGGCGTCAAAGAGCGCGTGTTTCCCGTGGGGCGGCTGGACTATGCCAGCGAGGGCCTGCTGCTACTGACCAACGATGGCGAGTTCACCAACCGCATCACCTCGGCGGCCAGCCACGTGGCGAAAACCTACGTGGTGAAGGTCACCGGCCAGCTCACTCCCGAGCAAGAGGAACAGTTCCGCGCGGGGATTCCGCTCCACGGCAGGCGGACCGCGCCGGCCGGGCTGCGGATGGCGCGGCGCGCCGACAACCCCTGGTACGAGGTGCGGCTCACCCAGGGCCGGCATCACCAGATCCGCGAAATGTTCAAGCATTTCGGACGGTTGGTCGAGAAGATCAAGCGCGTCAAAATCGGATTCCTGGAACTGGGTTCGCTCAAGGCGGGACGGCATCGGCCGCTCACGCCCGCCGAAGTGGAGCGGTTTCGGAGGCTCCTGAAATTGGGCGAGTCCGAAGATGCCCAGCATTCCTGAACTGCTGCGCAGCGCGCGGACCATTGCCGTGGTGGGCCTCTCGGGCAACCGCAAGCGCCCCAGTTACGGCGTCTCGGAGTACATGCAGAGCGCCGGCTACCGTATCGTTCCGGTGAATCCGCAAGAGACCGAAGTGCTGGGCGAGCGGGCCTACCCGAGCCTGGAGGCGGTCCCCGGGCATATCGATATCGTCGACGTTTTCCGGCGCAGCGAATTCGTGCCCGAGATCGTCGAGGCCGCCATCCGCGTGGGGGCGAAGGCGATCTGGATGCAGGAAGGCNNGTGGTGATGGACCGCTGCATCCTCAAAGAGCACCGGAAGTTGACGCGGTAATCTGCTCGAACTCGAGCTGATCGCCCTTCACGGTTCCGGTGGCTTGCGCAGTTCCCGCCGGCAGCTCCAGGACGGAATGGGCGCGCAGGCATAGCGAGATCCTCCCGGGGACCATCGCGTGCCGGATCTTGAGCACCTTGCGCTTGCGGTCCAGATACATCGCATCAAAGGCGAACTTCATGAAGAAGCTATGAATCCCTTCGCAGGGCGCGATCCACAGCCCTTCGCCGGCCGGGAGGCTGGTATGTTTGAGCAAGCCAGTGCGCCGTTTCTGGCTGGTATCGGCGACATCGGCCGCCACCGCCNNGCAGCCGCACCACGTAGCCGGCCGGGGATTGCCCCAGCAGTTCGAGCTGCCCGTCCTGGCCATCCAGGACCACGCGTAACGGCTTCCGGTCGAAGGTGGCGAGGGCTCGCGCCCGGGCGGTGTACTGCACTTCGATTCCTTCGGGCAGACTGGTTGCGTTCTCCAGCACGCCGTTGAAATCCACGAGCGACGCGCGCGGCTCGGTGGCGGCCGACGCGAGCACATGCCTTCCGGGGGGCGCCCAGAGATGATCGCGGTCGCGCGCGGGCCAGGACCGGCCATCCAAGGTCGCCGGGCCTTCCCAATGAACCCCCACTCCGTAGGGAGACTCGAGGAGCAAAGTGTCGCCCTGCTTTTCGCACCGCCCGACCACCGCGGCGGCCGCCGGCAAAAGCGGGAAGTCGTCCTCGAGGATCGAGAATTCATAATAGAACATGACCTGCGTAAAGGACTCCGAAGAGGCGCGAATCAACTGCAGCAGCTCGGAACCCACCTGCATCTTGGTCGGATGCACGTGCTGTTCGCGCTCCACGACGTTGATGTCCACGCCCACGCGGTCCCAGTGCGTGGTGAGCGGGCGGTATTTCCGGGCGATCTCCGTATAGCGTTGCGGCCCGAGGTCCCAGACGGTGTACGGATCCTCGACGATGAAGGTCGCCGGGTAGCGGTCCAGCGTTTTGAGCGCGCGGGCGCTGTCCGCCCCGATGGCATCGCGCATTTTGGGTTCGAAGCGGTCGTCCACGTAGGTCAGCACCATGTCCAGCCCGGGTTTCTCGACGCGGAGTTTGTCCAGTTCCGCCAGCCAGTTCTCCTGAAGGCGCGCGGCCAGGTCCACCCGGTAGTCGAGAAAGGCGCGGAGCTTTTTGGGGTCCCGCCGCGGCCGCGTGAATAGCTCCAGTGGATCGAAGCCCTTCAGGAGCTTAAATTCGCGCCGGATGTCCGCGTTCATGGGCGTGAACTCCTTCGCGTTGCGGACGCCTTGC
>PLEM01000040.1 GCA_003137035.1 Bryobacterales bacterium | reverse complement strand
CGCTCCGGCCGGTCCCGCGGGTCCGGCCGGCCCGCTTGGCCCTGCGGCTCCGGCGACTCCCTGCGAGCCGGTCGCTCCAACGGCTCCGTTCGCTCCGGTTGGCCCTGAGGGTCCGGCTGGTCCGGTTGCACCCGCGACCCCGTTCGCTCCGGTTGCTCCGGCGACTCCCTGCGGGCCGGTTGGTCCGACCGCTCCGGTCGCTCCAACGGCCCCGTTCGCTCCGGTCGGCCCCGCGGGTCCGGCCGGTCCGGTTGTACCCGCGGCACCCGCAACTCCGGTTGGCCCGGTGGGCCCGGTCGCCCCGGTCGGCCCGTCAAGCCCCATGGCCCCCGGGGGACCCTTCGGCCCCACAAAGGTGATCTCCAGCCATGCCGGGTGGCTGGTCGAGGTGTTCTCCTTGCTGTCGAAATACGCGAGGGTGGTCGGGTTGGCAGCTCCCGCCTGGATGAGGATTCCCCGATTCACTCCGGTCGTCAGCCAGTGCGTCACCAGACTGGTAAGGTCCGCCGATATCCATACACCCTTCTGGGAGACCGGCACGCTGCTGGCCTCCGCCGCTCCGACGCAACCCCGGTAGATGGCGTTGTAGGTCACGCCGGTCTCTGTCCAAGCCGGGCAAGCGTCGGCCATGGAGTAAACATCGACCGAACCTGGCGTGCTCAGCGTGTTGACCCATAGGTAGAGCGTGGCCTTGGCCACGTCGGCCGGGTTGGTGTCGGGCAGGTTGGAGAGGTCAAACAGGATCACTGCACTGGCATTGCCGCCCACGTTGAGGTTGGGCAGGGTTCCATAGTTAGTGGTTGGGTTGGTGCTGTACACGTGCGCGTCGGCTGCTACCGGCGCTTGCATACACCATGCGGGCGCAGCCAGCAGAAGAATCGCCGGCAATGCGATCATCCTAAATAGTTGTTTCATGGGTGCTCCTCAAATTTTGGGATTGCGCCGCGAGCCGGATAGCCGCGGCGCGAAGAACAGAACCAGGCCCGAGACAACCAGCGCCAGCGAAGCGGGCTCGGGCGTGGTCCCCTCGGGGCTCGCTCCGGTTATGTCGACGGCCCAGTTTCCGGAGCGGTAGACGAAATTGCCCTCGAGATCCTGAAAAGGCCACAGAAACGGCCCCGAGGCGCCGTACTGCGAGGTGAAGTTCCCCTGGCCGGAGTGCTGGAAGCCGTCGACGAAGTATGGCCCGATTGCCGTGTTGTCGTTCTCGGTGACGACCAACAGGTACGTCCCAGCCGATAGAAGCGCGCTGATATAAGCGTCCGAAGTGGCGCCGGTGGCGGGATCTTGGGCACAGTAGGCGCAGCTCGCATTCCCACCCGCATCGCTCAGATCCAGTTGGCCAGTGCTATCGTCGAACAGGGACAAGACCGTAGGGAAGCCGCCCGCCGGAATCACGTTGCCGGCAGCATTCGTGCCGCCGGGAGCAAGGGAAGATCCTCCGAAAGACCAGGTCTCGATGGTCACGGTGGTGGCGGTCTGCACATTGAAGTGCACGATCTGCATATCGTCGTCCTGACTGAACGTCCCCGTGAACGAGACGCCAGTGGCTGAGGCGACGCCGGCGCATAGCAGCACGAGCAGCGCCAGCAAGACAGAGCGGAAGATCCTTCGGTGTGAAATCATTGCGTTTTCCTCCAACCATCCTTCAGCGACGATTCTCACTGCCGTGCAGGACGGGCGCGTGTGCGCCCGTCCTGCTCTGGGGTGAGCAATTACTGCGCGTAGCAGACCTGGCCCCGGTAGCGCAGCACCAGGGTAAGCGCGTTAAAATCCGCCAGCCCGAAGTACTCCAGGTAGCCCGTTGCACCATCGAACTTGCCGGTTCCGCCGGCGATGTCGGATCGGTAGTCCCCCCAGCGCACTGCCGCGACATCGTTCGCTCCGGTGGGCGTCAGGTGGGCCACCTTGAACTTGATCGTGTCGCCCGTGGCAGTGACCCAGTAGTGCTGGACATCGAAGCCGCCTGCCATGGACCCGTCTAGGATTCTCGCGGCCACTGCGCCTGCGAGATCGCCGAACACCGGGCCCAGGTTGGTCCCGTCGTACGTGGTCGGGAGTCCGATCGCGTTGATGTTCGTCATCAGAACTCCGCCGACCTGTTTGCAGTTGTCCGCGGCCCACGCCGGAAAAGACACCACCAGCGACAGAACCAAAAGCATCACAAAAGCAATTCGTTTCATGCCATCCTCCTTTTTTGTGCCGAGGGCGTTGCCCCTCGCAAAGACCCGGAAACTGCGGGACCATCCCCGGTGCGCGAATGGCCTGAATTCGCAGGCCGGTTATCCTGTGTCTCCGGGTCCATCTGGGAAGACGGAAAGCGGCAACCAAAACGACAACGGCATCCGAGACATACCGATGCCGGCCAAGTAAGAGCCTTAAGCCGGAGGTTCCATGGCCGCGGATGCGACCACTCTGTTGTTGGCGTGGAGTTGAAGTTCTTCGGCAGGCTGGAAACCGGGGAGATCGCCGAGGTGCCCGAAGTATCCCAGCGAACGGTTTCGCGGGACTGGAAGCTGGCCAAGGGCTGGCTGCCGCGCGAGTTGAGCCGAGCATGATGCAGCCCGAACGCTGGCAGCAGATCGAACGGTTGTACCACGCGGCCCTGGAGCGGAAGAAGAGCCAGCGGCCGGAGTTCCTCGCCAACGCCTGCGCCGGGGATTCGGAGCTGATTCGCGAAGTCGACTCTCTGCTCGCTTTGAAAACCCAAACCGGGGGTAACCTGGAAGAGCAGGCGATGGCGCCGCGACAGTAAGATCGACTGCTACTGGAACCTAAAGAGCGCTCTGGAGTTCGACTGCGTGCGCTCCGATCCCTGCTTCCACGACCTGCTGCGCCGCATGGGACTGGAGCAGTGACCACTGAGGAACCAGGCAGGACGGGCGTGTGCGCCCGCCCTGCCATGGGGTGAGCGATTACTGCACGTAGCAGACCTGGCCACGGAAGCGCAACACGAGGGTAAGCTGGGTAAAATCCGCCAGCCCGAAGCAATCCAGGGTACCCGTTGCATTCTTGTACTTTCCGGTTCCGCCGTTGATCTGGGCTATGTAGTCCCCCCAGCGCACTGCCACGACATCGTTCGCCGCGGTGGGCGTCAGGTGGGCCACCTTGAAATAGATCTTGTCGCCCGAGTTAGTGACCCAGTAGTGCTGGATATCGAATCCGGCTGCCATGCTCCCGCCGAGGATTGTCGCAGCCACCGAGCCTTGGAGATCGCCGAACACCGGGCCCAAGTTGGTCCCGTTGGTCGCGCTCGGGAGCGCGATCGCGTTGATGTCCGTCATCAGCACTCCGCCGATCGGTTCGCACTTGGGGGCGGGGTTGGGGTTGTCCTTGGGGTTGTCCGCGGCCCACGCCGGAAGAGATACAACCAGCGACAGAACAAAAAGCATCACAAAAGCAATTCGTTTCATACCATCCTCCTTTTTTGTGCCGAGGGCGTTGCCCCTCGCAAAGACCCGGAAACTCCGGGACCATCCCCGGTTGGCGAATGGCCTGGATTCGCCAGCCGGTTATCCTGTGTCTCCGGGTCCACCTGGGAAGACGGAAAGCGGCAACCAAAACGACAAAGGCATCCGATGATATACTGATACGGGCCAAGTTGGAGCCCTCGGCCGGAGGTTCCATGGCCGCGGATGCGACCACTCTGATGTTGGCCTGGAGGCAGGGTGATGAAGCCGCGCTGGACGAGCCGATCTCCCTCGTTTACCAGGAATTGCGCCGCATGGCGCATCGTTATCTGGCCGGTCAACGCCCCGGTCCTCATGAGACCAGCCGATGAGCGGATCATCCGGTGAGACGCAGATGCCGAACGGCTCGTTTTTCTCCATCGTTGCCAGGGTGCTCACCTTGCCGCTGCCCGGGTCCAGAAAGCGCGTGGGAACGACGGTGAAGGTAGTTATGGACAACACCGCTCGAAGATCGGGATTTCTAAAGCCGGCTGGAGGACAGGCGCTACTACTGCGACAGCGACCGCGACTCGTCGTTCAAGGCTGACCAAAGACGGTACCAGAACCTCAAAGACGCTGGAAAGATGAAACAGTTTGAGGGGTATCTATCGCAGCGGAGTTCTGGTAGAGACATCCGGTACTCCGAGTGACGAGTTCAGTGGGGTGGAGCAAGTCTGGGGTATCCACCCCCATCGGGTTTGCATGGACATTCACGCTGTACACGGAAATCGCCAAGTCGGGCTGGAGCACAGTTCGGCGGGCGCCAATCTGGCAGAGACGCGACCTATTCACCCACCTGCGCCAGCGGTGAACCGTGCGTCGCCGCCCGGCGGATGGCCTTGCGCCGCGGCGCGAAGGCCGCGAGTATCCCCAAACCGAGCAACGCCCAGGTGGACGGCTCCGGTATCGTCTGGACACTGCCCAGAATCTGGAACGATTCCGAGTCGGTGCCCCTGCAATTGTTATTAGGAGCGCAGACCCACGGATCCGAAAGTCGGCCGATGGCGCCCCCGTCGTCGTACCAAGCGTCAACGCCTGGACCGCTGTTCTCGTCCCAGAAGACCCCAGTAAACCCCCCGATCGAGTCGACCGCATTTTGGAGGGTCAGATAATACGTTCCGGCGGCGAGATTGAGGTCCGTGAATGCGAAGGTTGCGGTAGCTACTGTGTAGCCTTGCGCGCCAGTGTGCGGATTCGTGCTGCTAACGGCCGCGGTGCCGGACCCGGAGGAAGTGCCGAAGGGCGCCGTCCCGATCGACCAATCGACCGCGACGATTGAGTCGCCCGGGAACAGCCACACCCCGAAGTTCACTCCATTTACCGTAGCGCCCGAGCCAACGCTAAAGGAGTCGGAAATAGATTGGGGTCCGTTGATTAGAAAGCCGATCGTAGTGCCATCGATTGGGAAGTTGTCGAATATGACCCCTGCCGCAGCCGGGACCGCCAGGAGCATGAGCCAGAGCAGAAGCCGAACGAACGCGCGTTTCATCGCAGCGCCAACCTTTCTTGAGGGAGCAGTTTCAACACAGTCAAGGTTCTCCAACCTCACCTGGGAAGACGGAAAGCGGCAACCAAAACGACAA
>PLEM01000365.1 GCA_003137035.1 Bryobacterales bacterium | reverse complement strand
CGCACGGAAATCTCACGGAATTTCACCTTCGAGTAGTATCCGAACCCTCCGTGGTTCTCCCCGAAATAGCGGAAGCTGAAGCTGGTGAGGTGGCTCTTGTGGGTGGGGTCGCAGAACGAGCTGAAATCGGTGTAGTGCGGGGCCTCGATGCGCACCGTGCCGCCCGGCCGCACCAGGCGGTGGAACTCCTCCATACTGCGGATCACGTTGGCGACATGCTCGATGACGTGCACGGCCAGGAGGCGGTCGAACGAATCGTCCGCGAACGGGTAAGGAAAACGGTCCAGGTCGCAGAGCACGTCGGCGGCGCTGGCCGGATTCGAGTCGATGCCGATGGCGCCCGGGGCTTTCCTGATGCCGCAGCCGACGTCGAGGGTTCTCAAACAACGCTATCTTAGCAGACGGCCGTCGGCAGACAGGAACCGAAGCTGGTGGGCGACGCCGGCTGTTAGGAGAAAGGTGGCCGGCTCGAGTCGCATCTTGGGGAGCCGCCCGATCAGGCGGCAGGCCGCGTGCGGACCCTACGAAGGATCTGGTCCCCATGGCGCCGCCGTATCAGGCGAAGATCATGGTCGATCTGAAGCCCGAGCCAGGTTTCCGGAGAAACACGGAAATATGTTCCCAGCCTCAATGCCGTATCGGCTGTAATCGAGCGAACGCCATTGACGATTGCGCCGATGCGATTGGGGGGGACGTCAAGATCGCGAGCCAACCGGTTGATGCTGATCCCGAGAGGTTTCATGAAGTCCTCCAGGAGAATCTCCCCGGGATGGATTGGATCGAGTAGTTTTGACGGCTTCATTGTCATCTCCCCGGCGTCCTAATGTTAATCCACAATCTCAACGTCATACGCATCGCCGTTGCGCCACGCGAAGCACACGCGCCATCGGTCATTGATTCGAATGCTGTAGGTCCCCGCGCGGTCGCCCCTCAGCAGTTCAAGCTGGTTTCCAGGAGGCACGCGAAGATCCTCCAGCCGCCGCGCCTGATGCAAATACAGAAGCTTCCGGCGCGCAGGCCGCTCGATGGATTGAAACCGCCGGACCACGCGGTCTTCGAAGAGCGAAGCGGTGTCCGCGCACTGGAACGACCGGATCAAGCTCCAGTCTATGACGCGCCAGGCATTATGTCAAGCGTCATAGACGGTGGTTTGACGCCAACCGCCTCAATGCATACACTGAGACGGTCCGGAGGTGTTATGCGACTGAACTTGCGAAGCCGGCTGTTGCCGGTTGCGGCGCTTTTGATCGGGGCGAATGCCTGGGGCGCGGGTCCGCTGTTCAACGTGTTGGATTACGGCGCGCGAAACGATGGCTCCGCGCCGGCCACCGAGGCGTTCCGCTCCGCGATTCAGGCGGCCCATGCCGCGGGCGGTGGAACGGTCTATGTGCCCGCCGGCAAATACGTCAGCGGTCCCATCGAGCTGGTCAGCAACCTGGTGCTGCATATCGAAGCCGGCGCGACGGTGCGGTTTCCCGCCATGCGGCTGCCCTATACCAAAGGCAGAACGCAAGGTATCGAGACCATCGGCCCGGCGCCGTTGATCGGCGGATACGGCCTGGAGAACGTGTCGATCACGGGCCGCGGCGTCATCACCACCGACAATGCCGAGTGGATCAGGCTGATGAGCGCTCCCACGCCGCGGAGCGATTCCGGGCCGGGCTCCGCCTTCGGGCCGGATTGGAACCGCTTTTTGGAGTTGCTGCAGCATCAGACGCCGCAACCGGAGGAGGAGTACCTCAAGGTCGCGCCGCTGCTGCGGCCTTCCTTCATCCGGCTGATGGAAAGCCGGAACATTCTGATCGAAGGCATTCACATGATGGGAGCGCCGTTCTGGTCGGTCCACATACTGTATTCGCAGAACGCGGTCGTTCGCGACGTCTCCCTGGAGACGTTTCCGGGTGCATTTACCGGCGGCCTGTACATCGACTCCAGCCGCGACGTGAGGATCTCCAACTGCTATCTCGATAACGGCGACGACGCGATTGTCCTGAAGGCGGGGAAGGACGCCGACGGCCTGCGGGTCAACCGGCCCACCGAGAATGTGACCGTCTCGAACATGGTGGTGCATCGGGGCTCCAGTTGCGTGGTGATCGGCAGCGAAACTTCGGGGAGTATCCGGAACGTGGTGGTGAGCGGCGTGGTGTGTCAGGGGACGCAAGGCGGAATCAACATCAAGAGCGAGCGCGGGCGCGGCGGCGTTGTGGAGAATGTCCGGATCGAAAACATGACCATGGAAAATGTGGGCCGGGCCGTCAGCGTATCGCAGTACTATCAGATGCAGGGCGAGAGGCCCGCTGGCGAGGAACCGGTTTCGCCGCGGACGCCCGTGTTTCGCGATATCGCGATCAGCCACTTGACCATCAGCCGCGCGCGCGGCGCCGGGGAGTACGGCTGGAACCCGGTCAGCGTCAGCAGCGCCGCCCGCAGACGGCCCGCGAACCCTGTGACCATCAATATCGAAGGGCTGCCTGAAATGCCAATCGAGGGGCTGCGGATCAGCGACGTGGTCGCGGCGGGTAGAGGAGGGTTGAGAGCGCACCACACTACGGGGCTGGAATTGCGCAACGTGCAGATGAATGCCGAGGAAGGGCCTGCATTCCTGATCCGCGATTCCCAGGATCTGGAACTGGATGGCGTATCCACGCGGAAGCCCGCGGTTGGAAGTCCCGTGATCCGGCTCGACCGTTGCCCGGGCGCGGTGGTGCGCGGAAGCAGGGCGTTCATTGGAACGGGCACGTTCCTTTCGGTGGCGCCGGGTGAGATCAAGAACGTCGCGATGGAAGGAAATGCGCTCGGAAGCGCGCAGAGAGCAACCGAGGAGGCGTCCACCGATTTCTGGCGGCCGCCGCAGGCGCAGTCCAAGCAGTAGCTGGCTGGAGCCATTGGGTGGGGCAGCCGGTGACGGTTACCCGAAGGCTTTCAGGTTCGCGTCTTACCCGGGGAGCCAGCCCGATCGGAACGATGGCGTCGAGGTTCGTGCCGCGAACAGGTGGAGACGACTGGTGAGCGTCTACCAGAGGACGCGTACGGGATAAGGCTCGAAGGCGCTGTCCGGCGTGACGATCGCAAGTCCATTCATGAGCGCCTGAGCGATGAGCATGCGGTCGAAGGGATCCTTGTGGAACAGTTGGAGCTTCTCGGCGGCCAGCGCGTCCGTTTCCGTAAGCGACAGACTGGCAATTCCGGAGTCCCGGCGAGCTGCCGGGATCAGGGTCGAGGGATGCGACGGCAGGGAGATTCTGCCCTGTGCGTACTTGCGGGCAATCTCCCAGACTGACACCGCGCTGAGGTAGACCTCGTTCCCGGGGTCCAGAATATGAGCGCGCGCGGTCGGGGAAAGCTGGGGCGAATCCGCCAGAAACCAGAGGAAAGCGCACGTGTCGAGCAGCAGCTTCACGGCTTGCCCACGGGGGGGAGAACCAGCGCACCGTCGAACTCAGTAAGCTCCTCCGCGCTCATTGGGGCGAAAGCACCGGGCCCCCAGTGTACGCGGCCCTTCAATAAGCCGGCAACGCGAGCCGGATGGGCCGGCACAGTCTCAATAGCGCGGAGCTCGGCCACTGGCTGGTTGTGCCGGCACACCACAACCACGTCACCCTGTTCAACCCGTCCAATATAGCGGGAGAGGTGGGTCTTGGCCTCCTGGATGTTGACTTTTATCATGCCGTGGTTCCAGCCTAGCACGAATTCTGACCAGGAGTCTAGTTTGAAAGTAAACCTGACTTCTGACCTTTTTAGCGGCCGGGCCGCGGGAGATCGAAACGCGTCTATGATGGGGAGTCAGGACTGCCGGCGGAAGTTCTGAGGTATCATCTGAGATCGGAGAGCACCAGCCGCAACTGAGGGAACCATCCATGTTTTCAGGAAGAATCAAGACCGCCGCGTGTTTGGCCGGCGTCATGTTGGTCGCCACGTCCGCCGCGTTCGCGCAAATGGGCCGGCGGTGGCCGTCCGAGAAGAAGATCGTGCCGGACCCGGTGACGGGCCTTCCGCTCACGTTTCTGACCAGCACGGATGGCAGCTACCGGCAATCCAAGATCTATCAGACGCATCGGCAGTGGACCGCCGATGGCAAGTGGCTCATCTTCCGGGGAGTGCGCGAGACCGGCTCGCAGGCGTTCGCGGTGAACGAGGAGACCGGGGACATCGTGCAGGTCACCGAGACCGGCTTCTCGGGAATGCTGTGTACCGGCAACAAGACCATGAAGCT
>PLEM01000438.1 GCA_003137035.1 Bryobacterales bacterium | reverse complement strand
GTGATGAGGATGGCGGTGCGGCCGCGGGCGAGCGCGCGGAAGCGCTCGATCCAATCGGCTTCGGCCCAGGGGTCCATGGAGCTGGTAGGCTCGTCGAGGATCAGGATGGGGGCGCGGCGGAGGAAGGCGCGGGCGAGGGCGACGCGCTGCCATTCGCCGGTGGAAAGTTCGGCTCCGTCGTTAAAACATTTTCCCAGTAAACTGTTGTAGCCGTCCGGGAGGCGGGCGGCGACCTCATCGGCTCCGGCGGCGGCGGCCGCGGCTTCGATCGCGGCGGGGCCGGGCGCGCCCTGCGCGTCTCCGAGCGCCACGTTCTCGCTCACGGTGGCGCTGTAGCGCACGGGCTCCTGGAACAGGACCGTGATGCGGCCGCGGAGTTCCGCGATCGCAAGATCGCGCAGATCGATGCCATCCAGCTCGATGCGTCCCTCATCGGGATCGTAGAAGCGGCAGAGCAGTTTGACGAAGGTGCTCTTGCCCGCTCCGTTGGGGCCAACGAAGGCCACGATGCGGCCGGCGGGAATGTCGAGAGTGAAGTTGCGCAGGACGGGTTCCGGGCTGCCGGGATAGCGGAAAGTCACGTTGCGGAAGCGGATTCCGGCGCCGAGCGCGGCGGGCGCGGGCTGGGGCGAGGGCGGGCTCAGCACGGCGGGCTCGAGCGCCAGGAACTCGAACAGGTTCCCGAGGAACAGGCTGTTGTAGTAAAGCTGGCCCAGGTTGTCGAGCAGCGAGCGCATGAGGCGGAGCCCTTGCTGGAAGGCCTGATAGAACAGGGCCAGGTCGCCCAGCGTGATGAGGCCGCGAACGGCGCGCCAGACCATCGCGACCATGCAGGCTCCGGTGAGGACGATGGCCAGCGCACCGGCTCCGAGCTCGGCCGCCGCCTGGCCCGTGGCGAGCTCGAGTTTCTCGCCGCGCAGGCGGGCGCGGAGGCTGCGGTAGGCGGTTTGGAAGCGGCCGCCCAGCGCGAAGAGGCGCAGCTCGGAGGCGGCCTCGCGGCTGGTGAGCAGCCAGTCGTAATACCAGGTGCGGCGCTCGTCGGCGGTGGTGCGCAGGCGCCACTCGTGCTGGCGGACGGTGTAGCGCAGCGCCACGTAAAGCGCGGGCAGGGTGCTGAGGAAGAGCGCGAGCGGCAGCCACAAGCCGAAGGGCAAGAGCACGGCCAGCATGGCGGCTAGCGTGATGCCGTTTTGCAGCAGTCCGCCCAGGCTCTCGAGCAGCATTACCGGGCGGTAGGAGGCCTCCTGGCGCGCGCGGTGCAGGTGGTCGTAGAACTCGGGCGAATCGTAGAAGGCCAGGTCGGCCTCGACGGATTTGCGGTGGATGAGTCCGGTGATGTGGTCCTGCACCAGTTCGGATTGGTAGGTTCGAACCCAACCGATGGCGGTGCGCAGCAACTCGGCGAGCAGGGTGACGGCCGCCATCGCGACGACCACGACCAGCGCGGGCCGCAGGCTCTCCCACGTTCCGCCAGCGCGCACCGCCGCGACGATGCGATTGACCAGCGGGCGCGTCAGATAGACGGTCGCCACCGGAAGCAGCCCTTGGATGGCCAGCAGCGCGGCCCAGGCGGAGGTCCAGCGCCGCGCCGCGGTCCAGACCAGCACCAGCGCCCTGGGCAGATAGCGAAGCTGCCCGGCGGCCTTGCGGAGTTTGGAAGAGAGGAGGGGCAGCACGAGAGGTTTATCAGTGATTCGCGTGCTGCGCGATGGCGGCGTGCAGTTCGGGGAGGCGCGCGAGATCGCGGGGATAGGCGAGCCGGTAGACCATGCACCGGGCGGCTACGCGGCTCAGCGTTTCGAACTGGAGTTTGAGCGCGCGGCGGTCGCTGACATCCAGCACGTAGCTGGATTTCACGAGCTCGATGAGCGCGTCGCGGGGGGTGAGAGGGTCGATCGAGATCCCTTCGGAGGATTCGGCGAGCAGGTAGAGCCGGCGCAGCGGGATAGGTTGGGAAGCGAACGGGAGCGCGCGCTGGAGGCGTCCCTTACTGGAGTAATGGGAGACGCGCTGCAGGTCCGCGGCTCCGCCCCCGAGCGCGGGCACGACGTCGGGCCAGAGGCGCAGGCCGGGATAGCTGGGGACCACGTAGAAGGCTCCATCGGCTTCGTGGAGCAGCAGGCAATCGTCGGTGAGCAGCGAGGCTCCGCGGTTCACAAACGCTCCCGCCAGGGTCGATTTCCCCCGTCCGGACTCGGCGGCGAACGCGATGGCTCCATCGGGGGTGGCAACGGCGCTGGCGTGGAGCACGGCCCGGCCCATGCGGCCCAGGACCAGCGGCATGACCTGATCGAGGAACAGGTGGCGGGTGGTTCGGGGCGGCGTGGCCGGATCGGGCCAGCAGCGGACCGTCCTGGCGTCGTCGGCAACGAAGAAGGTGGCGAGGCCGGGAAAGTCCAGCAGGTAGCCTGCGGCATAGCGTGAGATCGAAAGCCAGAGGGAGCCGTCGGGAAGATCCCAGCGATGGAGGGGTGCCCGGGTGGGCAGTGGAGGCTGGCGCTTGCCGGCGCGAAAGACGACGTCGGCGCGGAGGCGGCTGGAAGGAGGGAGCTCCGGCAGGCTGACGTTGCTCCAGAGCGCGAGATCGCAGAATTGGAAGGTCATGGGAAGGCGGCGCGGAACCAGAGCTCGATGCCGAGGCACATGTCCAGGGGCCAAACGTGGGGGAGGCAGTCTTTCTGGCCGTGGTTCCAGGTCTCCATGAACTCGCGGTACATGGCGGTGACCCGGGCCTGGTCGATCCACCCCTGTTCGGCAATGCGGGAGGAGTGAAACAGACGGGCGATGGTATCGGACTCATATTCCCGCGCGCCGACAGAGGAAAACTCAGCCTTGTCGCGGCGCTGGAGGACGGGGTCCGGGACGAGGCCCTTCATGGCCTGGCGGAGGATGAACTTCGACTGGTCCCCCCGTTGGAGTTGATCGGGGGGCAGGGCCAGCGCCAGCTCGATGAGTCTGCGGTCGTGAAAGGGGTGCCGATGTTCGACGCCACATCGGGCCGAAGCGCGCTCCTTCATTTCAAGGAAATGGACCAGGGTTGCGCTGGTCAGCCGGCCATACAGACCGGCCGGGGGCTGGTTGCGGACGCGCTCGGCGAGGCGGGCACGGCGGGCGAAGGCCTCGGGAATCCAGGGCGCGAGGGGGGGGGAAGACTTGCGGATGCGGCGGCGGATCATGCGAAAGGAGTCGGCGAGCAGTGAGCCGGCGGTGGCAAGGTTCGGCCGGGAGCGGAGGCGGCGCAGCGCGCGCCGGGTTCGGGACAGCGCGGGTAATCCAGTGAACCAATCGTCACCGCCGAGACCGGTGAGGATCACGCGAAAACCCTTGCTCTCGGCGAGGGCGGCGGGGAAATCCGACATGTGGCAATTGGAGTGGTCCGGGAAGTCGAGATAACGGGCGGCGCA
>PLEM01000180.1 GCA_003137035.1 Bryobacterales bacterium | reverse complement strand
GGGTAGTATCCGCTCCCTCGCGGTCGCGGCTCGTAACTGGCGGCCCGCGGCGCCGAGCCGCGACCGTGACGGCTGGCACGAACGAGTATGAACTTCTACCTGCTCAGCGCGATCAAGGCGGCCGTGGTGGTGGGCGTGCTGATGCTCACGCTGCTGTACCTGCAATGGGCCGAGCGTAGGATTATTGCGCGCATACAAGTGCGGCTGGGGCCGAATCGCGTGGGGCCGCAGGGGCTGCTGCAACCCATCGCGGACACCCTCAAGCTGCTGCTGAAAGAAGACCTGATGCCGCCGGGGCCGAACCGGTTCCTGTACCTGCTGGCGCCGTTCCTGGCCATCACGCTCTCGCTGATCTCCATTTCCGTCATCCCGTTCGGGCCCGAGGTGAAAGTGATCGGCGTGCCCACCTGGATGCAGCTCACGGATCTCAACATCGGGGTGGTTTTCATCCTGGCCATATCCTCGCTGAACGTCTACGGCGTGGTGCTGGCGGGCTGGGCATCCAACAGCAAGTACCCGCTGCTGGGCGGACTGCGCGCCTCGGCGCAGATGATCAGCTACGAGCTGCCGCTGGGCCTCGCGGTGGCGGCCCCGCTGCTGATGTCGAACACGCTGAGCCTGCGCGAGATCGTGGTCTCCCAATCGCACTACACCTGGGGATTCCTTCCGGCATGGAACCTGTTTCGTGGCCCGTTTCCACAGGTGATCGGGTTCCTGGTCTTCATGGTTGCCGCCTTCGCGGAGACCAACCGCGTGCCGTTCGATCTGCCCGAGGCCGAGACCGAGCTGGTAGCGGGGTTCCACACCGAGTACAGCAGCATGAAGTTCGCCGGCTTCTTCATGGCCGAGTACTCCAACATGATCACGGTGTGCTCGATGGCGACGGTGCTGTTTCTGGGAGGCTGGCTGCCTCCGTTTCCGGGGCTGGACGTTGTGCCGGTGGTGGGGCCGCTATTCTGGTTCCTGGCCAAGACCGGCGTGCTGCTGTTCGTCTTCATCTGGGTGCGCGGAACCATGCCGCGCTTGCGCTACGACCAGTTGATGCGCTTTGCCTGGAGCTTCATGTTCCCGGTGGCGATGGCGAACCTGATGATCACGGGGCTGATGGTGGCCCTGGTGGGCTGACGTATGAATGCGATTGTGTTTCTCATCTTCGCGGCGGTCGCGGTGATTTGCGGGATCAACGTGGTGGTGCGAACGCACCCGATCTCGTGCGCGCTGGCGCTGATCGGGACCATGGCCTCGCTCTCCGTCCTGTACCTGCTGCTGGGGGCGCAGTTCATCGCCGCGGCGCAGGTGTTCGTCTACGCGGGCGCCATCATGGTGCTGTTCGTCTTTGTGATCATGCTGCTGAATGCGGGCGCGGAGCAGAAGCCGCACGGCGCGTGGATGGCGCGGCTGACGGGGGCTCCATTGCTCGTGGCGCTGCTCGGCATCCTCGGTTTCGTGATTCTGCGGGCGTTTCCGAGGTCCGAGATGGCGAGATTCGGAGGGTTCACCGGCGGCACGGTCGAAAACGTGGGCCGGGCGATCTTCACAACCTACCTGCTGCCATTCGAGATCACGTCCATCCTGGTGCTGAGCGCGATTGTGGGGGCGGTGGTGCTGGGCTACAAGGAGATGGACTGAATGCCACAGGGCGTGCCGCTGGCCTGGTACCTGATCCTGAGCGCCATCCTGTTCACCCTCGGCGTGGCGGGGTTTCTCTTCCGGCGCAACCTGATCACCATGTTCATGTCCATCGAGCTGATGCTGAACGCGGCGAACCTGACCTTCGTGGCGTTCTCCTACCACTTCAAGAAGGTGGACGGGCAGATCTTCACGTTCTTTGTGATGGTGGTGGCGGCGGCGGAGGCCGCGGTCGGCCTGGCCATCATTCTCACCGTGTTCAAGAACCGCGCGACTCTGAACGTGGATGAGATCGCTTCCATGAAGAACTAGATGCAACACCTCTGGATCATTCCCGCGCTTCCCCTGCTGGGTTTCCTGGTGAACGGCCTGGCCGGCCGGCGTTTGTCCAAGGCGGCGGTCAATGCGGTGGCGATCGGGTCGGTGACGCTGTCGCTCCTGTGGGTGCTGAAGGTGGTCTGGAACGGCGGCACACCCCTCGAACACTACTTCGACTGGATCCGGGTGGGCGACCTCGTCGTCGGCTGCGACCTGGTGGTGGACCGGCTGACGGCTGTGATGCTGCTGGTGGTGACCGGGGTCGGGCTGCTGATTCACATTTACGCGATCGGGTACATGGCGCACGACGGCGGCTACTCCCGCTTCTTCGCCTACCTGAACCTGTTCATGTTCTTCATGCTCACGCTAGTGCTGGCCGCCAACTTCCTGCTGATGTTCGTGGGCTGGGAGGGTGTGGGCCTGTCGAGCTACCTGCTGATCGGGTTCTGGTTCCGGAAGCAGAGCGCCACCAACGCGGGGAACAAAGCGTTCATCGTGAACCGCATCGGCGATTTCGGGTTCTCGCTGGCGATTTTCCTGGTGGGCCTCAATTTCGGGTCGCTCGATTTCACGAAAGTGTTCGGGTCGCTAGGCGGCTGGCCTGTGGAGCAGAGCGTGGGGACGCTGACGCTGATCGGCCTGCTGCTGCTCTTGGGCGCGGCGGGGAAATCGGCGCAGATTCCGCTCTACGTCTNNGCGATGGAAGGCCCGACGCCCGTCTCGGCGCTGATCCACGCGGCGACGATGGTGACGGCGGGCGTCTACATGATCGCGCGGACCTCCGCAATCTACCTCAAGGCGCCGATGGCCCTGGAGATGGTGGCAATCGTCGGCCTGGCCACCGCGTTCTTCTCCGCGACCATTGGCCTGGCGCAGAACGACATCAAGAAAGTCTTTGCCTACTCGACCGTGTCGCAGCTCGGCTACATGTTCCTGGGCCTGGGGACGGGCGCGTTCGCCGCGGGAATCTTCCACCTGGTGACGCACGCGTTCTTCAAGGCGCTGCTGTTCCTNNTTCAGCAAGGACGAGATCCTGGTCTCGGCCTATTACCACGCGCCGTGGATGTACTGGGTGGCTGTGGCGACGGCGGGCATGACCGCGTTCTACGTGTTCCGCGCGATCTTCCTGGCGTTTTTCGGAGAGTACCGGGGCGATGCGCACCCGCATGAATCGCCGGCCGTGATGACGCTGCCCCTGGTGGCGCTCGCCGCGCTCTCGCTCGGCGGCGGGTTCCTGCCAGTGCCGCAGTGGTTGGCGCCGATGTTTCCGCTGGCCGAGCGCCACAACGAGTCGCTGGTCGTGATTTCCGTGGCCGCGGGACTAGCGGGCATCTTCCTCGCGTGGCTGTTTTACTTGGCCCGGCCCGGCCTGGCGGACGCACTGGCGGGCCGCCTCGGCTGGGTGTATCGCACGGTCCTGAACAAGTACTACGTGGATGAGGTTTACGGTGCGGTGGTGGTGGAGCCGGTGGTGGAAGGCTCGCGGTCGGTGCTTTGGGAGGGGATCGACGTGGAGGTGATCGACGCCGGCGTGAACGGCATCGGGTCGCGCGCGCGCGGCCTGGGAAGCATCTTGCGCCGCATCCAGTCGGGTTACATCCGCAGCTACGCGGCCTGGGTGCTGCTCGGCGCGGTGAGCGCGCTGGTGGCGCTGGGCATCGCGGGAGTGCGCAAATGAACCTTCTCGACGCGGTGCTGTGGCTTCCGCTGGCGGGATTCGTGCTCCTGCTCGCGCTCCCGCGCGAGAAGGTGGAAGCGATCCGCCGGACCGCGCTCGGGTTTTCGCTCGCCGCCTTCCTGCTGTCGCTGGGGCTGGTGGCCGGCGTCCAGGGGACCGCAACCTTTCAGTTCGTCACGAACCTCCCGTGGATCGCCTCGCCGGCCATTCGGTATCACATCGGGATCGACGGGATCAGTTTGTGGCTGGTGCTCCTGACCACGCTGCTGACGCCGATCTGCGTTCTGGTCTCGTGGCGGCAGATCGACAAGCGGGTGAAAGAGTTCTTCGCGCTCTTCCTGCTGCTGGAATTCGGGCTGATCGGCGTGTTCGTCGCCCTCGACCTGTTCGTGTTCTACGTGTTCTGGGAAGTCTCGCTGGTACCGATGTACTTCCTCATCGGCATCTGGGGGCACGAGCGGCGGATCTACGCGGCGGTGAAGTTCTTCCTGTACACCATGGCGGGCTCTGTGCTGATGCTGGCTGGCATCATCTACCTCTACAACCGCGCCGGAACCTTCGACTACACCGTGCTGATCCAGATGATGTGGAGCGGGAAACTGGCGCTGGACCGGGTGGAGCAGGCCGTTCTGTTCCTGGGATTTTTCGTGGCCTTCGCGATCAAAGTGCCGCTCTTCCCGCTGCATACCTGGCTGCCCGACGCGCACGTCGAGGCGCCCACGGCGGGCTCGG
>PLEM01000398.1 GCA_003137035.1 Bryobacterales bacterium | reverse complement strand
CGGCTGAATCCGACCGAAGCGCTGCGGTACGAATAGAGGGGGGGTGGATGAAGATCGTGGTGCTGGTGGGTCTGCCGGGGTCGGGGAAGTCCACGTACCTGGAGCGGATGGGCGTGGCGGGGCTGTCGAGCGACGCCATCCGCAAGCTGCTGGCGGACGACGAGACCGACCAGAGCATCCACGAGCGGGTGTTCCAGACGGTGCGGTATCTGTTGCGGCAGCGGCTGGAGATCGGCCGCCCGGTCACCTACGTGGACGCGACGCACCTCACGCCGCGGGAGCGGGCGCCCTATATCCGGCTGGGGGCGCGCTACGGTTGCCCGGTGGAGGCGGTGTTCTTCGACGTCCCGCTGGAGGTCTGCCGGGAGCGCAACCGGAGCCGGGACCGGGTGGTGCCGGAGGAGGCTCTGAAGCGTATGGCCCTCAAATTAAAGCCCCCAACCCTCGAAGAGGGCTTTTCAGGCATTACGGTTATCGCGTACACTTGATCCTGTGACCGAAGAGAAGCCCAAGGCGCCGTTCACGTATAACATCATCGAGTTCGTCACCCGGGAAGTGGACATCGACACCGACCTGATTCCCGAATACACCGACGAGGACGCCGCCCTGGCGGCGGGCCACAGCGAGGGCGATATCTTCAAGACGCCCGACGGGAAACTGGGGATGGTAGGGGTCATCCCGCGCGACGGGCGCGAGTGAACAGCCGCATTCCGAACACCCAGGCGCCAGCCGGCAGGAGCGCCAGCAGGGCGGTAGCGGCTGCCAGTTGCCGTACGGAAACACCCCAATCGACCATCAGGCCGCAGGTGTAGGTGGTGAGCGACATGGTGAGCACCAGGAAGGCGGAGTCGGCCGAGAAAACGCGGCCGCGGTAACGGTCGTCGGTCTGGAACTGGAGCAGGGTGGTCGAGAAGACCCAGACCAGGGACGTGCCGGCGTGGGCCAGCACCACGGCGAGGCAGGCGATTCCGAGCGAGGGCGCCGCGGCTAGCAGCAGGTAACCCAGCCCGGATACCAGGAACCCGATGAGGATGCCCCGCCGCAGGCGCGCCCGGTCGTCGCCGGCCCAGTAGCCGCCCGCCAGCGGGCCGAGCAAGGCGCCCAGGCCGCTCGCGCTCATCAGCGCGCTCATGCCCAGCATGGCCCCGCGCTGGCTCCCCACCGCCTTCACGGGGAAGACCCGCTGGCCGAAAATGGGCAGCAATACCCAGTGGGTCGCCAGGAGGCCCATTCCCGCTTTCACCAGCAGAAGCGCGAAGATGCGTTTGTCCCGAGCCACGTAGCGGACGCCTTCGGCGATGGGCGAGAAGTCCACCAGGTCGCGGGCGCGGAAGGGCTTGCTGCCGGCCAGGTGTGGTTCGCGAACCACCATGCCGCGCAGCAGCGCCGCCGAGAGCAGGAACGAAACGGAATCCAGAACGAAGACGGAGTCGCGCCCCAGGAACGCCGCGACAGCGCCGCCCAGTCCCGCGCCCAGCGCCATGTTGAGCGACCAGGTCATCGAAGAGAGCGTGTTGGCGGTTACCAGGTCCTGGCTGCCGGTGATGTTGGGGAGGATGGCGGTGCGACCCGGCTCGAACAAGGCCCACATCATCGCTTCGAGCGCCAGAAGGGCGTACATCAGAGGGACGATCTGCGCGCGGCCGACCACCAACATGCCGAGGACGATGACGGCGCGGGCCAGGTCGGCGGCGATCATCACGCGCTTGCGGCTGGCGCGGTCGTTGATCACCCCGGCAATGGGCGCGACGAAGGATTGCGGCAGCACCTGCACCACGATGGCCAAGGCCACCGACTTGGCGCTCCCGGTCAGCTCCAGCAGCAGGGAATAGATGGCGACGGTGTAGATCCAGTCGCCCATCTCGCTGACGATCTGGGCGAACCACAGGCGGCGGAAATTCCGGTTGGAGCGAACCAGCCTCCAGTAGGCGGAGAGGGGAACCGCCATGTCAGGAGAACGCGTACAGGCCCATGCGCCGCTTGACCACCTCGACGGTTGCGTTGGCGATGGGCGCGACGCGCGCGGCCCCCCGGCGCAGGATGTCGTCCACGTAGTCGGGCTCGGCGACGATTTCCCGGTAGCGCTTCTGCAGCGGTTCGAGGCTGGAAACCACCATCTCGGCCACCTGCTTCTTCAGGTCGCCGTAGCGCATGCCGGCGAAGTGCGCGCGCATTTGTGCCGAGTCCCAGCCGCTGAACGCCTGGTAGATGTTGAGCAGGTTCTCGACGCCCGGGCCGAGCACGTCGAAATCGACGCCGGCGGCCGAATCGGTGGTGGCGCGCATGATCTTCTTGCGGATGGCGGCGGGGGGGTCGAGCAGCGCGATGGCGTGGCCGGCGCCGGGCTCGGACTTGCTCATCTTCTTGGTGGGGTCGTCGAGGCCCATGACGCGCGCACCCACCGTGGGGAGGCTGGTCGCCGGCATCACGAACGTCTCGCCGTAGAGAGAATTGAAGCGCTGGGCGATGTCGCGGGTGAGTTCCAGGTGCTGGGCCTGGTCGTCTCCCACAGGCACGCAGGCCGCCTGGTAGAGCAGAATGTCGGCCGCCATCAGCACCGGGTATTGCAGCAGCCCGTCGCTCACCGTTTCCTGGGCCGCCGACTTGGCCTTGTACTGGGTCATGCGCTCGAGCCAGCCGACCGGGGTGACGCAGGTGAGCATCCAGG
>PLEM01000135.1 GCA_003137035.1 Bryobacterales bacterium | reverse complement strand
TCCTTCGATGAGAATATGCTCGCTTGCGTAGCCAGAGCGCCCTGCGCCAAACTGGAGACGTGGCCGAATTCTGCACTTGCGGCGCGGAGCTACCCCCGGACGCTCGATTCTGTCACAAGTGCGCCAAGCCCCAGCGCGATGAGCCGCTCCTAGCCGAGGCCGAGCCGCCGCCACCCCCACCCCCGGCCGCACCCCTGGTTCAGCCGGTCGCGGGGTCCATCGATTTTCGCAACGGGCTCGCCGTCCGGGTCGGCTTCATGACCGCCTTGCTGGCGAGTTTCTTCAACGTGTTGCTGTTCATCGCCTGCCCGTTGTGGCTGGGCGCGGCGGGCTTCTTCTGCGTCCACGTCTACCAGCGCCGCACCGGGGAAGCCCTCACGGTCCGCGATGGGGCCAGGCTGGGCTGGATTACCGGCCTGTTCAGCTTTGTGGTGATCGTCTTGCTGTTCACCTTCATCGTGGTCGGCCAGGTTCAAAGCGGCGAGTACCTCAAGCAGGTCAAAGACAACTCGTTCTTTCACATGACGCCGGAGCAGGTGCAGGAGATTTTCAGCAATCCCGTCTACCTGGTGACCGGCGCGCTCATCTGGCTGGCCATCCTGTTCGTGGTGTTCACGATGCTTCCCGTCGCCGGTGGGGCGCTCGGCGCCAAGATGCTGGGCAAGGACCGGTCGGCGGCGATCCGCTAGCCGGGCAGCATCTTGGAGATGTCGTTGTAAAGCACGAAGACCATCACGGCCATCAGGAAGACGAACCCCAGCTTGAACACGGTTTCCTTGACGCGCAAGCTGAGGTCGCGGCGCATCAGCATCTCCACCAGCAGCAGCACGATCACGCCGCCGTCCAGGATGGGGATGGGCAGGAGGTTGAAGACCGCCAGGTTCAGGCTGACGATGGCCATCAGGGCGAAGAACGCCACGGCGCCCTCGCGAGCTGCATCGCCCGCCATCCGCGAGATGCCGATGGGGCCCTCGATCGACTTGGCCGACATCCGCCGCTCGACGATTCCCCTGAGGAACTGGTAAATCAGCGTAGCGTTCTTCAGGTTCTGCTGCACGGACTCGCGCAACGCCGCGGGGAACGCGAGTTGCGTCATAACCATGCGGGGCTGCGGCAACACGCCGATCATCCAGCGGGCTGGGGAGTTCGGCGGGTCCTGGGTGAATACGGGCTGAATCAACACCCGGCCTTCCTTGTTATCGCGGGAGTAGGCGACCTGGACGGGTTTGCCTCCGGCCGCGTTGATGACCTCGTGCAAGCGGTGCAGCGAGCGAATGGGCTGGCCGTTGGCGCTGAGCAGCAAATCGCCCTTCTTCAGCCCGGCCTTCTCAGCGGGCATGCCGCGAGAAACGCTGGCCACCTGCACCTCACCCTCCTCCTGCCAGCCAGCCGAGCCCAGGCCGGTGCGCTGCTCCATGACCGGAGTCACGGTAAGCCAAAGCTCCTGGCCGCCTCGCGAGATCCGAACCTGAAGCGGGCGATTGGCGTTGGAGACCTCCTGGATGTAGATGTCCTCCCAGGTGGGATTCTTGATGCTCTCGATGGTAAGGATGCGATCGCCTTCACGCAGGCCCGCCTTTTCGGCGGCGGAACCTGGGGCGACGTACCCGACGACCCCTTCCAGCGCGGAGGCCGGCGCCTTGGGAAACTTCGACATGTATAGCCCGGTGAGCAGCCCTATCGCCAGAACGATGTTCATCGCGGGGCCGGCAAAAGCGATCGCGAGACGCTGCCAGCGGGGTTTGGCCAGAAACGCCCGGGGAGCGTCGGCATTCTCCTCGCCAGGCTGCTCGCCCGCCATCTTCACGTAGCCGCCGAACGGTATGGCCGAAATCCGGAAGTCGGTCTCCCCTTTCTTGAACCCGAACAGGCGCGGGCCAAAGCCAAAGCTGAACACGTCGATCTGCACGTCGAACCAGCGCGCGGCACAGTAGTGACCGGCCTCATGGATCAGAATCATGATCCCGATCAGCACCAGCAACGACACGATATCTTGAAAGGCAGGCATAGTCAGACTCTCGCGACGGACCGGACCCTCGAAGACGCACCCAGGCTGCGTATCAGGCCGCGTGCCACCGCGCGCGATTCTTCGTCGATTTCGAGCACTTCCCCCACTGATAGCGGCTGGCGGACCGGCACCTTCTCCAGCGTCTCTTCGACCACTTGGGAGATCCCCGGAAAGGAGAGCCGCTCTTCCAGAAAAGCCTCCACAGCTACCTCATCGGCCGCGTTCATCGTGCAGGTGGCCGAACCGCCCGATTCCTGTGCGCGGTAGGAGAGCGCCAGCAGGCGGAACTTGTCGAGGTCGGGCGGTGCGAAGTCCCAGTGACGGGCGGCCTGCCAATCCAGGCGGGGCACCGGCGCCGAGGCTCTGGCCGGGTAGGTCAAGGCGTACTGAATGGGCATGCGCATGTCGGTAGCCGAAATCTGCGCCAAGACGCTGCCGTCCTTGAATTCCACCATGGCGTGCACCGAGGATTGCGGATGGATNNTTCATCATGGTGGCCGAGTCGATGGTGATCCGCTTTCCCATCTTCCAGGTGGGGTGATTGAGCGCCTGCTCGGGCGTCACGGAGGCCAGTTCGTCCTTGGGCGTCCCGCGAAACGGCCCGCCTGAAGCGGTCAGGATGATGCGGGTGACCTCGTTACGCTGGCCGCCCCGGAGACACTGGTGCACGCCGTTATGTTCGCTATCCACCGGGATCAGATCGGAGCCGGCCGCCCGCGCCGCTTCCGTCACCAGCTTGCCGCTTGCCACCAGCACCTCTTTGTTTGCCAGGCCGATGGTTTTCCCCAGCCGCGCCGCTGCGTAGGTCGCTTCCAAACCGGCTACGCCGACGATGGCCGACATCACGAAGTCCACCTCCGGCGCGGCGGCCGCCTCCACCCGGGCCTGAGGGCCCGAGCGCAGTTCCGGCCACGCGGAAACCGGGAAGCCGGTTTCATGCAACCTGCTCATTAGACTCGCCCGGGCCGATTCGGTTGCAACCACCGCAAGCTGCGGTTTGAATTCAACGATTTGCGCCGCGAGCAGCTCGACATTACGGCCGGCCACCAGGGCGAAGACATTGAATTCGTCGCGGCGGCTGCGCAGGACGTCCAGGGTGCTGCACCCTATGGACCCGGTGGAACCGAGGATGGTCAGGTTTCTCATGGGCTGTGCAGGGACAGCCCTACCAGTATAAGACCAACCCGGCGCTTTCCGCGCGGCTTGGCCGGTCAAGCGCGACACAGAAGTGGAGGGCGGGTTTCAANNGTCCGCCCTCCATACGGTCGCGTACCTCTGGCGAGGCACGGGTCCTCCGCTACCAGACAGCGCGTGGATAGTGCTGGTGGATTCTCTCGTCCTTGGTGAGCAGCATTGCGTCGTTGGCCCGGGCGTTGGCTGCGATCAAGCGGTCGAAGGGGTCGCGCACCCAGCGCTCCTTGAGAGCATGGTCCACGACGGTCCGGAAGGGCAGATCGCAGATGCGGAGTCCGAGGTCCTGGCTCAGCGCATTGACCACCCTGGAGGCAGTGGGCTTCAGCCTGCCGATTGCGTGAAGCATCTCCAGCTCCAGAATCGCCGCCGGGGACGCCAGAAGGTCGTGCTTTTCGATGGCCGACCGCGCGGCCGCGCCAAGTTTGTCGGCCTCGCCGAGGTAAAGCCGGACGAGCACGTGCGTGTCCAGGTAGATCATTTCAGTTCCGTCCACTCTTTCAGCCAGTCCATGCCGATGATGTCGTCCGGGTCGCCGTCGAACCCCATTCTCTTTTTCAGCCGGCCCAGCTTCGAGGCGCGCTTTTCAGGGACGATTCTCAGGACGGTTCCCTTTCGGACCACCTCGACGGGCGCTCCGGTAGCGATGGCCTCGTCCAGAATCCGGTAGATGTTCTCGCGCAGTTTGGAGGCGGTGAGCCGCATTGTCATTCGTTAACATGCACCACTTGGGCCGGCGGAAAGCCGTTGAACCNNCGTTGCTGTAGGCGCCGATGTTGTCCGAGTAAACCAAGTCTTCGATCTCCAGGTCGGGCAGCTCTTCGGATTGGGAGATGGTGTCCAACCCGTCGCAGGTCTGGCCGAAGACCGCGCAGATTTCGGTTGCGCCCTTCTTGAACGCCTTGATG
>PLEM01000465.1 GCA_003137035.1 Bryobacterales bacterium | reverse complement strand
CCGCCGCCGCCACCGCCGCCCAAGAAGACCTTGAGCGAACTGCTGGCCACCGAGGTCCAGGACGCGTACTTCGACTACGACAAGAGCGATGTTCGCGAGGATGCCCGGGCCGTGCTAACCCAGGATGCCGAAGGGCTGAAGAGGGTGATCGCGGAGATGCCCGAGGCTGCGATTGTGATAGAGGGCTACTGCGACGAGCGCGGCTCGGCCGAGTACAACTTGGGCCTGGGAGACCGGAGGGCCACGGCCGCCAAGGAGTTCCTGACGCAGTTGGGAGTTCCGGCCGACAAGCTGAGGACCAAGAGCTGGGGCAAGGAACAGCCGGTGTGCACCGAGTCGAACGAAGAGTGCTGGCAGAAGAACCGCCACGTGCACTTCGTGTCGGGCCAGTAACAGGGAAGAAAGTGTAATTGGGGAGGCAGCGCGCACTTGAGCTGTGCCCCTGGCCGGTCTTGAAATCGGATCGCGGCGCGCGGATCGCCGGGCGCCGCGATCCTAGTGCAGGAGAGTGAAATGAATTGGATGCGGGTTGCTTTCGTCGTGTTTCTACTGGCGCCGCTGTCTTTCGGCCAGAAACGGGAGTACGTGGAGTTGCAACGGGACGTGGCGGCCTTGCAGGATCAGGTGCGCAGCCTGGAGCGCTCGTTCAACGAGAGGATGGGCAGCGTCACCACGCTGGTACAGCAAAGCACCGACAGCATCAACAAGCTGAACACGGCGATGGCGGTGCTGGATTCCTCCCTGCGGGAACGGGAGAGCAAGTTGTCGGCGCCGCTGACGTCGGTGGGCGCCAAGGTGGAGCAGATGTCGTCGGAGTTCCAGGCGGTCCGGGTGTCGATCGAGGACTTGAGCGCGCGGCTGGGCAAGCTTGAGCGGGGCCTGGTGGACTTGGGGAACGTCATCAAGACCATTACGGCGCCGCCGGTTCCGCCGCCGCCCGCGGCTGGGGGCGGCACGTCGGCCCCTCCGCAAGGGTTGTCGGCTGAGACCCTCTACGCCAACGCGATGCGGGATAAGGATGGGGGCAATGCCGACATGGCGCTTCAGGAGTTCGCCGACTACCTGAAGTATTACCGCGATACGGACACGGCTCCCAACGCGCAGTACTACCTGGGCGAGATCAGTTACAACCGCAAGGATTACGATGGCGCGCTGAAGGCCTTCGACGCGGTGCTCGAGCAGTTTCCGGAGAGTAAGAACACCAAGCTGCTGGACGCCATGTTCATGAAGGGGCGCACGCTGATGCTGATGGGCGACAAGGCCGGAGCCACCTCCGAGTTTCGCGCCGTGATCAAACGGGCGCCGAATTCGGATCTGGCCACCAAGGCCAAAGCGCAACTGGCGAGTCTGGGCTCGTCTGCCGCCGCGCCGGCCAAGAAGAGCGCCCGCAAGGCCCGCTAGGAGCCTGTGGTGAAAGTCGGTGGCAGGCGAAACCGCCTGCCCCACACTGGCCAAGTGGTTGATTCTCCTTGTGGCGCAGGCGGTTCCGCCTGCGTCCGCGTCTCAAAGGGGACTTTCACCACAGGCTGCTAGGGCTGGCTGCGGCGGGTGAGGCGGAAGATGGCAGACCACGGAGGGCGATAGTCTGCCGCACCGAGCGGCATAGCCGCGAATGAACGCGAATTCACGCGAATCAGGCACGCGGGGGAACTCCATGCATCCTGGGCTATCCACTTACGAAGCTCTCGCCAAGATGATCGACCACTCGCTGCTGCGGCCGGAGTTGACCGACGAGCAGGTGCTGGAAGGGTGCCGGGTTGCGGCTCAGTACAACGTGGCGAGCGTGACGGTGCGGCCGAGCGACGTGGACGCGGCGGTGCGCTGGATGAACTCGAGCGGCGTGCCAGTAGGCAGCGTGGCGGGTTTCCCGCACGGCTCCCAGACCACCGCGACGAAGCTCTATGAGGCGCGGGACCTGTTGCGCCGGGGCGCGCGCGAAGTCGACATGGTGCTCAACATCGGCAAGCTGGTGTCGCGGCAGTTTCAGTATGTCGAGATCGAGTTGGCGCAGATGGCGGAAGCCTGCCACGATGCGGACGCGATCCTGAAGGTGATCTTCGAAAACGCCTACCTCAGCGACGAGCTGAAGATCGTGGCCTGCAAGATCGCGACCCAGACGGGCTGCGATTTCGTGAAGACTTCGACGGGCTTCGCGGCCAGCGGGGCGACGCTCGAGGACCTGCGGCTGATGCGGGCGCACGCGGGACCGAACGTGAAGGTGAAGGCGGCCGGCGGAGTGCGCACGCTGGAGAAGGCCATCGAGGTGCACGAGGCCGGCTGCGCGCGGTTCGGCGCTACCGCCACGGTGGCCATCCTGGAAGCGTGGAAGGCGAAGCTGGGGAAGGTCTGACAGGCCACAAGCCACAGGCCACGAGCCCGTGATATTCTTATTGACGCTCGACTCATGCAGCCCCTTGGTTCCATGCCCCGCATTTGCGTCGCGCTCGGGTTTTCCAGCGCCGACCGTCTTCTGGAGCACGCCCGGAGCGAAGTAGAAGCCGGCGAAACTTTCCTGGAGTTTCGACTGGACCACCTGGACCACCCGGAGAGGGGCGTTGCGGCAATCCGGACGCTGCTGGGCGAGTCCGCGGATTGCTCGGTGGTGGCCACTTGCCGGAGGCGTCAGAATCACGGCCGGTTCAACGGCAGCGTGGAGGAGCAGATACGGATTCTGGAGGCCGCGGTAGAGGCCGGGGCGCGCGCGGTGGATGTCGAGATCGAGACCGCGGAGAGCGCCGGCGCGCGGGTTGAGATCCTCAGGGGCCGGGCGAGGGTGGTGCTTTCGTATCACAATTTCGAGGGCACGCCGGGCATGGAGGCGGTGCTGCGGCGGATGACCCGGATTCCGGCGGACGCCTACAAACTTGTGACCACGGCGCGCAAGCCTTCGGACAATTCGCGGGTGCTCTCGCTGGCCCGGCTGCATCCACGAATGCCGCTGGTGGTACTGGGGATGGGCGAGACGGGCTTCCCCTCGCGGGTGCTGTCGACCGTGTTTGGAGGGCTGTTCACCTATGCGGCTCCGAGGAGCGCGGAAGGCACCGCGGCCGGGCAAGTGTGCGCGCGGCAATTGCGCCAGCTCTATCGGATCGAGAAACTGGGGCGCGGGGCGAAGATCTACGCGGTGATCGCGGATCCGGTGCGGCACTCGATCTCTCCGGCGGTGCATAACCGGGCCTTCCAGGCGCGCCGCATCGATGCGGTGTACGTGCCGTTCCTGGTGCAGCCGGCGCAACTGCGAGACTACATGACGGCCGCCGGGAATCTGCCGGTGGCCGGATTCAGCGTCACCATTCCGCACAAGCAGAGGATCATGCGCTACCTGGACGTCATCGATCCGCTGGCGCGGCGCATCGGGGCGGTGAATACGGTGTGGCGCAAGGCGGGGAAGTGGCGCGGGACGAACACCGATGCCGAGGGCGTGCGGACGCCGCTGGGGCGCCACCTGCGGCTGGCGAAGTCGTCGGTGCTGCTGGTGGGCAACGGCGGGGCGGCGCGGGGCGCGGCGTTCGCGCTGGCCGACGCGGGGGCCAAGGTCTCGATCGTGGGCCGCAGTGTGGACCGCGTGCGGGCGCTGGCGAAGGCTTGCGGAGCCGAGCCGCTGCTGCGCGAGCAGGCCGAGGCGCGGCACTTCGATGCGCTGGTGCACGCCACGCCGCTGGGAATGACTCCCAATGTCGACGATTGCTTCTTCGCCAATCGCATTCCGGCCGACGTGGTGTTCGACATGGTCTACAATCCGATTGAGACGGTGCTGCTGCGCCGGGCGCGGGAGCAGGGCCTGACGGTGATCCGGGGAACCGAAATGTTCCTGGAGCAGGCGGCCCGGCAGTTCGAGATCTGGACCGGGGAAACGGCTCCGCGGCCGGTGATGGAGAAGGCCGCGATGGAAGCGCTGGCCGGGCACTCGGAATCGGCGATGACGGGCTCCAAATGAAAATAACGCGCAGAGAGTGGGTAGGCGTGCTGGCCGCGGGCGCGGCTGGTGCGGCGGGTTTCCAGGTGAAAGCCGAGACTCCGGAGGAGTTGAAGAAAGCGGCCGGCGAACAGTTGCGGCGCGACGCGGCAGCGCTGGCCAAGATCCGGATTCCCATGGCCACCGAACCGGCGATGGTATTCAAGGCACAGTAGCCATGCGCGACTTCGGCGACGAGATTTTCTTTGCGACCATCGGCGAGCTGAGCGCGAAGCTCAAGGCGCGCGAGGTGTCCTCGGTGGACCTGACCCGCGCGTTCGCGGAACGCCTGGTGAAACTGGGGCCGCGCTACAATGCGCTGGCTCTGCCGTTGCGCGAGACCGCGGTGAAGCGGGCGCGGGACGTGGATGGGGAGATCAAGCGCGGGCGGTTGCGCGGGCCGCTGCAAGGCATTCCCTACGGGGCCAAGGACCTGCTCTCGCTGGCGGGCAAGCCCACCACCTGGGGAGCGCGGCCCTACGCGGGCCAGGTATTCGACTACACCGCGACGGTGCTGGAGAAGCTGGATGGCGTGGGCGCGCCGCTGGTCGCCAAGCTGGCCATGGTGGAACTGGCGGGCGGCGGCGGGTACCGCTACGCAGCGGCGTCGATGTTCGGACCGGGCCTGAACCCGTGGGACGCGTCGCGGTGGAGTGGCGGGTCTTCGAGCGGCTCGGCGAGCGCGGTGGCCGCCGGGCTGGTTCCGTTCGCACTGGGGTCGGAGACCTGGGGGTCGATCCTGACGCCAGCCGCATACTGCGGCGTCACCGGCCTCCGCCCCACCTATGGCCTGGTGAGCCGCTACGGGGCCATGGCGCTGTCCTGGAGCATGGACAAGATCGG
>PLEM01000038.1 GCA_003137035.1 Bryobacterales bacterium | reverse complement strand
ACTTCAGTCCGCGCGGGACTTTAGTCCCGCCACTCGATACGTCCGGGAGCCCCGGCTCCCCACCGGGGCTCCCATTTGTTCGCCCACTGCCGGCTAGCTGTTCACCTGCACCGCGAATCCGTTTCGCAACACGCCCACGCCGTACAGCACGTCCACCGTGAACTGCTGCGCCAGCGTGTTCGGCTGATAGCTCAGGGTCACCCGCATCCCGAAGTTGCCCAACTCGGCGTACTCCGCGATGGCGCCCGTTCCAGGCAGCGGTTGCGGAAGCCGCCGGACCACCAGTCCCAGCGCGCTCCGCGCGAACGCCAGGTTGTGCGTCGTCACCGGCGAGCTTCCCGTCTTGGCCACGAACTGCGACCGCAGCACGAAGAAGTCCTTGATCTTCCCCACGGTCCCGTCCACCAGTGCCCGCATCCCCGCGTCGCCGGCTTTGTCGAATTCGCTGAATCGCGGGATCTGCCGCAGCGCCGAGTAGCTGGCTGCGTCCACCACCAGGTATTTCGGCTCGCTGGCCGGAACCTTGGTCTGGAACAGAGCCGTCTCCGCCGCGTCCACCACGGCTTCGGTCAGCGCCGTGCCCGCCGTCCCCACCGGCGTGTTCGCCGTGAAACTCGCGTAGAGGTTCAGCAGGTCCGTCTCGATCTTCTCCGCAAGCGCCACCATCGCCGGTTGCATGTACAGCTTCATCAGGTCCGGCACCGCCAGTACTTTCGTGACGTCCGGCACCAGGAAGGTTGCTTCCGCGTGCGTGTTCAGCACGATTTGCGCGTTCCCCAGGTTCGGGTTCTGCGTTTGCACCGTGCCGCCTTCCGCAATGTTGTTGGCCACCAGGGTCGGCGGGATCGGCACGTTCACCGTATCCCCCGCCTGGGCCAGAGTTGGCTCGAAATCGCGATTGACCAGGTTCCCCATCACCAGGTTCCCCATCAGAGCCGGCAGCGCATCCACCGCTACGAGTTTCACAATCGCGTTAGCCACGTTAGTTGAAGTTATCGCTGGCATCCATCTCTCCTCTCACTCACTCTGATCTCTTACTTCCCACTTCTTACTTCCCACTTCTTACTTCTTACTTCTTACTTCTCCTTCTCAGGCTCCCCGCAACGTCTGCGACGCAATTCTCACGATCTCCTGCCGGATCCGCTCGGCATCCTCCGCGCTCATCCCCGGCCGGATCTTGTCCAGATCGACTGCCCCGCTGCTCGCCACCGGCGGTTTGTGCGCCGCCACCGTCCCCGAGCCCCCCGCGATTCGCGCCGGCAGGAATTCCGGGTTCTCGTTCAGGGAATGCGAAACGTACTCTTTCACGCTTACGTCGCCTTCCTCCCCCTTCGCTAGCAGCCGGCCGTCGTCTGCCCGGTAGATGTCGTCCTTGATCGCCTTGAACGCCACCTCAACCTTCGCCACTCCCATGCGCTGCAGCTCCGCGCGAACCGTTGTCGCCCGGTCCGATTCCTCGGCCTGTTGACGGCTCCGCTGGTTCTCCTCGACCAGTTCGTTGAGCCTCCGCTCCAGTTGCTCTCTTCGCTTCCGCTCCTCGACCAGCTCGACTTTGTATGCCGGCTCCGTCTTCGACTGCTCCTTCTTCACGAACTCCTCGATGGTCTCCCGCACGATCGCCCGGACACCGTCGTCCTTCGCTTCCACCGTCTCCTGCTCTTGGTCCATCTCCAGTCCTCCACTTTATTGCGGTCCGTCCTCGATCTCTTGCGCGATCCGGTCCTTCACTTCCTGCCGGGAGTCACACAGGTACTTCGAGGCGAGTTTCTTGAACACTTCTTTACGCAGCGTCGTCGAGTCGATCCCCAGCGCCAGCAGCTTCCTGGCATCCTCGAGGTCGCTCGAGAAATCCCCCACGTCGAACTCGTCCAGCCCCGATACGGAGATCGTCAGTCCGTCCTGCCTCGCCGCCTCGATCGCCCGCAGCACCCGCTTGATGGTGTCTTTCACCGAGTCGCCGTACCCGCGCAGCACCTCGTTAGTGATGGTGAAGTCCCGCTGCTTGCTCAGCCCAGACTGCGGCGTCGAGGAGTCGATCGCCTGCGGCATCAGGTAACACACCCGATACATCTCGTCCTTCAGCCGGATCAGGTTCTCCAACGCCACCTGGTAGACATGCCCTTCCGGCTCCGTCCACCCGAACNNTCCGAGTACACCACCGGCATCGCGAACAGCCCCATGGTCAGAGACCACGCCAGCGCGTTCGACTTGTTGAAGTGTTCCAGTTGCAGCAGCGCTGCCTTGTTCATCAGCCACATGCCTTCTGTAACCTTCAACTCGAACAGCGGCACCCTCCGCTGGCCCGCCAGACCGTGGCGTCCCTCGTCCACCAGTTCGATCCGCGCCGCTCTCCCTTGCTCCTCTGTCGCCCGATAAATCTGGAACCGTTCCTTGTCGTAGTACAGCCACCGCGTTTCGCTGGTCTCGCGAGCCTCGCTCGGCGTCCCCTGCCCCGTCCGCGTCGTCCTTAACACCACCCATTCGTAGTTCCCCTCATCGTCGAAGTTCCAGTTGATGAGGTCCTCCACCCGGTACTCCACCAGGTGCGCTCGCGACGCCCCCATGGCTTCTTCTTCCGCGCGGTTTGCCGCCGCCTGTCCCACCCGCGGGAAGTCCACCAGCACGTAACTCGCCCCGCCCACCAGCGCTTCCACCAATTGCGCCTTGAAGAAGTCGCTCAGCGCTGTTTGCTTGCGGTCGCAATCCTCCGTGAGCTCGGCGAAGAACGCCTTGCCCGCTTCGTTCTCCCCGATGTAACTCAGAATCGGCTCCCGCCTCAGCAGCGTCGCCGCATACCAGTCGATGATCGAGCCGATGTAGTTCTCGTAGAACACCCGGTTCAGCCGCTCCCCGTAGACGTCCCCCGGCTCCTTCTGCCTCCGCAGCAGGTACACGTCCGCGTTCGCTTTCAACTGCTCCCCGCCCGCATACAGGTCCCGGTACATCCGCCACATCCTTCGCCGCAACCTGTATTCCGGATGCTCTCGATCGATGTCCACCATGCGTCCCCCCGCTCACAGCAACCGCAACCCCTGCTCCCCCACCGGCGCCTGCTGCCGGCACTCCTGCCATATCAAGTACCCCAGCGCGTCCGATAGATGCGTTCGCCGCGGATCCTTATCCTTGTCGATCACACTGGTATCCGACTTGTAACTCACTTCCTCCAGGTCCTTGATCAGTTCCTTGCACTTACGGCCAATTCGCAACTGGATCTCCCCGGAAGCAGATTTCAGCTTGGCGTTCACCAGCGACGTGCGCTCCCGCACCGGTGGGTTCGCGCGCGGCACCTTGTAAGTTACGCTTCGGTAACCCTCGCGATGAAAGAACGCGCGGATGATCTGGTAGTCCGTTGCCCCCGCTGTCTGCATCCGGCTCCCCGAGGCGTCCCCGTAGATACACACACCCGCATCGTGCCGCGGGAACCGCCCATGGAATTCCTCGCACGCCTGCTCCGTGCTCGCCCGGCTGATTACGATCTCGTCCAGGACCGTTACGGCTTCGCCTTTGATTTGCACCACCACCGAACTCATCGGGTCCACGTTGAAGTCCAGCGCCCACAGCAGCGGCAGTTCCGGATCGACTCTTACATCTCCTAAATGCTCGCCGCGCTGGAACGCGTGGTACACCAGACCCCCGTGTATGCTGAGATACTTGCCCAGCACTTCCTGCTGGTAGAATTTCTCGTCGTAGCTTCGCCTCAGCCGCTCGTAGAAATCCGGAACCCGCTCCAGCAGATGCCGGTTCTCGAAGGGCGCGGCCACGATCGCCTCGTAGCCCTCGACCGGATCCGCCAGAAACCGCCGGTACGCCCAGTCGTACCCCTTCGGCGTCCATACCCCAAACCCGCATAATCGCTGCGCCCTCGGGTCTCTCAGCCGCCCTTCCAGCACCACCCAGGCTTGTTCCTGGCTGTAAGTCAGCTCGTCTAGTCCGAACCACGCAAGGTTCGTTCCCCTCAGCCTCTCGTACTCGTCCACCGGCCGGAACAGGACCTTTGACCGCGTGTCCCTCATGACCAGCGTGTTCTCGGACTTGTTGTACTCGTAAGGAATCCCGTTCTTTTGGAGAATCTCAAACAACGTGCTCTGCGTCGCGTCGCGTAACATCGGATACGTTGGCGCGCCGATCAACCCCACCCTGCCCACGTTCTGATAGGTCAGCTTGATGGCTTCTTGGCACAGCGCCTCGCTTTTCCCCGATCCAATCGGCCCCGAGAAGCCCTTGAACCTCGCCAAAGAGCCGTGGAATCGGGCCTGCGATGGAAGCGGCGTGTACTCTATTTTTCGGATGCATGGTCCTTCTCGTGCGCTTCTACCCATGAGACCTTGATCTCCCTCGGCTGCTCCTCTTCCATTTCCTTCTCCAGTTGCAGCAGCCGAAACAGGTCCCCCACCGTTGGTTTCAGTTCATCCTTACCCAGTTTGTCTTCGATCTTCTGGATGAAATTGCTGACCAGTTCCGCGTTCGTCGTCCTCCGCTGTTGGACTGTCTTATCCGACTTCTCCGTCTCCGTCGTCTCGGCTTTTTGGCCCTTTCGGGAGACACTCATGCGCTGGTTCCCTCAACCCAAACTACCTCCGGCCCTCTCCCTCTCCCGCCGCTCCATCCCGCATTTCTCTGATTACACACGCATTAAAACATCCCTTCCCGCCGTGACCGATTCCCCTCGTGGCGCTCGCTTCATCGCGCGGGGTCGTCATACTCCTCCCTTCCTCTGCTAGCCTGGATAGTTCTGTCCTTGGCGGATCGCGAACGTGAAGGCACGCCTCAAACGACTCTTCTTCAAGTTGCTCGGCAAGGATCCCGAGGCCGTGGTGGTCACCTTCCTCTCCGGCGAGGAACCGCTGGCCGGCGCGATGCTCGACGAGGTTCGCCGCCTGGTGCCGGATCGCCGCCACTTCGCGGTAGATTTCGAGCCGGGCTCCGCATGGCAGCTTTACCGCATGTTGCGGCGGAAATT
>PLEM01000524.1 GCA_003137035.1 Bryobacterales bacterium | reverse complement strand
AAATCCCTTTTGGGGCTGAGCGCGGACGGCGGGGGGAGGGGTGGGGTTGGGGCGGGGGTTGGGTATTGGGTTTGTTTTGTCAAATCCGTTTTGGGGGCGGCGGAGGAGGGCGGGGGGAGGCGCGGCGACGGGCCGGGGGCTGCGATTTGGGTTTGTTTTGTCAAATCCGTGTTGGGGACGGCAGCGGAGGGCGAGCGGAGGTGTCGTGCCGGGCGGGGCGTCCGGATTTGGGTTTGCTTCGTCAATTCTGTGTGGGGGCGGGCAACGGAGGGAGAAGGGAGGCGCGGTACCGGGCCCGGGGGTCTGGATTTGGGTTTGTTTCGTCAATTCCACTTTCTGGCGGCGGGCGCCTCCGGCCGCCGGGCGCCCGGAGCCGGGCGCCGCCCTAATTGTAGGCCAGGGTAAGGGCCACGCAGAAGGAAGAACCGGCTTGATGATTGGGAATGCGGGAGATAAGAAGCGGGATGGGTGGGAGACTGGTGGAGAGGGCCGAATGACAAAGTACGAGATCATCCTCCACGGGAGCGGCGAGGACGGAGCCTTCATCGCAGAAGTGCCGGAACTGGCGGGTTGCGCTGCCGACGGCGCCACGCGCCAAGCGGCCCTTGCCAACGTCGAGATCGTGATCGCGGAATGGTTGGAAACGGCCCGGGAACTTGGCCGGCCCATCCGGGAGGTCAGAGGGCGGCTCTTTTCCGCGTCAGGCCTGCCGCAACCTAGGGCTCGTTCATCCTGGGAGCGCGAGTCGCCCACGGTGTCCCGCAGGGATGACATCCCAGATTCGGCAACCGGCGGCGGCGGGTGTTCGTCCATCCGGCAGCCGTCCCGCCGGGGACAGGCCAAGGGGGCGGGATAAGGGCGTGATTCGGCCAGGTGACCACACCTGGTGCTCCAGACACCGAGCCCAGGAAAAGCAGTATTCTATAGGTGGGTGTTCTTATGATCTTGCCGCGGGGTGTGGCGCAGCCCAAGGAGCTCATCAAACAAATCAACGCCCTAGGGCCGCTTCCGGCCGGTGTTGTGAACCACCGCTTCACGATCGAGAACGATTGGAGCGGGGATCCTGCGATCTTCTTTTGGATCACCTTGTCGGATGAGGCAGCTCGTCAGACTGTTCTCTCCCAGACTTGCCGACGCGTCACGGACTTCATTACACAGCGGCTGGACCCGATTGGCCAGTGGGGCCTAATTCCATACTTCAACTTTCGGAGCCAATCCGAGCAGGCGGCTCTGAAGGAAGAGGTGTTCGGCTGATCGATGGCCTATCACGACGATCTTATTCAGCACGCTATTCTGTTGTCTGAACTTGACTTGCCGAACGAACCGAAACAGGTCAACCTCCGACGCGCGGTTTCGGCGGCATACTATGGCCTTTTCCACTTGCTCACGACCGAAGCCGCGATGAATTGGAAAAACGAGACCCAGCGGAATCGATTTGCCAGGATATTTGACCATGGCCGCATGAAGTCATGCTGTTCGCGGGTTTCATCGGGCCCGCTGCCAGACGATCCCGCCGAAATCAAGGTGGCTAAGGAGCTAAAACTCGTCGCGGATGGGTTTGTCAGACTTCAGCAAGCTCGAAACACTGCCGACTACGACAGTTCCAAAGTATGGTCGCGCACACAGGCTAGGGAGGCGATCGCCGAGGCGCGAGACGCGATGGCCGCTTGGTCGGGTATTCGGGAGAGTCGGGTAGCTCAGGACTACCTACTGGACTTGATGGGTACCAGATCATAGTGCGTGATGAAGGTTGATCCGGGCGGCAGCGCATGCTCGCTCCACTTCGCCGCGCAGTCGCCATCCCGTTCTTTTGAAAACGCTCTCCGCTTCAGGACGTGGTATGACGGCTCGCCGTGTCCGCTGATAGAATTGAGGCATGTCGACGCTGTTGGAGAAGGCTCTGGAAAAAGTCGTCGCACTGCCTCAAAACGAACAGGATGCGATTGCGTCCCAGATCCTCGCCTCGCTGGCTGACGAGGGCGCTTGGAAGGCGCGCTTTGCCGAGAAACGCGACGTGATCCGTCGCATGGCGCGGGAAGCCCTTGAGGAAGACGAGAGGGGCGAGACGCTGCCGTTGGACGATCTGCTTCGATGACGTCTCGGACCACGCGGCAGTTCTGGCGTTTATTCTCAGACCTGCCCTTCGACGCTCAACGGGACGCCAAGCGAGCCTATCGTCTCTTCCAGAGCAATCCGATGCACCCCGGTCTGCAGTTCAAGAAACTAGAAGGCGAAGATGGCATCTACTCGGTTCGCATCGGTCTCGACTATCGCGCGCTGGCCGTCATGAAGAAGGATCGACTGGTGTGGTACTGGATCGGCGGTCACTCCGAATACGACCGTCTGGTCTGAATTGCTGGGCGCCTGACCGCATCGTCGCCATGCCGGTAACTGGGAGAACTGGCCGCCGGGATCTGGCGCGGCGACGGCGGCTGCTGTGAGCTTACGACGCCAGAGCTTCTAACACCGCCTTGCGATTTTTGGCGATGACGGCGAGGTATGCGCGGGTGGTTGCGTCGGGTTTTCTGCGTCCTTGCTCCCATTCCTGAAGCGTCCTTGGGTTGATGCAAAACGCGCGTGCAAACTCCGCCTGCGACATTCGCGCTTTGCTCCGGAGACGCTTGACATCGACCTCGTCCGGCAGCACGATGCGCCGCGTGGGAAGTGTCGTCTTGCCCTTCACGTGAGCCAGAATGTCTTTAGCGCTCTGTTCCAGCGCCAGGCCAAGCCCGGTCCGTCGCTTGGCTCCGGTCTTCGAATTGCGCACGCCCATGGTCATCGCGCTCCTTTCGTTGCTAGCGAGCCTTGCGAAAGCCTCCGGCGCCCGGGATGACCGGATGATCTTCCGGAGCGCAGGCGATGAAGAACTCCATTGCCCTCCGCTGGTCCTGGTTCAGAAGCGCCGACGCCTGAGATTCGTTTCCCGACAGGCTTACGATTTCGGCGATCAGGTCCTTCACTATACGGCCTTGACGTATGGGAGGTCAACGGCGTTCAGACACTTGGGTGTAACGCCGGCATTCGGAGAGTAGTGTCCGTCCAGGAGCGGTGAGAGCGATGGGGCTGCGGGGCAGGTCAGAGCAGGTGATCCAGCACCAGGGTCTCGAAAGCGCCCACCCGCTCGAAGACCGGATCGTTCGTCACCAGGGCAGTTGCCTGGGCGTGGATTGCGGTCGCGGCTTGTAGGGCGTCCGGCGTGCGCAGACGATGGGCGGCGCGGAGCCTGGCTGCGATGTCCGCGACTTCGAGGTCCGGGGCGATCCAGTCGAGGTTGGAGTACGTGGTAAGAAGCGCGTAGAACTCGTCGACCCGCTGCTCTCCGGAGTCCCGGTAGGGTTGAACCAACAATTCCGTCATGGTGATGGTCGAGGTTACCGCGCGATGGTCCGGGCGTTCCAGCCATGCGAAGATGCGATCGGTGAGAGTCACATAGCGAGGACTGGCCTCGATCTGGTAGATGAAGACGCTGGTATCCAGCGCGATCCGGCGATGCTGCCGAAGAAAGGCGCGGAGACGGGTCAGTCCCAACTCTTCCGTTCCTTTTGAAGGTAGCCGGAGGGGTACACTCTAGCGCCCAGTCCCCGAATTGCAGCGTGGTGTTCGTTGGGTTTTTGAAGGACGATGACCCTGTCTCCACGAACGACTACGAGGAGCTTGTCGCCGGCCTTCACACGCAGGGCTTCGCGAGCTTCGCGCGGGATCACGATCTGGTTCTTCGCGGAGAGAGTTGCTAGAGGCATCGCTTTACATGTTAGCAAAAAGTAAAGGGCGGGTGGGCGGGGGCTCGTGCGGGCGCGTCAGGCGGTCTTCGGATACGCCTCGGGGCGCCTTCATGCGGCTTCGACCGGGATCAGCTCGTCCTTCACGTAGTGAGATTGCACCAGGCGGGGCTGCTCCTGGGTGTCTTCGAAGTGGAGCGATACCGCTTCGAGAACGTTACGACGAAGTTCCCCCCAGGTCTCCGCCTCGGTAAAGATGGCATGACCCAGGGCGCGGGCGCTGTGTGGATGCGCGTGGTGGCGCTGGCGGTGGCAGAGGTTGAGACTGTGCAGCCGGGCTTGAGCCCGGCGCGGCCTGACGGCCGCCCTACNNCGACGTCGCGCGCAGCGGATACGTCAATCTGCTTCAGCCGCAGGATCGGCGATCCAGGCAGCCGGGCGACACGGCTGCCGCGGTCGCGGGGCGGCGGCGGTTGCACGATCTCGGCGCGACCGGGCCGCTGCTGGAGGCGATCGCGGAGATGGCGGCCGCATCGCCGGGCGACGTCGTGCTCGATGCCGGCTGCGGCGACGGTTTCTACCTTGGCAGTCTGGCAAGCCGGACCGGATTCAGCGCGCATGGCATCGACATTTCGGTTCTGGCCATCGATGCCGCAGCGCGGCGCTACGGCGGATGCGAGTGGATCGTGGCCAACGCGGATCGCTTCGTGCCGTATGCCGAGGGCTCGTTCTCGATGGTACTGTCGATCACGGCGCGGATGAATGCGAGCGAATTCCGGCGCGNNCCTGCGGGAGGACGGACGCCTGCTGGTGGCCCTGCCCTCCCCCGAGGATCTGGTGGAGTTGCGCGGAGCGGGCCGCGATCGCGTGGCTCGAACCGTCGAGACATTCGCGCGGGGGTTCACGCTGGCAGATCGGCGCCGCGTCACCACCGCGGCGGATCTCGATGCGGCCGCCGTGCACGACGTCCTGGTTTCGATTTATCGGCCGATGCGAGCGCAGCCGGCGCAAGCGATGCGGGTGACTTTCAGTTTGGATTTGCTGCTGTTTACTAAAAGGAGTGGCGGGGACGACGAGATTCGAACTCGCGACC
>PLEM01000172.1 GCA_003137035.1 Bryobacterales bacterium | reverse complement strand
GAGGGCACGTGCTCGCGGGGATAGAGGCCGAAAAGGCTGAGGTTGATCTTGACGTAGCTGTTGGCTTTCTGTATGCCGCCGAGGGCTAGGACGCGGTCGCGGGCTCGCGTCATGCGCGGGTCGCTGGCCGGGATTCCCGCGATCTTCAGCGCGAAGTAGGCCTTCACGGTCGCGCTCAAATCCGCCGGGCCGCCAGGGTAGATGTTGAACCCGCCGTCCGCGAGCTGGCGCGCCAGGATGGAGGCGACGGCGCGATCGATGCGCTTCCGGCTGGGCGGATTCCAGACGCCGGACTCGGGCGGGTGCAGCCACAACTCGAGCAGGATGTAGTCGGACTCCAGGGTGGTGTCGGCGGTGAGATCGAAGCGCCAGTATCCTTGCGGATTCTGCAAGTTGAGAAGCCAGTCCGCCGCCCGGCCGGCAGCCTGCGCCGCCAGGCTGGAGAGAGCTTCCCCGACTTGGAGGCTGGGGCTCATTGGGTGCTGATCGCGACCGGCCGCCGGGTCACCTGCACGAGCTGCGCCGGCAAGGTGAAGCGAACGTCCTCTTCCTTGAGGTCCATCCCTTCCAGCCGGTTGTAGCCTGCCCGCCTCAACGCCTCAATGAGTTCCTGCACCAGATGCTCGGGCGCCGAAGCGCCCGCGGTGACGGCCACGGTGTTTGCGCCGGCCAGCCAGCGCGGATTCACCTCCTGGGCATCGTCGACCAGGTAGGCGGGCACCCCCGAGTTGTTCGAAACCTCGACCAGCCGCTTCGAGTTCGAGCTGTTTTGCGAGCCCACCACCAGCAACACGTCGCACAGCGGCACCACGGCTTTCACCGCCAGTTGCCGGTTCTCGGTGGCGTAGCAGATGTCTTGCGCCGGTGGCTCCTGGATCTCGGGGAACCGCTGCTTCAGCCGCGCCACGATGTGCCGGGTCTCGTCCAAGCTCAAGGTGGTCTGGGTCAGGTAGGCGATGCGCCGGGGATCGGGCGGCGCGAGCCGGTCCACGTCCGCCACCGAGGAGACCAGGAAGGTGTGCCCCGGGGCCTCGCCCAGCGTTCCGATCACCTCGTCGTGATCGCGGTGACCAATGAGCACGATGGTGTGTCCCGACCGGGCGAACCGGACTGCCTCGAGGTGCACTTTGGTCACCAGCGGACAGGTGGCGTCGATCACTTGCAGCCGCCGCTCGACCGCTTGGGCCCGCACGGCCGGCGACACTCCGTGTGCGCTGAAGATCACCCGGGCGCCCTCCGGCACTTCGTCCAGCTCCTCGACGAAGATGGCCCCGGCCCGCCGCAATTCGTCGACGACATAGCGGTTGTGAACAATCTCTTTGCGGACGTAGATGGGCGATCCGTACAGGTCCAGCGCGATCTCCACGACATCGATGGCGCGCACCACGCCGGCGCAGAAACCCCGTGGCTTCAACAGGATCACCTTGCGGTCAGGCCCAGAACCCGGAACCGGGGGAATAGGCATTAAGAAACAACATTATAGCAGCTACCCCGAGAGGCCGAGATGCAGCTTCGACAGGAGCTCTTCGGCAGCCTCGATCTCGAGCCGGATGGGGAGCCAGAGTAGGTCCAAGGGCGAGGCGATATCCCCCCATCCTTCGGGCAGGTTCATGAGGTCCTTTTCGGTGGTCACCAGGGCCTCGGCGCCTCGCGAGCGGGCGTCCCGGACCAATTCGCGCAGCTCCTGCGCCGAGTATCGGTGGTGGTCGCGAAAGGCCCGCCGCACCACCGGCCGAATCCCCAGACCTTCCAGCGTGCGCCAGAAGGATTCGGGGTTTCCCAGCCCGCAAAACGCCGCCACCACTCCCTTGCGGTCGTGGCTCGGTTCCGAGCCGCGAGCGTCGGCGAGCGGTTTCGGAGACCGGGGCTGCCATGCCTCGGCGACCACGCGCGCGGTGAAGATCGGCGCCGTGGGATTGTGACGCCGGATCACGGCCTGGATGCCCTCCAGTCTCTGGCCCGGTTCGACCCGGGTGATGACCACGATATCGGCCCGCCGCAGCGCTTGCAGCCCCTCCCGGAGCCGCCCCAGGGGGACTGGCTGGCCCTCGCCGAACGGATCGAGCGCATCGATCAGAACGATGTCCTTCGACCGTTGGAGGCGGTAGTGCTGGAATCCGTCGTCAAGGAGGAACACGCCCGGGTGGAACCGCTCTTCGATTTGCCGCGCGGCTGTGGAGCGATCCGCGCCGATCCCCACCGGGCCTACGGAAGCCCGCAGGTAACTTTGTGCCTCGTCTCCGGTTTGCGCCGCGGGCGCCGTTTCGCCGGGTCCGAGAATGGTGACCTTCTCCGGGGACTGGCGGCGATATCCGCGCGTGAGAATCGCGACCTCGATTCCTTCGGCCTTCAGGCGCCCGGCCAGCCACAACACGAAGGGCGTCTTGCCGGTTCCTCCGACGGTCAGCCCCCCGACGCTGATTACGGGAGTTGCCAGGCGTACCGGCCGGGTCCAGGCGCGCTTCCAGCGGTCACCCAGCAGCCACAGGCGGGAAAGCGGCCACAGCAGGGCGGCCAGCGGCGCGGGGGGGAGGAAGGCGGGCACTGCCTGCTGGTAGTAGCGGTCGATTTCGGAGACTGCCCGCGCCGTCGCGCCTCGCTCGCTCTCGGCCAATTCGCCGGCCCGCTCGCCCAGCTTGACCCTCGAGGCGCGGTCGTCGAGCAGCCCGGCCACCGCCGCGCCGAGCTTCGCACCGCTCGAGATCGGAAAGAGGCCGCCGCCCTGGGCGAACTTGCGCGCGATCTCGGGAAAGTTCTCCATGTGCGGTCCTACCACGATGGCCCGCCGGAACAACGCCGGCTCCAGAATGTTGTGGCCACCGCGCTGGGCTAGCGTTCCCCCCATGAAGACGACATCGGCGAGTCCGAAGAGGGAACTCATCTCGCCGATCGAATCCAGCAGGAGCGCGCCGGGCAGTGCGAGCGACGCGCCAGCGGTCAGTTGGGAGCGGCGGAGGAAAGGCACGCCTTTGCTCCGCAGGAGTTCCGCCGCCGTATCGAATCGTTCGGGCTTGCGCGGGGCCAGGATCAGCAGGAGGCCCGGACGCTCCAGCTTCTGGAATGCCTCGACCACGACTTCGTCTTCGTCCGGATCGCCGTCCCGGGCCGGCGGCATGGTGCTGGAGGCGATCCAAACCTCCTTGGGGCCGAGGCGATGGATGAGCTCGCGGAGCGCTTCCGGCATCCGCGCCTGGGCCGGGTCGAAGTCGTACTTCAGGTTTCCGGCGACCCGAACTTTTTCCGAGGGGGCGCCCAGCTCCAGGTACCGCCGCGCGCTGATCTCGCTCTGCGCCAGGATCGCGTCCGGCCAGGCCAGCACCTGGCGGAAGAACCAGGCCAGCCGGCGATAGCGTGGCGCGGCCCGATCCGAGATGCGGCCGTTGACCACGATCAGCGCACAGCCCGCGCGCTTGGCCTCGCGGTAGAGGTTGGGCCAGATTTCGGTTTCCATGACCACCACCGCGCGGGGCCGCAGGCGGCGGAGCACGCGCCGGACCGCCGAGCAGTAATCGATGGGTGCGTAGAACACCCCGTCGGCGAGTCCGCGCAGCTTGTCTTCCGCGGCCGCCTTGCCCGCCAGCGTGGTGGCGGAAACGTAGATGGGCGCCAGCGGGAACTCCGTGCGCAGCCGCCGGAGCAGGGCCGTCGCCGTGAACACCTCGCCCACCGAGACCGCGTGCAACCAGATGGCGCCCGAACTCGTCTGCCTGTATGAGCCCGGCAGAAAGCCGAGCCGCTGGCGGAACTGCCGGAAGTAGCGGCGGTCTTTGAGGCAGCGCAGGAGGAAGTAGACTACGAGGAAGGGGAGTCCGAGGATTTCGAGCAGCCGGTATAAGGATATGGCGATCACGGGCAAGTTGTCGATGGTACTCCTGAGTATAGCGATGGCGAGCGCCGGGGAGAAAGAAAAGACTGCGTTTCAGGCC
>PLEM01000338.1 GCA_003137035.1 Bryobacterales bacterium | reverse complement strand
GCCCTACTCGCCGCAAGACCGGGGCAATATGCATGGTCCAGCGCCGGGCGGGCGGCCGGCGACAAGGCCGCCGGCGCTACTGGATGTGGAGCGCTGTCGATTAGCGCAAGGGCCAGATCCGCACGGTCATGTCGAAGCTGCCCGAGACCACCGACCCACCATCCGGCAGGAAGCAGACCGAGCGCACCGTGCGGCCGTGTCCCTTCATGCTCGCGACCACTTGCATGGAGGAGGCGTCGATCAACTTCACCTGCTCGTCGTGACCGGCCACCGCGATCTTCGAGCCGTCCGGCGAGAACGCCAGTCCGTTGCCCTCGACGTTCGCCGCGAAAGGACCGGGCTTGCCGTCGGAGGTGGCGAAGGTTCGAACCGTCGAATCGCCGAGGGCCGCTGCGAGGATCTTGCCGTCGGGAGAAAACGCCACGGCCTGAACTCCTTTTCCGGGCTGCAGCTTGAGCCCGGGCTTCTTGAGGGCGATGTTGTAGAGGTAGAGGTTGCCCCCCGAAGTCCCGCCCGCGAACCAACGGCGATCGGCGGAGAACGCTCCGGTCGAGTAGCTGTCGCGCGGAGTCTGTGCCTCGCCTTGCGCCGCTCCCGTGGCTGCGTTCCAAAAACGCATCCCGCCGTCCAGGCTGAAGGAGATCAGACCCTTGCCGTCGGCCGTAAAAGCCACGGCGATGACCGCGGCCTGGTGACCTTCCAGGGTCTTCACCTCTTTGCCGGACGCATCGAGCAGCTTCACTTTGTGATAGCGTTCACCGGAGGCGATCCGGCTGCCGTCGGGCGAGATCGCGACCGCCTGCACCGCTCCGCCTCCCTCGATCTCGGCGATCTTCTGCCGCGAAGCGACGTCCCAGAGAATCGTCTTCGAGTCTTCGCCTCCGGAGGCGATCGTCTTTCCGTCCGCCGAACAGGCGACCACGTTGACGTCGCGCGTATGTCCCTTCAGTATCGCGGCCTGCTGGCCGAAGATTGCTCCCGCCGTCAACACGGCGGTCACCGCAAGTTTCGAAGTCATCTTCTCATCCCCTTGCTCACGATATGCCGGCACGGCGCTGCCCGCGATGCTACGCCAGGATTGCGAGTTCGCCGTCCGGGTCGATCCATTCTACACCCAGCCACCGCCGAACGAGATGCCCTACCGAGTCGCGGGCGCGAGCGGCTCGAACCAGGCGGCAACGCCGCCGGCGGGCGCCAGGGGCAGGGTGAGGACGTCGGCAGCCGTCGCGAGGCGAGTCGTCTCGGCGACAGAATCGGGAGCGTCGGCGGACTCGGGAGTGTCGGCGAAGAGGTGCACGCGGTATTGACCCTTTCCGAGGAAGTCGAGGGGCACTTTGAGGGTGCGGGGATCGGAATTGGTCATGCTGCCGAGGAACCAGCGGTTCCCCTGGCGGCGGGCGATGGTCACGTACTCGCCGATGGCTCCATCGAGGGCCCTGGTCTCATCCCAGGTGGTGGGCACGACCTTCAGGAACTCGATGCCCTTCTGTCCGCGGTAACTGTAGGGAGAATCGCAAAGCACCTGCAGAGGGCTCTGGTAGACCACCATCATGGCCAGTTGGTGAGCGCGGGTTCCCATGACCAGGGGGGCGGTGTCGCGGGGCTTGAAGGCGGCCTTAGTCGAGTGGCGGAAGCCGCCGGGAGTGAAGTCCATAGGGCCGGCTAACATGCGGGTGAAGGGGAGGGTGACGGTGTGTTCGGGAGTGACGCGGGAACTCCACTTGTTGTACTCGTTGCCAAGCACGCCTTCGCGGGTAATCAGGTTGGGCCAGGTGCGCTCCGAGCCGGTGGGCTTGTAGGCGCCGTGAAAATCCACCAGCAGATGGTGCGCTGCGGCGTTCTTCACGGTGCGCTCGTAGAAGTTGACCATCTGCTGATCGTCGGAGTCCATGAAGTCGATCTTGACGCCGGAGACGCCCCACTTCTCGTACAGCGGGAAAGCCACGTCCTGCTGCGCGGCGGCGTGATTCCAGCGGAGCCAGAGGAGCACCTTCACGTTGCGGTCTTTGGCGTAGCGGATGATGGCGGGCATGTCGACATCGGGGGCGGTCCGGGTGATGTCGGCGTTGGGATTCATGGGGTCGCCATACCAGGTCCAATCCACGATCACGTACTCCCAGCCCATGTCGGCGGCAAACTGGGTGAAGTACTGCATGGTGGCGGTGTTCATGCCCACTTTGAAGTTGGCGTCGGGAGCGTAATCGCCGCTCCACCAGCGGTCCCAGGCGGAACGGCCGGCTTGGATCCAGGAAGTGTCTTTGAGGGCGCAGGGTTCGCTGAGGTTGAGGACCAGATTGGATTCGATGAGGTCGCCGGGGCGGTCGCCGATCATGAGCGCCCGCCAGGGCGAGTAGCGGGGCGCGGCCGACCGCACGATGACGCCGGGCTCGGTGGGGCGCGGCGGATGCGTTGAAACTAGGGCGTTGGGCGCGGCTGCGGCGGTCAAATACATGCCGGCCCAATCGGTGAGGTTGGCTTCGGCGATGGCCAAGTAAGTAGACTTACTAACTTCCACAGTAAGCGGTAGTAATATTATGTTAGCTGGCGTGATTTCGGAGAGGGTGACCTTGTCGTACTCGACCTCCTGCGACCCGGTGAATGTGTTCGGGCGGCCGGCCCAGACGGTGTGGTTGGCGGCGAAGTGGAACTCGGAGCGCTCGGCGGAGAGCGGGAACTCGCCGAGCGAAGGCTGCGCGGGCAGGTAATAGCGGAAGGCGACGCCATCGTCGTAAGCGCGGACGACGAACTCGATCCGGCGGTTGGGCGGGCGGGTTTCCTCTAGGTACAGGCGCAGCTCGTTAGCGCGATCCTGGACTTCGGCGCTCTTGCCCACCACCGTACGCCAGGTGTCGCGGATCTCGCGGCGCTCCTGCTTGTGGATGGCGAGGTCGCGGGCCAGCGGCGGCAGGTTCTTGAAGTCCAGTCCGAAGGGGGAGTCGAGGAGGATCTCGCGGCCATCCCGGGCGACGGAGTAATAGAGGCGAGTGCCCGAAGGATAGGGATCGAGTCTCTCTTTTACGGCCAGGACGACCGTGTTACGGCCGTTGGGGGAGGAGACCGAGACGGACTCCTGGGCAAAGGCCAGCGAGGCCAGGATGAGGGCGGCGTAGAAGGGGCGCATCGAGAGCAATTCTAGCTTACGGCTGGGGGTCCATGCCGTAGATGGCCCACTCCTCTTTCGCGGGGCCGTAGACGCCGGGGACTTTCAGGCCGGCCTGGCGCATCAGGACCGTCATCTGGCCGCGGTGGTGGCAGGAATGCTGGAGCAGGGAGACGAGAACGAAGGCTTTGGTCCAGGACACTCCGTAGATGGGGACGAAGTCGCCGAGTTGGGCGTCGGTCCAATTCGCGGGGACGACCGCGGCGACGGCTTGCGCGCAGGTGTCGAAGGCATCGGCGATGGCGGAGGCGGAGGCGGGCAGAGGGTCCTTCTCGCTAGCGGCGGCGATGGGAATGCCGACCTCTCCCACGGTGTATGTGATGCTGCCGATGATGTGCCAGGCGATGAAGCCGAGGGTGCGGCCTTCGGGGGTGACGCGCTGGGCGAGTGACTCGTCGGTCAGAGCGCGGAAGACCTTCTGAGTGGCTTCGCTTTCCATCTTCCAGGCAGTCAGGAAATCGGAGATTGAGTGGAACATCCCACCAAGGATAGCCGAACCGTAGAGCTCCGGGCAACGGGTGGAAGTGCTACCATTGCTTACAGTTATGAGGGTAGCCGAATTCCGGGAGCAGCTTGCGCGCAGGGTCTTTGTGGCCGACGGGGCGATGGGGACGATGCTGTATTTGAAGGGCGTCTTCATCAACCGCTGTTACGACGAGCTGAACCTGTCGGCGCCGGCGCTGGTGAGAGACGTACACGAGGAGTACCTGAAGGCGGGCGCGGAGATCGTCGAGACCAATACGTTCGGGGCGAACCGCGTGCGGCTGGCGGCTTACGGATTCGCGGAGAAACTGGAGGCGATCAATCACTCGGGGGCGCGGCTGGCGCGCGAGGCGGCCGGCGAGCAGGCGTTTGTGGCGGGATCGATGGGGCCGCTGGGGGTACGGATCGAGCCGCTGGGGCCGACGTCTTTCGCGGAAGCGCGCGCGGCGTTTCGGGAGCAGGCGCAGGCGCTGGTGGAAGCGGGGGTCGATCTGCTGGTGCTGGAGACCTTCGCGGACATCCGCGAGCTGCGCGAGGCGATTCTGGCGGCGCGCGAAGCGGCTGGGCCGGAGATGGTGATCGTCGCCCAGGTGACCATCGACGATTTCGGCAACATGCCCGACGGCACCCAGACGGAAGAGTTCACGCGGCGGCTGGAGGAGTGGGCGGCCGACGTGGTGGGGCTGAACTGCTCGGCGGGGCCCAAGGTGACGCTGGAGACCATCGAGAAGATGGCCGAGCATTCGCGCAAGCCCATGAGCGCGATGCCCAACGCGGGGCATCCGGCGACGGTGGAAGGCCGGAAGATCTACCTGTGTTCGCCGGAGTACATGGCGCAGTACGCGCGGCGGTTCATCCAGGCGGGAGTGAAGATCGTGGGTGGCTGCTGCGGGACGACGCCGGAGCACATCAAGCTGATCCGGGCGGAGGCGCGGTCGCTCGAGCCGGGCCATCGGCGGCTAGCGGTGACGGTGGAGGAACCGGCAGCCCGGGCGCAGGCGCTTGCGGCGGCGCCGCTCGCGGAGAAATCGAAGCTGGGCGCGAAACTGGCGGCGGGGCGCTTCGTGGCGTTCGTCGAGATCCTGCCGCCGCGCGGAGTGGACGCGAGGAAGGAAATCGAAGGGGCGCGGCGGTGCGCGGAGGCGGGTATCGATTGCATCAACGTGCCGGACGGGCCGCGGGCCAGCGCGCGGATGAGCGCGCAGGTGACCTGCCAGCTCATCCAGCAGCAGGCGGGCATCGAGGCGGTGCTGCACTTCTGCTGCCGCGACCGCAACATCCTGGGGATTCAATCCGAGCTGCTGGGGGCGCACGCGGCCGGGGTGCGCAACTTGATCTGCATCACCGGGGACCCGCCGCGAACCGGCGCCTATCCGAGCGCAACGGCGGTGTTCGACGTGGACGCGATCGGGCTGACCAACATCGCCAGCAACCTGAATCACGGACTGGACATCGGGGGCAACCCGATGGGGTCGCAGACGGCGCTGGTGATCGGCGTGGGGGCCAACCCGGGGGCGTTGAATCCGGAGGAAGAACTGCGGCGCTTCGAGTGGAAGGTGCAGGCGGGGGCGGAGTACGTGGTGACGCAGCCGGTGTTCGACCTGGATCTGCTGGAGCAGTTCCTGCGGCGGACCGAACACGCCAGGATTCCGCTGATTGCGGGCATTTGGCCGCTGGCCAGCTACCGCAACGCCGAGTTCATGGTGAACGAGCTGCGCGTGGCGGTGCCGGAGCAATACATGGAGCGGATGCGGTCCGCCGACACGGCGGAGAAGGCGCGGCGGGAAGGCATCGCGATCGCGCAGGAAATGGTGCGCCGGGTGCGGCCGATGGTGGCGGGCGTGCAGTTGAGCGCGCCGTTCGGGCGCTACGCGATGGCAATCGAGGTGGCGCAGGCGATCGGAACGCGGTAAAAAGGAAGCTGACTCTAAGGTGGCCACGGACCTCATAGTAATTGAACCGGACCAACCGAGCGCGGAGGCGCTCGAAAGAGCTGCCGCGGCGATCCGCCGTGGGGCGGTGGTGGCGATTCCCACCGACGGCCTCTATAGTCTGGTCGCCGACCCGTTCAACTTGCGCGCGGTGGGGCAGGTGTTCCTGGCCAAAGGCCGGGAGCCGCACCGTTCCCTGCCCCTGCTGATCCCCGAGTCGACGGCGGCCGAAGACCTGGCCAAGGAGATCCCGGACCGGTTCTACGTGCTGGCCCGGCGGTTCTGGCCGGGGCCGCTGACCATCATCGTGCCGGCCGCGGCCAGGGTGCCGTTGAAGGTGACGGGCAATACCGGGCGGCTGGCGTTGCGGCGCTCGCGGTCCACCGTAGCCAGCCAGTTGCTGGAGATGCTGAACCATCCGCTGGTGGCCACCAGCGCCAATATCTCCGGCAGCCCCACCTGCCGCAGCGGCATCGATGTTT
>PLEM01000101.1 GCA_003137035.1 Bryobacterales bacterium | reverse complement strand
CACGACATCCGCTTCGAGCGCTGCGAGATTCGCACCAGTTGCCGGGGCCTCACCATCCAGCTCCGCGACGAGGCGGACGTCTACAACATCGACTTCCGCGACATCAAGTTTGTCTCGCGCTACCACTCCGATCCGTGGTGGGGCCGTGGGGAGGCCATCTCGTTGACGTCGATTGCGCGCACGCCCCAGACCAAGGTGGGCAAAATCCACGACGTGCGCATCCGCAACGTCAGCGGCCGGGCGGAGAACAGTGTGCGCGTGAGCGGCACCGCCCAGAGCCGCATCCGCGACGTTCGGCTCGAGAATGTGGCGGTGACGCTGGATCGCTGGACCAAGTACCGCGGCGGCCTGTTCGACAACCGTCCGACCACGGCGCAGCCGGGCATCGAGCCGCATGGCAATCCGGGATTCAGCATCCGCTACGCGGATAACGTGGTGCTGAAGCATTGCAGCGTGGCGTGGGGCGCGAACCGGCCGGACTATTTCACGAACGCGCTCGAGGCGGAGCAGGTGACCGGGCTGGCGTTCACGGAATTCGCAGGCGAAGCGGCGCATCCCGAACGGGATGAGGCGATCCTCATTCGCTGATGGCAGGCCGGTTCTGCTACGCTTGAAAGCAGCATGTCAGCCAAAAACGGAGACAAAGCGCGCTTCGGCCGTGAACGAAAGCGCAAAATCGCCCGGCGGGAGCGCATCCGAGGACTGAAGAAACCAGCCCCCACGGGAACCAGCGCAAGCTAGGTCCGCTCGTTGTTCGGAACCGAGCCACGACCGCGAGGGAGTGGTCCCCGCTAATCTGAGTCATGAGGACTTCGCACGGAATCCTATTTGCCGCTTTCCTGATGCTGGCCCCCGCGCGGGCGGCGGAGTTTCGCGTCGCCGATTACGGTGCCAAGGGCGACGGCAAGACCCTCGACACGGCCTCGATTCAAAAAGCCATCGATGCGGCAGCAGCGGCCAAGGGCACGGTTGTCTTCCACCCCGGCGTGTATCTGAGCGGGTCGCTGTTCCTGAAGTCTGGCGTGCACCTGCGCGTGGACCAGGGCGTCGAGATCCGCGGCGCGCAGGACCTCGCGGCCTACCCGGTCATGTTCACTCGTGTTGCCGGCATCGAGATGAACTGGCCGGCGGCGCTCATCAACGTCTACCAGCAATCCGGGGTGAAGATCTCCGGCAAAGGCGTCATCGACGGCGACGGAAAAATCTGGTGGGACAAGTACTGGAGCCTGCGCAAGGAGTACGAGCCCAAGAAGCTGCGCTGGGCCGCGGACTACGACTGCATGCGCCCGCGGCTCATCCAGATCTACAAGTCTTCGAACGTGGATTTGCAGGGCCTGACGCTGAAGCGCTCCGGCTTTTGGACGGTGCACATCTGCTTTTCCCGAAAGGTGACCGTGGGCGGAATCACCATCCGCAACAACGAAGGCGGACGCGGCCCCAGCACCGACGGGATCGATGTGGACTCTTCCTCCAACGTGCTGGTCGAGCGTTGCGACATCGAATGCAACGATGACGCGCTGTGCCTCAAAGCCGGCCGGGACGCCGACGGCTTGCGGGTGAACATCCCCACGCGCAAGGTGGTGATTCGGGACTGCACGGTCCGGGCCGGCGCTGCTGGTATCACCATCGGCAGCGAAACTTCCGGCGGTGTCCGCGACATCGAGGTGTACCGGCTCAAGGTCCTTAAGCCAGTGCCCAACGGCATCCTGTTCAAGTCGGCGAAGACGCGCGGCGGCACGGTCGAGAACATCGTAATCCACGACCTCGAGATGGAAGGCGTCGCCACGCCGATCAACGTCAACTTGAACTGGAACCCCAGTTACAGCTACGCCACGCTGCCGGAGGGCATGCAGGACGTGCCCGCCTATTGGAAGGCGCTGACCCAGCGCGTGCCCCCGGAGCAGGGACTGCCGCATCTCCGCAACGTCCGGATTTCCGGCATCAAGGCCACCGGTGCGAAGCGGGCCATTGTCGCGGCCGCGTACAAAGACGCGCCGCTGGAGAACTTCAAGTTCAAGAACCTGGAGATTGAAGCCCAGGAAGCCGGCGGCATCCAGGATGCCGTGAACTGGATCTTCGTCAATACGCACATCAGGAGCGCCGACGGCAGCCGCGTCACGGTGAAAGACAGCCGCGGCGTTACGGGGCTCGTGGAGGAATAACATGCGACGCAGAACGTTTCTAGCTTCTTCCGCCGCTGCGGGAGTCTCTCTCGCCGCGCCCGGTTTCACTGAACCGCCAGACGGCGCGGTTTCGGTCGGCTGGTTGGACGGCGCTCCGCCGGCGCTCGCGAGCGGCGTGAGTTGGGGCGTGCCCTGGCCCCGCGGGACGGTCCGAAAAGATCAGGCGTTTACGCTCACCGCCGCGGATGGCAAGCCGCTGCCGTTGCAGACCTGGCCGCTGGCTTACTGGCCCGATGGGTCGCTCAAGTGGAGCGCCTGCGCTACCGTCGCCCCAGCCAATGCCGCGGGACCTTTCCGTGTGTCCCCGGGAAGCGCGGCCGCGCCATCGCCCGCTATCACGGTGAAGGAAAGCGGGTCGGCGATCGACATCGATACGGGAGTGTTGCAGTGCCGCATTCCGCGCCAAGGCTCCTTCCTCGTCGAGTCCATGACCATCGACGGCCGCGTGGTGGCGCGCCGGGGACGACTGATCGCCACCGTTGCGGATCGACCCGAGATCGACGGCGAAGGAGCCCTGCGCGCCGAGAGTTTCTCGAGCCAGATCCAGAAGGTCACTGCCGAACAGACCGGGCCGGTACGCGCCGTGGTGAGAATCCAGGGCGTGCACAAATCGGAGAAGGGAACTCGCGAGTGGCTCCCGTTTTCCGTGCGGCTGTATTTCTATGGCGGCCAGGCGGCGGTGCGGCTGATTCACTCGATCATATTCGATGGCGACGAGCACAAGGATTTCATCCGCGGCCTGGGCCTGATCTTCGAGGTGCCGCTGCGCGAGCAGGTCCACAACCGCCACGTCCGGTTTACGGGCGAGGGCTCGGGCTTGTGGGCCGAACCCATCGAGCCGGCCACCGGAGCACGCTCGCTGGACGGGCCCGGCCGGAGCAAGCTCTATGCCGACCAGCTCGAGGGCAAGCGCATTCCCAACAAGGAAGAGTTCAACCAGCAGGGACAAACTCTGTTGAACGACTGGGCGGTGTGGGATTCCTTCAAGCTGGTCCAGGCCAACGCCGACGGGTTCACCATTCACAAGCGCACCAATCCCGAGAGCTGCTGGCTGGAGGCCGGCGCCGGCAAGCGCGCCTCGGGGCTGGTGTTCGTGGGAGACGTTACGGGCGGCCTCGGCGTGGCGGTCAGAAACTTCTGGCAATCGTTTCCAGCCTCGCTCGAGGTGCGCAACGCTACCAGTGAGGCGGCCGAGCTGCGCGTGTGGCTGTGGTCGCCGGACGCGCCGCCCATGGACCTGCGCCACTACGACACTCGGGCGCATGGGCTGAACGCGAGCTACGAAGATGTGCAGCCCGGCTTCAGCACGCCGAACGGCATCGGGAGAACCAGCGAGCTGATGCTCTATCCGAGCGCCAGTGTACCTTCCCGACGGGACATCGTCGAGCAGGCAAGAGAGGCGAGCCTCCCTCCGCTGTTGGCGTGTACGCCCGAGTATCTGCACTCGGCGCGCGTGTTCGGCATCTGGAGCCTGCCG
>PLEM01000261.1 GCA_003137035.1 Bryobacterales bacterium | reverse complement strand
ACAGATCGCAGAAGATTCGCCAGTGGCGGGGTCCCGGTTGGATGAGTTGGCAATGGGCCTGCTCCAGTAGCGTCGTCGAAAAAGCCAGCGCATCCTTCAAGAGACTCGGCCGCGCGAAGATGCGGGGATGCGTGGCGATGCGCACCACCGAGCTCAGTACCTGGGGTGACATCCCGTAGGCGGCCGGGCCGTTGACGACGGCTTCCAGCCACTGCCTGTAGCGGGCGTGCTTCGGAGAGTCGCTCCGGAAGGCGTAGAGCAGCACGTTCACATCGGGAAGAATCATCCCCGGCCTTCCATTAGGTCCAGGAGAGCGGCGCTATCGTTCAGGTCCACCCCCGGCAGCGTCCCGCCGCCGGCGCGGCAGACCGGCAGGACCACCCGCGAGCGTCGCGGCGCAGTCCGGCGCTGCGACAGCACCAGGCGCAGGCCATTCTCGATCAGGGCGGTCAGCGTTTCCCCGCGACTGTAGGCTTCGCACTTGGCCTGCTCCAGAAGGGCGTCATCGAGGCGGACGGTGGTTCTCATATGTCTAGACATACCATTGGAGAATCTGTCTGTCAAGCGGTGAGCACGGCCAGGACCGCTTTGGCGCTGGCGCTACTCGTCGGGTCCCCATCGGGACCAGGTGAGGGATTTGTAACGCAGTACCAGTACGAAACAGTCGAGTAATCCCACCTCCGGGCCATTTCTAAGGGTTTCGCCGTACCATACTCTAAGGGTCGGCCCTAGCCTATGAGAATACTGAGCTTACTTCTGTCCGCCTGGTGGATCGCCTCCGGGGCGTTTGCAGGCGCAGAACCGCATACGGTCGATGTGGCGGGTTTTGGCGCCAGGGGGGATGGCGTCGCCGACGACACGACCGCTATCGCCAGAGCCTTGGCCACCGGCGCTACGGTGCGATTTGCCCGGCTGACCTACGTAGTTACAGGGCTCACGGTGCCGAGTAATCGAACCCTTATCTTCGACGGAACGACGATCAAGCTCGCGGCCGGCTCGAATGCCTGGGTCTTCTCTCTGAATGGTGCAACCGGTGTGCGCTTCACCGGGGTGTTGAAGATCGATGGCAACAAGTCGGAGCAAACCCTCCCGCAAGGCGGCGGCATGATACTCTCCGCAGCCAGCTCCGGAAACTACTTCGAGTCTGTGGAAGTAGCCAACCCGATGAACTATGGCGTTGCCATCAGCACTTCCCACGAGAACACTTTCGACTCCTTGACCGTGACGTATCCGGGCGGCGCCGGGATAGTGCGACAGTACGAAGGCGCGTATCTGTACATGGGCGGATCCTTCGATAATAAGGTCTATGCGATTCGAGGAGAGGGCGCCTCGGGCAACGGCGTTCACCTCAATAGCAGCAGCCGCAATCAATTCGGATCGCTGAGGTTACGATCCAGCGGTGGAAAGGGGCTCGCGCTGGTCGACCATTCCGAATACAACTCGTTCACGGAATCCTATCTGGAGTCCAACGGAGACAATGGAGCGTTCCTGGAAGCCAGCTCGGGCCACAATCGATTTCGCCTGATTCGCGCGACGAGTAACATCGGCAACGGCCTGGAATGCAATAGCGACGACAACAGCTTCGAGTCGGTGGTGGCAACGGGCTCCGTCGACCGAGGCAGCGGCGGCGCCGGCGTGTACATCGGAGGAAGCCGCAACGTGTTTCGCTCGGTGGTGGCTTGCGCCAATGAGCGAGACGGCGTCCGGATCGATTCCGGCGAGGGGAATACCCTTTCTTTGATCGCGGTAAACAACTCGCAGAGGGATGCCAACATGAGCGACGGGCTGAGGTTCATGGGGGGCGCCACGAGGAACGTCGTCCAATCTATCGCCGCTACCGATATGCAGGCCGCCAAGACACAGCGCTACGGGATCAGCAACTCGGCGGTGGGCACCGCGAACGCGATCTCGATGGCCTATCTGGAAAGGAACGCCAGAGGCCCGTTCATTACCTCGGGAAACGATGTGGTGGAACAGCGAAGCGCTTCCGTGCCGGTGACTCTGCCGCAGATTCTAAGTCTCGCGGGCCTGCCGGCGCCGGATGATTGCGCGGCGGGATGCGATTCCTTCCTGCCCAGCGCGCCTACCGCGGCAGAGCCGCCGCCAGCGCATTGAGCTCGGGCCGGCGGCGCGTTCAGTCTTCCAGATTGGCGAAAGCGCCGCGCAATGCCTGAACGTTCCTGTCTCTCCAAGCGGCCCGGCAGTAGACCAGCAGAACGATAGATGCCGGAATCCAGGCCCACACGTGGCCAGCCGCATAGACCGTCGCGCCGAGTGACACCACCGCCAGCAGCAGCGTGCGAGCCTGAAGCGGCCAGGAGGTCTTGAGGATCGACCGGGCCACGATCACCGCCAGCAGGGCCACCACCGGCTGGACGATCGCGACGGCGAAACCCGCGCCCATCAATCCGAAGCGCCGGATCAAGAAGTAGTCGATGAGCAGGCCCGGCGCAGCGGTGACGAGGACGATCTTGAGCAGGACCTTGTGATGGGCGCTCGCATACAGGCTGGTCGACAGGGGGCTGGTCACGAATAGCAGCACGCGCCCCAGGCACAGGTAGGGGATCAGCGGGATTGCCGGCGCGTAGTCCCGCTTATAGACGGAGACGAACAGGGGAATCGCGGCGCAGCCCGTGAAGTACAGCGGCGCGGCAGCGGCCGCCGAGATGGTCAGCAGCGCCGAATTCGCCGCGGCAAAGTGGAGCGAATTGCGGGCGCTCATCGCCGCCAGCGTCGGGAAGACCGCCTGAATCGCGGCGGCGGGAAACATGACCAGCATGAACACGAGCTGGCTGGCCAAGCCGAAGTATCCCGCAGCCGTGTAGCCGCACATTTCCTTGAGAAACCCAACCTCGACTCTCTGGCAAATCAGCATGTCGAAGACGCCGATGGACCAGATGGTGGCGGCGTAGGAAAGCATTTGCCTGGCCAGGGGACGCGGCAGCGGCTGCGGCGGCCGGGCCGGGCCGGTCCGAGCCGAGAGCTGCAAGCCGCGCACCACCTGGGTCGCCAGATCGGCCAGAAGAAACAGGAAGATGCCGGCGTGGCGCCGGAAGGCCACCAGCAGAGCCACGGCGGCGATTCTTACCGCAAGCGCCTGGCTCTCCACGCGCGTGATGCGCCCGAAGTGGCCGTAGCCCTGGCAAACGGCCGTGCGCATGTTGCCGTAGGTGGCCGCAAGCACGATCAGGGCCGCGGCCAACGAGACCCCGGCCGGCAGCGGGCTCTGCGGTTGCAGCCAGCGGGAAAGGCCGAGAAGCAATCCCAGCACCAGCACCGAAGAGAGGGTTGCGGTCCGGGTCAGGAAGGCGGCCGCGGCGCGGTCCTGGCCGCCGGTTCCGAGCAGTGGGATGTACCTCTGCGCGGAATGCGTCAGGCCGCATTGTCCGGTCTGCATGGCGATGCTCATCAACCAGAGCGCGTAGGCGTACGCTCCGTAATCGCCGGGCGCCAGAAGGGCCGGGGCGACCAAGGCGAGCGCGCCGCGCCCGATGAACTGAACGAGCGCGGTGGCCACGCTGTTGGCGGCGTTCCTGGCGGGCACGCGAAGCGAGAAGGGGCGCGCCGCGGGCGTCCGGGCGCCCTCCGCCGGCGGGACTACCGGAAGGGTTGCCATGCCGTGCGCATGCTTCATCCCGCCACCCGTAATCCACCGGACAGGCTGGGTGCGCTGCCTTGGAGCAACTCCCGGGCCGCTTTGTCACAGGTTAGCAGAATCGTCCAGAAATACACCGCCACCGCCGGCACGGTCAGCGGCTCCTCGGTAATCGACAAGACCAGAAAAACCAGCAGCAGGAAATAGCCGAAGCTGAGTACGGCGCGCACGTCGGGCCGCGACCAGTGCTGGCGCAGCCGCTTGTGAAGGATCCGCAACGGGATGACCAGCACCAGGAGTTGCGCCACCACCCCGAGGATCCCGCAATCGTGGTAGGCCGCGAGGTACGCATTGTGCGCCTTGAATCCTTCCTCCACGGGGTTGTCGACGATCATGGTGTCATAGCCCTGGCCCACCAGCATCCGCTCGAGAGTTCTGGGCTGCTCCCAGATACCCGCCCAGACCAGGAAACGCCATGTCAGGCTGTTGTTGGGAGTGCCTATGTCGGTGAATCGGGCTTCAAAGATACCCGTGGTCACCCCCACACCCACCCCCGCCAACAGGACCGCGCACAGTGCGAGAGCGACGGTCCTTCGCGGCAGATTCGCCGCCACCCATAAGAAGGCGAGCACCGCGGTACAGAGCCAGACACCCCGGGAAAACGTCAGCAACAGCGCGGCGATCGCAGCCGCTTCCAGCAGGTACAGGGAATAGCGGCGCCGCTTCCAGGCCCGGGCGCTCACCGCACCCCACCCCACCGCGATCACCAGGAGTTCCGCCAACGCGTTGGCGTTGTTGAGGGTTCCGTTCACGCGCGGAAGGCCGGCCACCGTCGTATCCATGGCGATGATCTCGGGGCTCCATTCCCGGTCGCCGATGGAGAGAGACGGATCCAGGAGCTGCATTCCGGCGCAGATCAGGGGCACCACGCAGCCCGCCAGGCACACCCGCGTTACCCACTGGGCGCCGCGCATCTCCAGGGTGCGCTGGATACCCGCGATGAGCGGAAGGTAACTGATCAGGCGGGCCACCGCCTTCCAACTTCGCATCGGGTCGATCGAGCCGACCGCGCTGAGCAAGCCCGCCAGGGCGAAACACCCGGCTCCGAGCATGAGCCATCGGGAATCCCGCCAGGCACTCCGCAGTTTTGCGCTGAACGCGGTGTTGAGGCAAAGACGAATGCACACCAGCGCGGACAGGACGGCCTCATAGGTGATGCGCGTCTCCTCGCCCGCGAACCGGAACGCTTCCAGATTGACGGCGCAGAAAAGATAGGCGGCGACGACCCGGTCGATGCGCTGCGTGAAGACAGCAATGGCGATGGCGCCAACGAGAATGAGTTGCCAGATGCCCTCCACCAGAACCTCCGGGCGTCAGCGCCCTCGGATCGTAAACAGCGCGCGCCGGAGCGACCGCAGCTTCGCGGTCCGAACCGGATCGGCCAGGCGGCGCTGGGCCACCGCGATCGAGCACCCCAGAAGCGCCGAGGACAGCGCGGCCAGCAACACCAGGAGCCGGCGCGATGGTCCGCTCTTCTTGTCCGGCGGGACGGCCAGGTCGACCACCTGAATCAGGGGGGCCTGTCTGGCTTCGTCGATTTTGGCCACTTCGTACTGCTTGCCCAGCAGCTCCAGCAGCGTCTCGTGGTACTTCAACTCGCGCAAGCGGCGCAGGTATTCCAGCCCCGCGGCGGGAATGTTGGAGGTGGGGATGACCGGATTGCCGGGCCGGCTGCGAACGCCGCGGTCCTCCAGCCTGGAGAGTTCCACCTCCAGCGCCTTAAGTTCGGCTTCCAGACGGACGACCTCGGGGTTCTGGTCCGTCGCGCCGGACCTTAGCCTCTGCAAAATCACGCGACGCCCCGAGATTTCCGCCTCAATCTGGGCGATGGAACGGATCATGGCTTCGGTCTGGCTGGCGACGTGGAGCAGTCCGGACTTCTCCTGGAGTGTCTTGAGGTCCGTCTCGGCTCTACTCAGTTCGTCTTTCTCGGACTCCAGTTGCCGCTCGAAGAAGATCCTGCGCTGCCCGGAGTCGGTGAGCGCCAGGCGGCTGTTCAGTTTTTGGAGTTCCTCGACGTATCCATTGGCGATCGCGGCGGCGCGCTTCGGATCCCGGTCCTCGACGCTGATCCGGATCAGCCCGTCCTTGGCGGTCTGGAAGCGAACCTGGCCTTCCAGCCTTCTGCGGGCGTCCACCAGCGTTTTGACGCGGTACAGCCGGCTCAGGCCCAGGCGCGCGAGCAGATTGTCGGCGATGCTCCGGCTCTTGAGAATGCCGATGTACAGGTCGGCGGGGGTCCTGAGAAGATCCGTGCGGCTCATGGCCGCCGCCCCGCCCAACTGGCCGAGGATGGCCGCAGCCGAGGATTGCTGCGCTTGGGGAGGGATGATCACGGAGGTGGCGGTGTAGCTGGGCGGCATCAGTAGGAGGGCAATCGCGGCCAGGGTCCCGCCCAGCAGCGTGACGCCCAGGATGAACCACTTCCGTGCCGCCAGAATCAGCAGAAGATCGAGCAACCCGCTTTCCCGTTCCTCTTCTGACGGGGGAAGCGGGCTGGTCGGGGAAGCGTGACTGGTTCGCGTCAGTTCGACATCGGTTGGCATGGCCAGCTCCTCTATTTCAGAACGTTGATCGCAGCCGCGCCCAGGGCAAACTGGGAGATGACCTGCGACCAGTCGCGCAGTCCGTGCAGAAAAGTGGTCTTGAAGACCGCCTCGGGCGCTACGATGGAGTCACCGGGATTCAGCCGGCCCGCCTCAAAGGCGGGCTTGAAGAGGCCATAGGCATGGTCCTGCTTGGGGACCACGGAGCCATCGGCCCGGATGACGAAGAGACGGCCTTTGTCCGCGCTGCGGGTGAAGCCACCCGCCCGTCGCAGGTAATCGCCGATGCGTTGGCCGGGCTCGTAAATGAAGGAGTTCTGATTGTAAACGGCGCCGAGAACGTTGACCGTGGAGGGCCGCGGGGGGACCACGAAACGGTCGTCGTCTTCCAGCGAGAGGTCCATGAGCCTGGAGAGGCCGGTTTCGCCGGGGTCGAGGTTGAGCACGATGCGGCCGGTGGCCTTCACCAGGCGCAGCTTCTGCGCGAACCGCCGCTCGCTGTCGACCTTGGCAAGCAGGCCCGCGGATTCCTCCGGCGTCGCGGCGCTGCCTAGCCGGTTGGAGGCGGTCCGCTCAATCTGGCGCTCCATCTCGCTGGCGAACTGATCCAGGCCGCGTTGCTGCTCCAGCCGGGTGGATTCCCGAAGCAGTTCGGCGGCGAACAGATAGGCCTGCGGGGTGAGTCCGCCGGCACGCTGGATGAGCGCGCCCAGAGTTTCCCCGGGAAGGACGGTGTAGACCCCCGCGGCGTTGAATTCGCCCTCCAGTCGCACGAACCGGTTCTGCTGCGCCCTGGGAACGCGGAAGTCCGATTGCGAAAAGACGGTCACCACGTCGCCGGGCCGCAGTTCGAGGTTCTGGCGCTCGTCCCGCTCCAGGACCAGCTTACCCAGGTGAAACTGAAGCAGCTCGGACTTCAAGTCGTCCGAGCTCCGGCGCTCGATCACCGCGTAGGACCAGTTGATCTCAGGCGCCGTCCCCTCCAGAATGGTTGGCGGCGGTTTTCGGCCCATCTCCGCGGCGGGCTCCGCCGGGAGCACGTCCTCGGGCGCCGTGAAACCGAGCAGATTGCGCTTCTTCCAGTACTCCCGGGTAACCAACGACTCCTTGTCGGGGATGACGTCGCGCAGGCGCATGCCGGCGCGCCAGGGGAAGCGCCCCGGGTTGGCGACGTTACCGCGCAGCGTTACGGTGTTCTCGAACCGCGGCGCGATGGCGCGCACCTGCAGCAAGTCGCCGTCCTCCACCGGCGTCTCCAAGCCGGCGCCCTCCAGGGAGAATTCCAGGGTCTCGCGGAAACTCCGTTGCCGGATGCGCTCCAGCGTGGCTCGCTTCCCGTCCGCCACCGGCGACAGGCCGCCCGCCATGCGAATGAGTCCCGCTACCGTCTTTTCGCCTCTCAGCTCGTAAATGGCGGGATTCTTCACGCTCCCAGCCACGACGACCTGGGGTCCCGCCGGCGGAATGTAGACCACGTCTCCGGGCAGCAGGCGCGCATCCTTGGATTTATCGCCGTCGAGCAACAGGTCGTACAGGTCGAACTCGGAAACCACTTGCGCGCCCCGCTTGAGCTGGATGCGACGCATGGAGCCCTGCCCGGAAGGCCCCCCGGAGGCGAAGATGGCATTGATCAGCGTACTCAGAGAGCCGACGGTGTAAGCGCCGGGCCGGCGCGCCTGCCCTACCACGAAGATCTGAATGGAACGCAGTTGTCCCATGTTCACATTGAGATCGAAGTTCCGGAAGACCCGCTCCAACTGCGAGCGAATATAGCCGGGAAGCTGCTGGAACCGTATCCCGGCCACGGTGACATTACCGGCATGCGGGATGTAGATTGCGCCCGCCCGGTCCACCGTCACCTCGAGGTTCAGGTTGACCTGCCCCCACACCCGGATCACCAGTTCGTCGCCCGGGCCGACCAGGTAGTCGGCGCCGACCGGAACGCGGTCCAGCGGCGCGAAGGTGAGCGGCACCTTGTCGAACAGACTGGCACCGAAAATGGGCAGGAGCCGCCCGATGGAGGACGCCGCCAGGCGCTGAAACTCGGTCGGCGGCTCGGTGGTCTTTTCGGGTGCGGGTGCGCTGGGGATTTCGCGGCGCTCGGCGCGCGATGGGGTGGGCCACATCGCTGGATCGGCAAACTGCTGCGGCACGCTGGCCGGAACCGGCCGGGGGAGTGACGGGAGATCCACGGGGACGCTCGTCTCCTGGCACTCCGGCAGCAAGGGCCCCAGCGGACTGCCGCAGCGGTCGGCTTGCGAGGCGGCGGCAGGCGGGATTTGCGCCCCAAGCGGCTGCGGAAAGAGCATCAAGCCCAGGCCAAACACCAGCCCAAAGGCGGCCAGGCAGCCGCCGCCGAACGGGAATCCGGATCTCATCACTTCTTCTGTTTCCTTTCTGTGTCGCGGCTACCCAGGAGTTGAAGCTTCGGCTCCCAGCTCAACCGCACCCATGCGCTCAGGTTCCGTTCCGGCCCGCCCAGGACAGGAATTCGGAACCTCTCGTACTGGATTGCCACTTCGGCATACCAGTGATTTGGCAGTTGGACCGAGCCCTTCAGCGTGGCCGCCGTTTGCGTCCCGCCTCCGGGGAGGAACCGGGCTCCGCCTTTGAGCTGGCGGTAGCCGGCCTCGATCTTGTTGCGCGCCGAGAACCAGTAGGTCGACCAACCCTGGATGGCCCGCGCGTCGCGTCCGACCCAACTTCCGAGCAGAACCCCGTAGTTGGTGTTGCCGCTGCGGTACTGGTTGTTGTAGTAGACGAACTGCCCGCCGTGATCGCCGCTCATCGGCGTGGTGGAAGCCGCCTCGACGCGGAGGTCCAGTCGCGCGATGCCGGGCACATGGGTCAGATACAGGCCAGGGCTGATGGCGGCGCGGCGAGGCGCGGCCAGCGGCGAGGGATCGTCGTCGCTGTAGGAGTCGCTGTAGATTGTGAGCCAGTTTCGGAGCCCGGGAACGCGGTAGCGGAAGTCGAAACCGCCCTTGCGGTCTCCCGGGTCGGCCGGATCGAACAGTCCGGCGGGCGACTGAGAGTTGGCGGAGGCCAGATTCCGGGCCAGGCTCCGCAAAGTGATGGGGTGGCCGACACCCCAGAAAATGGACCAGCGCGTGAAACCCATCTCGAGGTTGTCGGTGAGCTTGAAAGAGAGTTTCTGCGCGTTGAACCAGGGCCGCCAAGTGTATTGCTGGCCTCCCAGCTTGCCGATGATGAACTCGGCCCGAATCCCACCCAGATGGCTCAGAAAGCCCGGCAGACGCAGGGGGTGGATCGTGGAAATCCGAAAGTTCTTGGTGGGCTCGGCGTTGCTGCTGAAAGAGAGGGGGGGGTCATAGGTGGGCCCCCACCAGAGCGCTTGTTTCCCCAGCGAGAACTCGAAGTCGCTCCACCGCACGCCCACGTAGGCTTCGATCGGCCGGAAACGGTCGGTGACCGGCTTCTCGAGCGGGGACGCGAGTGGGGTATCGTCCAACTGCGAGATCGTCTGGCGCACGCCCAGCGGATACCCGGCGCTTCCTGGAGCGTGCTGGTACTCCGCCCGCACCAGGGCGAAGAACCGGCCGGCTTCCGCTCGGGCAGTGAAACCGGCGTAGGAGTTCCAGCCTTGCCCGAAGGGACGGCCGAAGTCGTTGATCCAGGTCTGGCCGAAGTGGAAGCTATCGTTCAGCACCGGCCCGGCTATCACGCCGTTGCGCAACGAAACCGACTCGAGTATTACCGATCGGGGCCCGCCCGGCGGCTCGTTCAGCTCGGCCCGCAGATCCTGGATCAACCGACCGGCGACGGCTTCGAGAGCGGGACCCGGGCGCGCGCTCAGGGCGCTGTCGGCTTCCAGCATCTGGCGGCGGCACTCGGCCCGCGTCCAGGGACGGAGCCCGGCGATCTGCGAGGGGATCAGGCCCAGCGCCGCCAGGCGGTCCAGCGCCGGGTAGACCCAACTGTCCATCGGGATGTAGGGCGAGCCGGCCCGCTCCCGCGAGGTCTCGCTGGCAGCCGGCGGCCCCGTCTCCGGCGGAGGGCCGAACGACAGTTGGCCGTGACGGCTCCCGGATTGCCACCGGGACACGTAACGCCCCACCAGCCAGCCCATCGCGCTCCCCACCAGCACATCCGACGGGAAGTGCTCGCGCGCCGTGATCCGGCTCAGGCTCACGGCAGTCGCCAGGCCATAGACCACGCTTGTGCTGAGCCATCCCGGGTAGCGATCAGCCACCACGGAAGCTATCGACCAGGCCACCGCCGAATGCCGCGAGGGAAAGGAAGACTGCGTGGGACTGGAACGAAGGAACCGGCCGGCGCCACCCCCCTGGCCGGGTCGCTCGCGGCGAGTGACGAAGCCCAGCGCCTCCGCAACCAACAGACCGTCGATGGCCGCCCGAGCACTCGCCAGGCCGGTCTCGCGAGCTTCGTCGTCGCCGTGATGCCAGCCGCTCCAGGACAGCCACAGTGGAATGCCCGCCAGCGCACCCAAACCGGCGTTCGAAATCGTGGAGCTGCGGTCCCAGGCCAGCGGATTGGTTCGAATTCGTTCCTGCATGTTCCTTCGATCGGTCGCCAGCAGCAATCCCGTCGCCCCAGCCAGTGGAAGCAACCACTTCAGGTGGGCCAGGCGGATCCGGCCCGGACTACTGACGATTCGCTTCTGGTCGTTGAGAAGGCGGCCGGGCAGCGCCCCGGCGCTCGAATCTGCCGAATCTGGCGCGGGTTGGCCGAGCACGCGGCTGGGGATGAGCGTAAGGCCCAGCACCAGGAACGGAAGCCAACTCATCTTGGATCGGGGCACGGAAGCCTGATTCCTTTCAGCGGAGCGCAAGGCAGGCCTTCTATCGGCACCGGGGGGCGGCACCATTAGGCTGGTCGTACGGACAATCGCTATCCCCGGCTGTCGGGGCGAACGATCTTCGCGAAGCCCTGTCCGAGGTGGCGCAGGTAGTAGAGGGGCGCCAGGTGCGGCCGGCTCAGTCCGTAACGCCGGCGCATGTAGCCGAGGCTGGGGAAAGCGTACTCCCGAAGGAAGGCCAGCTTGTGCGCCCAGCCCGGCGCGGCCAGCGCGTTCCACAGAGGTTGGAATCCTCTCAGCCGGGGGGAAGTCATGGCGCAGGCCAGGCGTTGCCCGATGCCCGGCAGGCGCCACAACTCGTCGCGTGCGCTGGCGGGCGCGGCAACACCCCACACGCGTTCCACCCGGTCCAACGCCGCCGCGAGGACCAGACTCAACTGGAACCCGCGCGCCGCGGTGGTCACTTCCTCCCAGCGAATCCGGCCGCCCAGCCGCGCCAGCAGCAGCGCGATGTCGTATTCCCTGAGCCAGCGGTCGCCGTGGTGGTTCAGCTTCAAGTGGGTCGCCAGGTGGATGAGTTGCGCCTCGGGCGTGAGGACCAGCGCGCGCAGGCCGCAGAATGGCGTATCCACGCTCTGCCGCCAGAACCAGGAAACGGGGGTCCGCCGACGGAAGTGGAACACGTTGATGATGTGCCAGTGCAACTCCACGGGCAAGGACTCGCCTCGCGCCGGCATAAAGGCCCGTTCGCAGTCGACCGATTCGCCACGGCGTTGGGCGCGCTCGGCGACCGCGGCGTATCCCCGCGCCAGGAGCACGGCGCTGGCCCGTTCTACGTCAGCCAGAGAGACCAGGATGTCCAGATCGCGCATGGGACGCAGGCCGATGGCGGGGTACAAGGCCGCCGCCAGAGCCCCGCCTTTGAGCAGGATGGCCGGGATTTGTTCCCGCTGGAACTCTCCGAGCAGGCGGCCGAGTTCGGCATACGACGCCAGGTTGGCCCGCGAGGTTCGCTGGTAGGCGGTTCGCAGGGTTTCCAGCACCTCAGCCGGGATCGCCTGGCGGATCGCGAGCTTCGCGACGGCGGCGTGCAGCAGGGGTTCCAGGGCATGCTTCCTGGCCTGCCGCGCCACCTCCAGCCAATCGACATCCGCTTCGGGGGCCGAAACGGCGGCGGCGCCGTTCAGGGGAAAGGCCGAGCGGATCGCCCAGACCAGGGCGTGCTCGGCGGGCGAGAAGCGGGGTGGGGGCATGTTCGGCCGGGCTCGGGCGAGCAATCGGGTCCACGTGCCCGAACGGGTTGGCGGGCTAGCTATGGGTGTCCAACCCATAATCGAAGGGATCGGCTCCGAACCGGGTCTCGGCGAGGTCCAGTTCCTTGAGTGTGGGAGCAGTCCACTCCTTCTTCGCGTCCGGCTGCTCGACCGGCGAGGCGAGGGTTTCGTCCATGATCTCGTGTCCTTTCTCACTTAGCGGGACTAAAAGAGGAACTTGCAGAATTCCTGGAAACCGCTCCCTTGCGGTCGCGGCTCGGAAACGGGGCGCTGATTCCCGACGGGTTACCGAGCCGCGCGCGTCAGCAAGCGGACCTTCTACGAATTCTGCAAGTACCTC
>PLEM01000423.1 GCA_003137035.1 Bryobacterales bacterium | reverse complement strand
GGCGCCATCGGATCGAGATAGCCATTCATCATGCGCACATCGCCTGGGGCATCGGTGAAGTGAAGGCTCCAGGTGGCTGATGTCTCCCCGCCCGCGATAGGCGAGTTCCAGGTCACGGACGCGGAACTCGTGGTGCTATCTGCCAACACCAGCGATGTAAGCGTGCCTGTGCGGTTTGCAGCGCTGTTCCAGTGGGTGGCCGGCTTGTACCCTGCGGATTCAGTGGCGGCCATCGCGACTGTTCCGGTTGATCCAGAATCGACGGTCGAGCCTCCCCCCACGAAGTCGATACTGATGATCATTGGCGCGGGCGCACCGTCCGTCACCGTTTCGCCTCTTTCGTTGCCGTCCGCTCCGCCTGTCCCGGCGACATCAAGGCTCCCAGTTTCGGCGACATCGGGGCCGCCGGTTTCGGCACGATCAGGACCCCCGGTCTCGGCGACATCGAAGTGCCCGATTCCGAGGTCCAACGGCAGACTGGTATCGGCGGAGAACGGAACGTCAATCCCGCCATCCCCAGACGACGTCGCGTCAGCTTTGGTCCCTGCGTCCACCGCGACAGTTCCCCCTGCGCCGCCCGTTGCTGTCCCGCCCGCTCCGCCCGTCGTCGCGCCACCCGCGGTCGCGCCGCCCGTTCCGGTTCCGCCGGCGCCGCCCGTGGTCGCGCCACCCGTTCCGCCCGTGCCTTGGTCCGAGGGCAGATTGCTGTCGGCAGAGAAGGGAACGTCCATACCGCCATCCTCAGACGAGGTTCCGTCGGCCACGGCCACCGCGTCGAGCGCGACGTTTCCCCCCGCTCCGCCCATCGCGGTCCCGCCGGTTCCGCCCGTCGTCGCCTGTCCGTCAATCCCGCCCGTCGCCGCGCCATCTGCCGCGGCACTGCCTCCCGAACCACCGATCGCAGCATCGCGGCCGGCAGATCCGCCGCTGCCCCCGGTTGCCACGTCAGCGGACGCAGGGCCGTCCTTGGCACGGGCATCCTGGCGCCCCTGCAAGGGTGACGTGAGGTCCACACAGGCGGCAAACAAGAGGGTCGCGGCGATTGCCGGCGGGACAGGGCCGAAGAAGCGAGACAAGTTCATCTCAGGCCATAGAATGGGCGCGACGCCCGGAAACCTTCTATTTGTTCCCTAGTCCCGCAACATAGCGAGGCGAAGCGGGCGGAATCGGGCTATCTTGACGCCGGGCGCCCTGCTGGAAAACTAGGACCCAGCCGGGTACACGATCTGAATGCCGTTGACCGGTGCGCGCAAGATTGGCGGTACCCACGTCGACCATGCCGGTGTTGCGGTCAGCGTGAAGCTGGTTCCGGTCACGTTCTGAAACAGGACGTAGGTGCCAGAGCCCGTGCTTGCGTCCGCGGGTCCTGCGGCAGGCGCCGGCGAGTGTCCAGGGAAGGTGGTGAGGGACCGTCCCGTCTGTGTCACGGTATGTGTCGTCGAGCCGATCGTGTATTGGTAGGCGCGAGTCGACGGATTGATGTTCCCATAGCAGTAGACGTAGACATCGTATGCACCGCTCATCGAGCTGGGCAAGGTCACGCTGATCGTCGCTGAAACCGCGTCCCTCGCCTCGAGAAAACCATTCATCATGTGCGCGTCGCTCGATGTGTCGGTGAAGGGGACGGTAAACGTGCCTGGCGAGTCCCAATGAACGGACGCACCGGTCGCGGTGCTGCCATCTGCCGCGAACAGCAGTGAAAGCGTGCCGGTGGCACTCGCAGCGCTGTTCCAATTCGTGGCCGGCTTGAATCCAGCGGATTCAGCGGCGCCCATCGTGGTTGTTCCATTACTGCCGCCCGCTTGTCCCCCCACGAAGCGAACACTGATGATCATTGGCCCGGTCGTACCGCCTGTCCCGCTTCCACCCGTTCCGCCTGCTCCGCCGGTCGCCGCTCCACCTGTCGCTGCTCCACCTGTTGCTGCTCCACCTGTTGCTGCTCCACCTGTTGCTGCTCCACCCGTCGCAGTTCCGCCCGTCGCGGTTCCGCCTGTCGCTGCTCCGCCTGTCGCTGCTCCGCCTGTCGCTGCTCCGCCTGTCGCTGCTCCGCCTGTCGCTATTCCTCCTGTCCCGGCTCCGCCTGCTCCGCCTGTCCCGCCGCCATCGGAGCCCCCGGCCCCCAGGTCCGACGGCGGACTGGTATCGCCAGAGAACGGAACGTCGATTTTGCCATCCCCAGACGGCGTCGCGTCAGCTTTGGCGTCCACCGTGACAGTTCCCCCTGCGCCACCGGTTGCTGTCCCGCCGGTTCCGCCCGTGGTCGCGCCGCCGGTTCGGACGCCGCCGGCTCCGCCCACTATCGCGCCGTCCGTTCGGCTGCCGCCCGTGCCTTGGTCCACGGGCAGATTCGTGTCGCCAGAGAATGGAACGTCAATCCCGCCATCCCCAGACGAGGCTCCGTCGGCCACGGCCCCCGCGTCGAGCGCGACGTTTCCCGCCGCTCCGTCCGTCGCGGTCCCGCCAACTCCGCCCGTCGTCGACAGTCCGTCAATCCCGCCCGTCGCCGCGCCATCTGGCGCGGCACTGCCACCTGAACCACCAATCGCAGCATCAGGGCCGGCTGCCCCGCCGCTGCCCCCGGTTGCCACGTCAGCGGACGCCGGGCCGTCCTTGGCGCCGGCATCCTTGTGCCCCTGCAAGGGTGAGGTTAGGTCCACACAGGCCGCGAATAGAAGGGTCGCGGCGAGTGCTTGCGGGACGGGGGCGAAAGGGCGAGACAACTTCGTTTACGATTATAGTAGGAACGCAACGCGCAGGGAACCTTCTATGTGTTCCTTCTACGAATTCTTCGGGTACGCAGATGCTCTTGGGCGTTGACCTGCCCGCGCCAATGGGCAAGATCACCCCGCTTGGCAGGGCGGAGGTGGACGATTCCGCCACGGTGGGTCACGACGGGGCGACGGACGGACGGCCAGGCAGTCGCCCGATGCAAGAACACAGTAGTTTGCCGGGGTGGCGAAATGGCAAANNACTTAAAATCCGCTATCGCGAAAGCGACCTATGGGTTCGAGTCCCATCCCCGGCACCTCACCTTTCCGAGCCTTCCGGCGCGTCTGTCACTGAGCGGGCCTCACCGTTCTTGATGATGCTTCGCCGGATGAAATGGGGTCTCCGCTTGGATTCTTCCAGAATCCTCCCTATGTATTCGCCCAGCACCGCGATACCCAGAATCTCCACCGATCCGAAGAACATGATTGCCAGCAGAATGGTGGTGACTCCCCGGGGCGCCAGGCCCGGAAAGAAGACCCGCAAGGCGACGTGGATCGCTTCGAGAATTATGCTGCACACGAACAGCAAACTGCCAAAAAAACTGAGCAGCGAAAGCGGCAGGTAGCTGAAAGAGAGAATGCCCTTCTTGGCCCACCCGATGTTCTTGAGAAGGCTGTTGGTCGTGCGGCCGAACATTCGCTTCGGGCGCACATAATCCACGCCGGTCTGTTTGAAACCGACTGAAGCGCGGATTCCGCGGAGAAACACATCGCGTTCCGGGTATTGCAGGATGGCCTTGACCGCCTTGCGGTCGATCAAAGAGAAATCGCCGGCATCGTGCGGGATGGAAAGGTACGAAAACGCGTCGAAGATACGATAGAACAACTTATAAGCAATCCGCATTGGCCACAGCGCCTCCCGCCTTACCCGTCGTCCGTAGACGACGTCATAGCCTTCCTTCCATTTGGCGACAAACTGGCTGATGATTTCGGGCGGATCCTGGAGATCGCCGTCGAGAAGAACGCAGGCATTCTTGCTCGCGATGCCCATGCCGCTGCGAAAGGCCATCTGCGAGCCGAAATTGCGGGAATGGGAAATGCCGACCACGTGGCGATCCCGGGCGCTGAGTTCGCGAATGACTTCCTCGCTGTTGTCAGGACTGTTGTCATTGACAAATATGATCTCGTAGTCGACCTTGAGCTCCTCAAAGGTCTTCGTCAGGCGCTGGTACATGATCGGGATGGCCTGGCCGTCTTTGTAGCAGGCCACAATGGCAGAAACGCTGCGCTCTTTGTCCAGCCTGAATTGCTTGGACGATCTCTGGTATCGGTCCTTGTCGTCCAAGCTGCGGTACCATTCAGTGGTGCGCACCAGCCCCGCGCGCAGATCCGTCCGGGCCTTCCATCCCAGAACCTCGGTGGTCTTTTTCTGGTTGGAGAACCAGTCCGCGAGGTCCCATTTCCGCTGCTCCATCGAACCGAAGACCGGCTGCAGTTTGATGGAAAACAGCTCAGCGGAGGTTTGGGCGACCTCGGCGATCGTCGTCTTGTTGCCGCTGCCGATGTTGAAGGATTCGCCATAGTGAGACTCGCGCAGGTTGAGAGCCGTGTCGACATATGCCTCGGCGGCGTCCTCGACGTAAACGAAGTCCCGCGAGATGCCAGCACCCACGAACGGCGGATAAGTGCCCTCCAATCCGTGCTTGACTACGGCGGGGATGAGACGCGACGAATCCTCGAGCGGGCCATAGACCGAGAAGAGGCGAAGGTTGGCGCACCGGAGCTTCTTCTTTCTGCCGTAGAATCGGATGAGGTTGGCGCAACCCACCTTGGAGACGGCGTAATCACTGTTGGGCTGAGGAAGATGGTCTTCTCTGGGGCCGGCGAGGTTGTCGCCATATTCGGATGAGCTTCCCGAATGCACGTAGCAGGCGATTCTCATGCGCTCCAATTGCTGGAGCAACTTGGCCGTCAGATTAAAGTTGGTCCGGTAGATCAGCTCACTGTCCGATTCGAAGGAATAGGCTCCATACGCCACACAATTGAACACCGTTCGTGGCGTGCTTCTCTTCAAGACGTCCTCCAGGTTTGCATCAACCAAGAGATCCGCCGCGACTAAATTCTTGTCGGGGACCCCGGCAAGACGCCAGGCCGGCGTATGAAAGATAGTGCCGACCACGTCGTCACGCTGCCTGAGCAGCAGGTGGAGAAGGTTGGCTCCGATGAATCCGCTGGCCCCGAGAACCAGGATCGGTCCCTGAAGTTGCCCTATCTTCGACTGCAATTCTTGATTGGCCATCACGGCTTCTCAGTCAAGGCGAGGATGGACTGCGGGTCAAGTCCGCATTCTTTCCGGTGGTAGTTCTGCGAGCCGTAGAATCCCGATGGGTAGCCGAGCGCATGACGGTGCGAGAAGTGCTGGGGTGCTGCTCCGCGGAGCAGAAGGGCATAGGCGAGAGCCTGACCCGCCCCGCCCTCGGCCACGTGTTCCTCCACCACGACAAGGTGTCCAGATCGCTGGATGTCCTCGACCAACGCAGCGGGGATCTCGTCGGCCAGCACGGGGAGTTCGGACAACACCCACAGAGTGGGGCGGATCTCGGTGGGCCTTTGCATGGCCGCACCCAGAATGCCGCCAGCCAGCGGACCGACGATGATCAAGGTAGGCCCGCCGCCCACCAGAAGCCGGCGCCAGGACGCATAGGCCGGCAGCACAAAGTTTTTGGGCGTCTCGTCACTGCCGAGGCGGAAATAGGCGGGACCGCCGGCGCGGGCGATGCGTTCCGCCGCCACGGGAACATCGGCAGCGAAGGCCGGGACGTAGACCTTGAGGTTGGGCAGGCCCAGCAAGGCGCCGTAGTCTTGCAGAGCGTGATGGGTGGCCCCCATCACCCCATAGGCGTAGCCTCCGCCATTGCCGACGAGAAACACGGGCAGTTTGTGGAAACAGACGTCGTTGCGTATTTGTTCGAAGGCGCGGGCGTAGAGAAACGGCGCGATGCTGTAGACCCAAGGTCGAAACCCCAGGCGGGCCATTCCCGCGGCTACTGAAACCATGTTCTGTTCGGCCACCCCGGCGTTGATGAACCTTTCGCCGGCTGCTTCGCGCAGAGGCTCGAGCGCCATGAATCCGAGATCGCCGGTCAGAAAAGCGAAATCCTTGTCCTTGGATAGTCCCACCAAGGTTGTCGCCAGGACCTTCCTCACAACCGCTTTGCCTCCTCGACCGCCAGCGCGTATTGCTCGGCCGACAACGGGAGGTAGTGCCACTCCATGCGGTTCTCCATGAAAGAGACACCGTGCCCCTTGATGGTCCGCGCGACCACAGCGGTGGGCCGCGTGGGCGTGTCGACCTGCAGGGCGCGCCGAATGGCTTCGGGGTCGTGCCCGTCGATTTCGCGGACCTGCAGACCGAAGCTCCGCAGCTTGTCGGCCAGGGAACCGAGATCCGCCACCTCGGTCGTGGCGCCGAAACCCTGCAAACCGTTTAGGTCGATGATGGGCACGACCGCAGCAAGGCGATGGTGGGCCAGAAAGATCAGGGATTCCCAGCTAGAACCTTCGTTCCACTCGCCGTCGGACATCAAGCAGAAGATGCGTCCCGGCTGCCCCCGCAGTCGCTTGCCCAGGCCCAGCCCGACGGACAATCCCAAGCCGTGCCCGAGACTGCCGGTGGCGAAAAGGATCTCCGGGATCGCGTCGGCCTGCGGATGGCCCGCCAGCCGCGTGCGATCTCTGTGAAACTGCAGCAGCTCTTCCTCGGACAGCCGTCCCAGCGACCACAGGGTGACATAGAGCGCGCCGGCCGCGTGTCCCTTGGACAGGACGAACAGGTCGTCCTTCTCCATCACGCGATGGTGCAAGGTCAGGAGCAGATCGAGGGCGGACAGGTTGCCCCCCAGGTGTCCAACTCCGCTCTCATAGTGCATTCGCAAGAGGCGGAGCCGGACCCGGCGATGCAGTTCCTTGCTGGCGACCTCTTGCTGGGGATCCGATTTTGGCACTTTGGTTTGCATCGCAGTATAGGACGGGGGCGCGTCGCGTTCATCAACTTGTCTCGGGGAATCCCGCGTCGGCGCGGAAGTCCACAGTTCGGTCCGACTATTCCTTGCGGGCCAGAACCGTGTAGCCGAGGCAATCCACCGTGCCGGGCACGCAGAGAGAGAGGTTGGCCAGCAAGAGCGCGGGCAAGAAGACCGGGAGCGAAAGGATTCCGAGCAGCGCTCGCGGAAGCCAGCGGTCGAGCCGCCGGTTGGCCTTGGACAGAAGGCTGAAGACCACGGCCATGACTTTGTAGCACGCGACCGTGAGCTGATTGCCGCGTGCATAGACCTTGAGGTCGCCAAGCCCGCTGTTCGCGAAGAGGGCGGCAAAACCCGAGGGCGTGAACCGCCAGTAGTCGTGCGGAACGAAATGCCAGCGGGCGCAGAAAGGCACGGTGATGATGACCCGACCGCCGGGTCGAAGCGCCCTCGAGATTTCCGCGACGAAACCGCGGGAGTCTTCCACGTGTTCCAGCGTCTCGACGCAGAGGACGCAATCAATCGTTCCGGATTCCACCGGCCAGCGGTCGCCGGCGTAGTAGATCGTGTCGGGCGACTGGAATCCGAAGTGCTTCTGCGCGCCGGAGATGTCGATGCCCAGGTAGGTGGCGTCGGTTGCGATGAGGCTTCGGTAGGGCCGCAGTCCACACCCGACGTCGAGGATCTTGCCCTTTTCTGCGGGCAAGATTCGCGACAGATCCCGCCAGATCGTGCCCGATTGGAGATCGAGGAAACGCAGGAACGCGGCTCGGAACCGTTGCCCGCTGCTTGAAAGCCGCCGGTAGCGCGGCGGGCGCCAGTTCTCGGCGACGCCCTGCAAGAGATTGGGTCTCGATTCCGGAGATGCTTTCATGAGTCTCTCGTTCGGATACCGACCGTTGCTTCTACGACAAGGTTCGCATCTTGTGCCAGAACTGTGCTTCGCCACTTCGTGAGAAACGGTTTCAGCGCGTTGCGGGCGCACGACCATACGGTCGTACATGTCGGATAACGCATCAGTATATCAGATATCTTCATGCGTCTTTACCGGGTTGCGGTCCTGGCCTAACCTGAACTGTCACGTGCCACGGGTTCCGCCCAAACAAGCCGACCGCCTTCTGGACTCCGATCGCGTTCGGGCCAAAACGGTCGTCACGAGCATCAACAAGATTGCCGAACACGCGCCCACCAAGGAGGCGTGCCTGGTGGTCATCTACGGGTCCGATCTGGGCCGCAAGTACAACCNNCGCGCGCGCATTCGAAGATTCTCAACTCCGGGCGCGCCATCCGGATTCGCGATCTCGGCTCGACCAACGGCACCTACGTCAATGACGAGCTGATCGACGAACGCACGCTGGAGGACGGCGATTTCATCAAGATCGGACGCACCATCTTCAAGTTCCTTTCGGGCGGCAACATCGAGCGCGCCTACCACGAAGAGATCTACCGGCTTACCACCGTCGACGGCCTGACCCAGATTTTCAACAAGCGCTATTTCCAGGAATGCATCGAGCGCGAGATCGCGCGCGCCCTCCGCTATCGGCGCGAGATGTCCCTGGTCATGTTCGACATCGATCACTTCAAGCAGGTCAACGACACCCACGGGCATCTGGCCGGCGATTCGGTGCTCAAGACGCTGGCGCTCACCATCAAGAACAGGATCCGGCGTGAGGATCTGTTCGCGCGCTACGGCGGCGAGGAATTTGCCATCGTGCTGCCCGAGATCGACGGCCACAACGCGCATCAGCTGGCGGAAAAGATAAGGCGCATCGTCGAGACCACGGACTTCCGGTTCGAGGGGGTCAAGATGGACGTCACCATCTCTTTGGGAGTCGCGGCCCTGGACCAGGAAACCACGGACGCGGCGGGGCTGATCAAGCGCGCGGACGATCGGCTCTACGAGGCCAAGAACGCGGGCCGCAACTGCGTACGCGGCTAGTTCTTCTTCCAGAAAGAGCGCTCATGAACACAGGCAAAGTTTGGTGTGGAATTCTACTCTTGCTGGCGATGGCGTTTTCCGCCGCCACTGCGCGCGCCCAGTCCGAGGGCGAGAAGAAGCAGGAAGCGAAGGAGCACTACGAGAAGGCCACACGGCTCTATGATCTGGCCAAGTACGGCGAGGCCATCAAGGAGTACGAGGCGGCCTACCTGCTGGTTGCCGATCCCAACCTGCTTTACAACATGGGACAGGCCTATCGCCTGTGGGACAAGCCGGAAGAGGCCATCCGTTGCTACAAGAACTACCTGCGCAACCGGGCCGACGCGAGCAACCGCGCCGACGTCGAGAAGAAGATTGCAGAGCTGGAGCGGATCGTCGAAGACCGTCGCAAGTCCGGAACCGCCCCGCTCGCGCCGCCCGCTCCGCTGGCGCCGCCGCCGGGCGCGCCGGACGCTGAGGCGTCCCCGCCCATCCCCGGTCAGGCTGCCGGCACGGTGGCCCAGTCCTCTCCCTCGCGGCCTAACAAGCCGAGCCGGGTTCTGCCCTATACCCTCCTCAGCGTGGGCGGGGTTTGCCTGGCCACCTGGCTGGTCACCGGTGCCATCGCCTCCAACAAGGCGAAGCAGATCGCCGATGCCTCGAAGCAACCCAGCCACCCGGTCTTCGATCCTTCGGTGCAGTCGTCGGGCAAGGCGTACAACGCGGTGGCCGTCGTCACCGGCCTGGCCGGTCTGGCGGCAACCGGAGTGGGCCTCTACTACTATTACCGCTACCGCCGCGCGCTTCGTGCTTCGGGGAGCGCGGCGTCGGCCGCATCCCAAACCGAGGTGGCGTTTTTTCCACTGACTGGGCCTGGCTTCGCCGGTGGCGGTGCCAGCGTGAACTTCTAGGGGATGACGTCATGACCAGATCGAGTTCTAGCCTCGCCCTGCTTGTCGCGACCGGGTTGGCGGCGGGCTGTTTCAACACCAAGAATGTGCAGAGCGGCGGTCTGAAGTGCGCGCCTGGTGGGGTCTGCCCCGACGAGTTTTCTTGCAACCTCCTGGACAACCTCTGCTACCGCACCGGCGGACCCAAGGCGTGCACTGTAGCCGAGGCCCAGGCGCCCTTCGGTCCGTTCGCCACCTGCCCCCCCCCCACCAGCCTCTCGCCGGGCGACCAGTGCGATCCGGTCTGCCAGAGCGGATGTCTGTGCGGCCAGCGCTGCCAATTGCTGGGCGACCAGGCCGGGCACTACAACTTCAAGTGCGGGACGCCTCCGACGGGAACGCTGCTGGATAACTTCCAACCCTGTGACACCAGCAACGATCTGTGCAAGCCAGGCCTGAGCTGTCTCTTGCCTCCTCCCCAATCCACTGGCTGTGGCCCCCAGTGCAATCGCTACTGCCGGCGGAACGTCGACTGTCCGACTGACAGTCTCTGCGGGCTGGGCGCCGAGATCAGCGGACAGCAATCGATTCTCATCTGCACGCCTCCCGCGGTGGCCTGCAATCCCATCCTGCAAACCGTGGCCCCGGCCTGCAGTTCCTCGCTCGCGGGAAACACATGCTACGTGTTTTCGAGTGAACAGCCTGACCAGACCATGTGCGACTGCGCGGGAACGATCGCAGCCGGAGCCGTGTGCACGGACCTGCACTCCTGCGTGGCCGGATACGAGTGCGCGGGCGGCAAGTGTCAGAAGTTGTGCCTGCTACCGACCAGCGGTCTCGCATGTCCGGTTGGGCAGACCTGCGTCGCGCTCAATTCCTCCACGAAGTACGGCACCTGTCAGTAACATTCCGGCCTCAGTTCTTCGATTCACCGA
>PLEM01000519.1 GCA_003137035.1 Bryobacterales bacterium | reverse complement strand
TATGGCGGAAAGGAGTTCGATGGAGCGGCCGTCTTTTACCTGAATGCGCGGGTATCGTTCGAAGTCTTTCTTCAGCCAGTCCGGCGGGTAGCTGGATAATCCGTTCTTCCAGCTTGCGAACCAGATCAGCACCAGGCGCAGTCCGTGATTGCGAGCTTCCTGGATCACGCCGTCCACGACGGAGAAGTCGAACTTGCCTTGTTGCGGCTCGATCTGCGCCCAGGAAACGCCCGCCAGNNGTCCCTGCTTTCGCAGGTGAGGGATACCCGGGTCGGACTGCCCGCTGGCCTGTGGGAGGAGCAGCGCAACGGAACAGAGTGCAACGCCCGTGATGAGAGTTTTAGTTTTCATGACCTTGTCCTTTGGATCATTCGGTTGAAAAAACGCGGTACGAGGCGGGCCGGAGCGCGATCTCGAATACCATCCTGTCGCCGCTCGCCTGCCCCGGAATCTGCTCGCCGGAAACTATATCGACGAGCTTCGTGTACTTGCCGCCGGCCACGGCCTTGATGGTAACCGTGCCGCCGCCCGGAGGCGCAAAATTCTCGACGATGAACTTCTGGTTGTCGTAGAGGAACAAGCCCATCTGGCTGGGCCCTTCGAGACGGACCGGAAGGTCGCCGCCAACCACCGCGCGGATCTGCGTCAGAACCTGCGGCGGCAGGCTATACAGGTCGCCCGGATCGTCGGGGATCGTCAGAACATACAGTTGACCCTTGCCGTAGCCGGCTTGCAGCAGCATCGGGTATCCGAGTCCCTTGGTGGCGCCGGAGAGGATTTCCCAGACGTCGTTGGTGGGGTAGCGGATCTCGGGAATGAGGATGTCGGATTCGGAGCGCGCCGTGCCGCCGCGTCCGGGGAATTCCCGCACCGTGGCCTTCCGGTCCGTGCATTCGATCTCGGCGATGTCCTCGATGCCCTTCCCCTGGAGCGCTTTCAGCAGTCCGGATGTGATCACGACCTTTTTGCCGTCCAGCAACTGCTTCTTCATCTTGCGCACAATCGAGGGGTCGAACTTCGCCGACTCGGTGAGGAACACGGTAGCGGCATCGCTGGGGAACTCGGGCACCATCTCCAGGGGAATGCCGAGCATGCCGATGAAATCGTGGAGAAAGTCTTCGCCCGAGGAGTGGAAAGGCTTGTAGCTTTTGACGCCGATGGGATTGCCAAGTTTGCCGATGAAGCCATCCACCTGCTCGAAGACGCTTCCGGCATAGGCGGGTATGGTATTAGGTCCCGCGCTCTCCCCGGCGCCGCGCATGGGCGCAAGCAACTGGCGGAAGTCGAAGAGCGTCATCTCCGGCGCCTTCGCGAACAAGGTCACCCACAGTTGCTCGCCGTATCGCTCTTTGTCGCGCCAACCGCCGGTGTCGACCCAGCCGCCTCCGTTGCCGCCCGGCTTGATGTTCTCGAGGTACCGGAACGCGTCATAGCCCAAATACTGTTGCAGGTGCTGGGCGCCCCTGGTGGGATCGCGGGTTTCGGCGCCGGTGTAGACGCCGTCGAAGATCCGCGGCTCGTCCTCCAGGTTGTAGCCCAGGTATTGGAAGTGCCCGTACCAGTTGGGGTACTTGATGACCATCTTGACCCGCGGATTGACTTTCTTGGCCGCGCCGACGAGGTCCCGGGATACTCCCGCCATCAGGTCCAGCCGGAAGCGCGTCCAGGTTCGATCTCCTTTTGCCTGGATGTCGGAGGCGGTCTTGCTGCTGGTGAAGAAGAAGTCGTCGACGATGATCTCGTCGAAGTTGCGCGCGGTATACTCCACAATCTCCCGCAGCTTTTTGCGCTGTTCGGGATTGGTGTAGACGAAGGTCTCGAAGCGGTTCCGCTCGTTGACCACGGTTGCGATTCCGCCCGCGGTGGCCACACCCTTGCTCTTGAAGAACTCTTTCGCCCGGTTCAGCGTTTCCTGATCCGGAATCACGCCGTCGCGGTGGGTTTCCAGGTAGATCTTGTCGACCCTCAGCCCGTTGGCGATGGAGGCCCAGCGTGTTTCCAGCCACGCGGGGTCCTTCATCTGTTGCACCTCGTAGGCCCGCGCATAGACGGCAACCCGGAAGTTGCGGTAGTTGCCGGCTTCGGCAACCGAAGCCAGGGCCAACATGCAGATGAATGGGAACGTCAGCCTGAGCGAGTCGGATCGCGTCATAGATCGGTTCCTACAGGTTACCGCACGGGGAGAGAAGCCGGCTCCCTTCCTCGCTGAAAGGGAGCCGGCTGAGGTGAGCGGCATGAATCGGGCGCCGGGTAGTTCGTTCGACGCCTAGAAGTAAACCTTCAGCGCCATTTCACCGATGCGGCCACCACCGGGGCTTTGAGCCGCGCCCACGCCGAAGCGTCCGCCGTTCTGCGCGCCGGGAGCCGCCAGGTATTGGGGCAGGTTCACGATAGTGCCGGTGTTGCCCGGGGCTATAGCGGAGAACTGCACGCTGCTGGCCACACCGCCCCAGTTCGTGTGATTCGTGATGTTGTAGAACTCAATCCGGAACTGGATGTACCGCTTGCCGTCCTTCGAGAAAGGCACGTTCTTGAAGACAGCCATGTCGGTGTTCCAGTACCAGGGAGCCGTCAGGTAATTGAAACCGGAGTCGTTGCCGCGGCTGCCCTTCACGCTCTGGTTGACCACGGAGAGGTCGAACTCCTGCAACAGGTTTTTGTTGCTGACGTTGTTCGGGTCGCCGATGATGAGGGGCCGGGGGCCATAGTCGGGGTTGCCGGTGAGAAGAGTGGCCAGGTTCTGGTTGGTAACGCTGTAGTTGAGGCCGTAGGGTGAGCCAGACCGCAGCGTGGTAACGCCGGAAACCTGCCAATCGTTGAAGATCGTCCGGGTCAGGAAGTTGTTCAGCGCCAGGTTGGATCCCCGGATGGGCTTCGGGAAGGTGTAGCTGTAGTACACCACCAGAATGTGCGTCTTGTCATAGGCGAGACGGCCATAGTTGGTTTGCCGGACCTGGCCGGGTATGGCGCCGGAGTTGTAGATGGAATCGGCGGTGCCCAGCGCCTTGGAGAAGGTGTAGGCGAGCTGGAACGTCACGTTCTTGACCAACCGCCGATTGGCGGTTACCTGCAACGCGTGGTAGTTGGCGGTGCCGCCCCAGGTGGGATAGTTCAGGCGGTCGAGTCCCGCCAGGGGCCGGTAGAAGTTGGCCGGCAGCGCGTGCGTGCCATCCAAGCTGTTGGCCCCCGTGTAGCTGGGGTCCTGGTTCTGTGGCAGCCACATCGCGCCCCAGGCGGGCGTGTTGATGTTGACCAACTGATCCAGGTGCCGGTTCAGGTTGCCGACATAGGAGCCTTCCAGCATGATCTGTAACGGCAACTGCCGCTGAACGGAGAGGTTGAAGTTGTAGACGGTGGGGATGTGGCCGTCGGGAGAGAGGCCCGCGCCGTTGTTGCCGGGAGCGCTGAAGGCCGCCGTGGTGCTGCCAAGGGTCGTCAGATTCCCGAAGTAGAGCGTGCCGGCGCGCGTAGTGGGTGGAACGCTCAAGCAGGTGTACCAGGGGTTGCCCTGCATGCGGTCATAAGCGATGCGGCCGCCCGCGCGGATTACGGTCTTCGAGTTGAGCGCATAGGCAAGACCAAGGGCCGGCCCGTACTGGACGCCTCGGTTTTGCACGATGCCGCGCGGGACCCCATTGGTCCCCTCCAGAACCCAGCCGTCGAAGGGATCTCC
>PLEM01000256.1 GCA_003137035.1 Bryobacterales bacterium | reverse complement strand
TTGCCGGTGGCCGCGGCTGCGCCCGGCATCTTCCGCTACCCGTCCTCGACACGGGGAGTTGTCGTGCAGGAGACCGGCCTCAACTCGGACCAACTGCCCGTCGAGAGAGGGAAGGTCGTCTGGTTCTACGTGACCGGGGAAGGACAAACTGTCCCCGCTGGAAAGGATGGCAGGCTGCCGGTTGCCCCGAATTGGCCCGTGCCGGCCGGCAACCTGAGCGTCACGTTCGGAGACAAGCCCGGCACGGTCGATTTCAAGGGCCTGGTCTACGCGGGAGTGCTTCAGTTGAACGTATGGGTTCCAGCGGACGCGCCGGTGGGCAGCAACGTGCCCCTCACGGTAAAACTGGGCGGCGTATCGAGTACCGCAACCATGGCGGTGAAATGAAAAAACAGAAGCCCATCAAGATCTCGCGCCAGGCGGTCCGCAAAAGCATCCGCAAACCCATGCCCCCGCCGACCAAGGTCTACAAGGACCGCAAGAAGGCCCTCCTCGCCCGCGAGCTCGAGAAGGAACAAAACCCGTAAACCCGTGACAGTATACTCAATACCCGGTTTTCACTCCCCGCCGAACAGGTCGAGCTGGTTCTCGTCCAGCGCGTCCGCGGGAGCGCCGGCACCCAAGGGCGCCAGCGTGCCATCGAGCAGGTCGCGCATGTCGCCGGGAGCGACTGGAGCGCGGACCGAGGTCCCTTCCTCTCCCGGAACCAGCAGCAACACTTCGCCCAGCGCGATCCGCTCGTCTTCGACCAGATCGGCCGAGTGGGTGGTGACCAGGAGTTGCCGGCCCGAGCGGCGCTGCATGCCGGCCAACATGGGCAGGATGCCGCGCACCACCTCGGCATGCAACGATAGCTCGGGTTCCTCGATCAGCAGCGGCCCGTGGCCGTCGAGCGCGGCCCAGAGCAGGGCCATCAGGCGGAGCGTGCCATCGGACAACTGGTCCTCGGTCTGCCAGGCGCCTTGCGGACGCCAATGACCGTAGCGGGCCCGCAGGCGGGGGGCGCCGCGCGCATCCTTCCACAACTCCAGGTCCCGAAGCTGGGGCACGGCGGTGCGCAGCGCTTCCAGGATGCGCCGCAACCGGGAGTTGCGCGTACTCTCGGGGGCGGAGGCGATCTGCTCGAGCAGGTCCGCGCCGAACGGGTCGCCGGGCCGCCCGGGTGTCCACTCCCGCAGCAACTGCGGAACAGCGTGGAAGTAGCGGAGTGAAGCGAAGAAGCCGGCGACCTCGCGAAACTCCCGGTTCACGCTGGCCTGCTCGAGGCAGGTCTGGGTGAGGCGCTCGGGATCGGCGAGGTCCGCTTCGTCGGGCCGGTTCAGCAGCTCCTCTCCCCGACGCGTCACGCGCTCGCGGCGGATGGCCGGCTTGCGCAGGCCCTCCTGCGAAAACTCGAGCGCGTACTCCCAGTCGGGCAGCGCGTCGTCTCCGCCAATGCCCACGGCAATGGCGATTTCGGGGTGATGGCGCGCGGCCAGACAGCGCAGACGCGAAAAGCCGCCGCGCCGCCGGACGGCTTCCTGAAAACCACCGCCGCCGGGCGAGGCCAGGTCGTGCAGGAATCGCAGGGCATCGAGCAGGTTGGACTTGCCCGCTGCGTTGGGGCCCACCAGCAGCACCCGGCGGGCGAGGCCAGCCTCGACCCGGGCGAAGTTGCGCCAGCTCTCCAGGTACAGGTGAGTGAATCGCAGCGCCGGCTGTTTCATGCCTGGACGTTCCTGTATGGAGAAAGAGTAACACTACTCGCCGAGCAGGTGTAGCACCACCGAACGGCTGTGAGAGCTGGATCGGTGCTCAAACAGGTAGATGCCCTGCCAGGTGCCCAGCGCGAGGCGGCCTTCGAGCAGCGGGACGGAAAGCTGGGTGAGGGTCAGCGCGGCGCGTATGTGCGCGGGCATGTCGTCGGATCCCTCGATGGTATGGCGGTAGGCGGGGTCGTCCTCCGGGGCCAGGCGGGCGAAGAAGTCCTGCAAGTCGCGCACCACGTCCGGGTCGGCATTCTCCTGAACCACCAGCGAGGCCGAGGTGTGCTGAACGAAGACCGTCAGCAACCCGGTCCGCATCTGCTGGCCCGCCACCCAGGCCTCGATGGGCGCGGTGATTTCGTAGAGGCCCTGGCCCCGGGTCGGAACACGCAACCGGTGACTGGCCTGGCGCACGCCTACTCCACCGTGACGCTCTTGGCCAGGTTGCGGGGCTGGTCGACATCGCAGCCGCGGCGCACGGCGATGTGGTAGGCCAGCAACTGGAGCGGAACCACCTCGAGGATAGGCAGCAGCAAGTCGAGCGACGCGGGAATCTCGATCACGTGGTCGGCGAGCTTGCGCACTTCCTGGTCGCCCTCGACGACGAGCGCCAGCACCAGTCCCTCCCGCGCCTTCACCTCCTGGATGTTGGAGAGCGTCTTCTCGTAAAGCACGCAGCTCTGCTCGCTGGAAGGGTCGCGGGTGGCCAGCACCACCACCGGCAGGTCCTCGCCGATGAGCGCGTTGGGGCCGTGCTTCATCTCGCCGGCCGGGTACCCCTCGGCGTGGATGTAGGAGATTTCCTTGAGCTTGAGCGCGCCCTCCAATGCGATAGGGAAGTGAACGCCGCGGCCCAGAAACAGGAAATCGCTCGACCGGAACAGCTTCCGCGCCAGCTCCTCGTAGTACGGGTCGTGTGAGAGCACCGTTTCCAGCTTGCCGGGAATGCGGATCAATTCCTGCGCCAGCGAGCGCGAGGCCTCTTCGTCCAGCACTCCACGGGTCTGGCCCAGGTGCATGCCCAGGATGAACAGGGCGGCGAGCTGCGCGGCGAAAGTTTTGGTGGAGGCGACGCCAATCTCCGGCCCCGCGTGGGTCAGCATGGCGCCGGTGGCTTCGCGAGTGACCGTCGAGCCGATCGCGTTCGAGATGGCGATGGTCTTCGAGCCCTTCTGCCGCGCTTCCCGCTGCGCCGCGAGCGTGTCGGCGGTTTCACCGGATTGCGAGACCACGATGGTGAGAATGTCGGGGCCCAGAATCGGGTCGCGGTAGCGGAACTCGCTGGCGTAATCCACCTCGACGGGCATCCGCGCCAGCCGCTCGATCATGAACTTTCCGATCAGCGCCGCGTGCCAGCTTGTGCCGCAGGCCACGATCCGGACCTGCCGGAACTCGCGGAACTCTTTGGGCTGCAGGTCCATCTCGTTCAGGAAGACCCGGCCGGACTCCTGGCTCACCCTTCCCACCACGGTGTCGCGGACGGCCCGGGGCTGCTCGTAAATCTCCTTGAGCATGAAGTGCTTGTAGCCGCCCTTTTCGGCCATGATGGGGTCCCAGAGAATGTGCGTCACGGGGCGCTTCACCGGGTGGCCGTCGAAATCGCCGAGGCGGACTCCATCGGGCGTCATCACCGCGATGTCCCCGTCGGCCAGGAACAGGACGTCTCGAGTGTGGCTGAGAATGGCGGGAACGTCGGAGGCCATGAAGTACTCGCCGTCGCCCAAACCGATTACTGCAGGAGGGCCCGAGCGCACCACCACGATCTTGTTCGGGTCCAGCCGCGAAACGATCGCCAGCGCGAACAGCCCCGAGAGATTGCGGACAGCCTTGCGGGCCGCTTCCTCCAGGTTGCCGTCGAAGTATTTCTCGATGAGATGGGCGATCACCTCGGTGTCGGTCTCGGTATGGAACACGTGCCCTTCGGCCAGCAACTGCTGCTTGAGCGCGACGTAATTCTCGATGATGCCGTTGTGGACCACCACGATGTCGCCCTTGCAGTCGCTGTGCGGGTGGGCGTTCTCCTCGGTCGGGCGGCCGTGCGTGGCCCAGCG
>PLEM01000428.1 GCA_003137035.1 Bryobacterales bacterium | reverse complement strand
GAACCGCGACCGAAAGGGAGCGGAGCGATGCGACGCGAGACGGACCGCTCCCTGGCGGTCGCGGCTCGGCAAGCGCCCGCAGGTTAGGGAAAACACAGCCGAGCCACGGCCGCCAGGGAGCGGTCCGAAGCCCGGGCGAACGCGGGGACAGGACACTACCAACGTGCTGTATAATAAGCGGATGAAGTGCGCGGGAGGGCTTCGTCCGCTCCCGGCCTCGCAGTCGATCCAACGGTAACGGAAAGAGAGCGGAATGAGAGGATTCACCATGCTGGGCGCCAAGCTGGCCCTGGGTCTTCTGGCAGGCACTGTCTGGCTGGCGGCGCAGGACACACCGCAGAAACCGCCCGAAACGCCGCCCCACCAGGAGCCCGCCAAGCCGGACACTACGGAACCGGCCAAGACCACTCCGCTTCCGGTTAATGTCGATCCCAAAACCTTCAGCCTGGGCCCGGAAGACGTGATCCTGGTTCGCGTGTGGCGCGAGCCGGACCTGTCCGGGCAACTGGTGGTGCGGCCCGACGGCAAGATCACCATGCCCCTGATTCGCGAGGTGGACGCCGCGGGGCTGAGTCCGGAGCAACTGACCGCCCGAATCGGCGAAGCGCTCTCCAAGTACATCAACAATCCCCAGGTTCTGGTGCAGGTGTTGGCGGTGCGCAGCAAGCGCTACATGATCAGCGGAGAAATCAACCGGCCCGGCGCCTATCCGCTGGTGGCGCCGACCACCGCGTTCGAGGCCATCACGCTGGCCGGCGGGTTTCGCGACTTCGCTAACAAGAAGAACATCACCATCCTGCGTGGCGCCCAGCGGCTCCGGTTCAACTACAACGACGTCGTGAAAGCCAAGAACCCGGCCCAGAATATCCTGCTGGAGAACGGCGACAGAATTGTTGTCCGATGATATGGAAGGGGACCTGGGCAGCCGATAGATAGGACAGCGCTACGGCGCTAGCGCCGTTCCCGGTTTTTGGAGAGTGGAGATCATGCAATCGACGCAAAACCCGACAGGCGTTACCCGGCGGCCGCTGGATGTCGAGGACTACATCGACATCGTCCGGCGGCACAAGGGCTGGATTGCCGGTCCGGCTTTCCTGGCGCTGGTGCTGGCGGTGGTGGTGGCGTTTCTGTGGCCCGACACCTACATTTCGGAGGCCACCATTCAGGTTGTGCCGCCGCAGGTTCCGGAGCGCTACGTTCCTTCCAACGTGAACTCCGAGATGACCCAGCGCATCAACACGATGGCCAACAGCATCGAGAGCCGCGCCAACCTCACCAATCTGATCAACACCCACAACCTGTACCGCAGCCAGCTCGCGCGCAAACCACTCGAGGACGTGATCGAGGACATGCGGCACGACGTCCACATCAGCCCGGTGGGCAGTCTCCAGGCGCAAGGCAAGGGACCCATCTCGGCGTTCAAGGTAGCTTACGAATACTCCAACCGCTACCTGGCCCAGAAGGTGGCCGCCGAGCTGGCGCGGGATTTCATCGACGCCAATATCCGCGCCCTGGCCAGCCAATCGGCGGCCACCACCGACTTCCTGAAGGACCAGTGGGACGCAGCCAAGAAACGGCTCGATGACCTCGAGGGCCGGATGACTCAGTTCCGGCTGAAGAACGCCGGCCGCCTGCCCGATCAACTGCAAGCCAACCTGCAGACCCTCCGCTCGCTGGAGACGCAGTTGGCCGGGGTCAACGACACGATCAACCGGACCGGCCAGGAGAAGCTGCTCCTGGAAGGCCAGATCCGAATCTACCGGGACCAGTTGGCCGCCGCGAGTCAGGGCACCGACGCGATCTCGACGCGGGTGAAGGACGAGCGCCTGGCACAGGCCGAGCGAGACGTCGCGACCATGGAGATGGCGATCTCCGGCCTCAAGCAGCGCTACAAGGAAACCCATCCCGACGTCAAACAGGCCGAGGCCCAACTGCAAGCGCTCAAACAAAGGCGCGACGCGCTGCTCAAGCAGGAACCCCAGAAGGTCCCCGAGAGCGCGGCGCAGAAGCCAACGCCTCGGGAAGTCCGCGGCAACCAGGAACTCGAGGCCGCCATTTCCAGGTTGCAGAGCCAGATCCAGGTCCAGGATATGGAACTGGAGGAGCGGACCAAGACGCAGAAGAAGATCGGCGAGGCCATCGACGCCTACACGGCGCGGATCCAGGCCAGCCCGCTCATGGAGCAGAACTACACCGAGTTGTCGCGCGACTACAACATGGCCAAGGCGCTGTACGAGGAATTGAACGGCAAGAAATCGCAGTCGGAAGCCGCCACCGCCCTGGAGAACCGGCAATACGGGGAGCGCCTGGAGCTGCTGGAGTCCGCTTCGCTTCCGGAAACACCCGCCAAGCCCAACCGCCTGATGATCATCGGGGCGGGCATTGGCATCGGGCTGACGCTGGGCTTGTTCACGGCCGGCTTCCGGGAAATGAAGGACGGCTCGCTGAAGAACCTGAAGGACGCGCGCGCCTACACCAATCTCCCGGTGCTGGGAACCATACCCTTGCTGGAGAACGACCTGGTGGTGCGCCGAAAGAGGCGGCTGACCTGGCTGGCCTGGTCTACCGCCTGCATTATCGGCATCCTGGCCATGACCAGCTCGATTTACTATTACTACTCGACCAAGCTGTGACCATGGAGATCCAATGAGCCGAGTTCATGACGCATTGCGCCGCGCCGAACAAATGGGGGCGCCCAAGCCTTCCGGGGGAGAGTCGGCCGCCAGCGCGCCCTCCGGGCCCGCCTCGAGCGGCGTGCAGAACGCCCCCGCTCGCCCCCCAGCGGCGGCTGCCGGCCTTCTGGATGAAGTTCGGGAAGTGCCCTTCACTCCGGCTCCCGAAGCCCTGCTGATCGATCACAGCCGTCCCCAGGAGGCCCCCAGCGAAGAGTTCCGCAGCCTGCGCACCCGGCTCAACCATTTGCAGACCCTGCAACCCATTCACACCGTGGTGGTCACCAGCCCCTCGCCCGCCGAGGGGAAGTCCTTCGCCGCCGCCAACCTGGCCATCTCCGAGTCGCACCTGGCCAGCAACCCGACGCTGCTGGTGGATTTCGACTTCCGCCGCCCGGTCCTCCACAACCTGTTCCAGATGGAGCGCTCACCCGGCGCCACCGACTACCTGCTGGGCAATGCGCCGCTGGCGGCTTGCATGAAGCGGATCGCGGGCACCAATCTATACGTCATGCCGGCCGGCTCCTCCGTCAAGAACCCGCTCGAGTTACTGAGCCTGCGCGAAGTGAAAGGCCTGTTCGAGGATTTGCCGAAGTGGTTTAGCTGGGTGATCCTGGACAGCCCGCCGCTGCTGTTCTCCGCCGATGCCAACCTGCTGGGCACGTTAACCGACGGCACCATTCTGGTGGTGCGCATCGGCGCCACCACGATCGACATGGTGCAGCGCGCCATGCAGTCGCTGTGCGAGAACAACGTGCTGGGAATTATCGTGAACGGAGCGCGCGCCGGAGAGCTTTACAGCAAGTACACTTACTACTACTCCAAGTACGGGCACGAATCCTCGCCGGAGTCCGACGCCGAGCCCGGCTCCGACGCTGAATAAGCTACCAGCGACCCCGGCCTCCGCCGCCGCCGCGACCACCGCCGCCCCCGCCACCGGTTCGGCCCCGGCCACCGCCTGGGCCGCCGCGACCGCCGCCCTCGTGCGGTGGGCGTGCCTCGTTGACCACCAGGGTGCGCCCCAGCAGGTCCTTGCCGTTGCAGGCGCGGATGGCTTTTTGGGCTTCGTCGTCATTGCCGATCTCGACGAACGCAAACCCGCGCGGCTCGCCCGAGAAACGGTCACGCACGACGTTGACGCTCTCCACGGTAGCCCCTGCCTGCGTGAACAGGTCTTGCAGATCCTGGTCCGTTGCCTGGTAGGGGACATTGCCCACGTATAGCTTCACGTCCTCTCCTTCCGCCCGGAGGAAATCCCGCCAGGCACAACCGGCTGAAGAGGCAGTCCTGCGAAACAGGCGGAACGGAACACTTACGCACCCCGAGTCTGACGCTTCAGTCGTCGCCTTATCATCTCGGAATCGCTTGCGTAAGTCAATTTTGGAGAGGCCGCCGCAGGTCCGCTTCCTGACGGTCGCGGTTCGGTGCTGAGGGTCGCGTGCCGGCCGCGCAAGTCAATTCTGGCTGGGGGCCGAAAGCCAGTAGCCGGGGCGCGTCCTTACGACCACATCCGGCCGGTTCTTCACCGTTACCTGGATGGAGTGGAACTGATCGCCCGGCGAGGCGCTGGAGATGAAGCTCAACAGGTACTGGCTGTGCAGTTCTTCGCCGATCCGCGAGATGGCCTGCTCGAGCCCCTTCTGCTTGAGAAACGAGAGATGGCCGCCGCCGGTGTACTTCGAGAACGCCTCGGCGGCATTGGTGGTGGCGAGGCGGGCGATCTCGTAGAACACGGCAAGCAGGTTGAAATCGCCGGAAGTGGGGATGGCGCCGGGCTTCGCCGTGAAGGGCGTGAGGAACGCCGAGTAACTGAGGACGTAGATCGAGACGTTCTCCTGCTGGGCCAGGGTGACGGCGTCCTGTAGCTTGGCCTTGCTCGAGCGGTCACGCGTCTCCCCGATCAGCAGGAGGACGCGACGGCGGTTGGCGGGCTGGGCGGCGAGCATCCGGACCCCTTGGATGGCGGCATCGATCATGCGGGCTCGCTGGCCGGAGGGCGGAATGCGCTTGAGCGCCGCGGCGATTCGGCCGGAGTCCGATGTGAAGCCCAGGGCCAGGCTGATCTCGTCGTCGTAGGACAGTACCGCGGCCTCGCCGCGCTCGCCCAGGATCAGAGGCTCGAGCATGGGGCCGATGCGGTGCACCTTGTTCAACGCCTCGGCGGCCAGGATGTTGGCCTGGACGGCGACGACGAGGGAGATCGGCACGAACGTGACGTCCGCCTGAATCCGTTGCGGATTGCCGTTGTCGAGAACCAGGAAGTCCTTCTCGGTAAGCCCGTCGACGTAGCGGCCGTCCGGGCCGGTGACCGTGGCCGGGGCAATCACCAGCCGGACGGTGGTGCTGAGGGTCGGCTCCTGGTTCGATGGCGGCGCGCCATGGCACGCCGTTGCCAGGCAGACCCAAACCAGGACGGGCCGGAGCGACATGGGTTCTCCTTCAGTCAAGAGACGCCGCCGGCAGTCCGCGAGTTTCGGCGCCGCGTGGGCCGGCCGGGCCGACAGCCTATCGCCCGCCGGAAGCCCGCTTCTTGGCTTCCTGGGCGCGGTCGTATTCGGCCCGCATTTTGGCGAGGGCTTGCGGGATGTTCTCCGGATGGCGGATGAGTTCCTGGAACATGAGGCGCGGGTCGACGGGGCTTGGCATCCCAAAGAGGTTGTGAAACTCGGAAGGCAGGGGAGGGCCGCCGCTCGCGCCGGCCGCGGGGATTGGCGCGGGGAGGCGAATGGCGTACATGCTGCCGCCGGCCAGCGATTCGTGCGGATACTGCATGAGCCAGCGGCAGTTGTGGCTGTCCAGAATCATGTTGGCCGAGATCACGGCCCACTGGCCCGCATCGGCGGCGGCGGGTTTCTGGCAATCCCAGAACTCGGCCTGCGGGACGACCACCGTGGCATCGTTGACCCCATAGGCATCCAGGTTGAGCTTCCGCAGGCCGCGTTGGTCGGCGAAACGCTTTACTTCGGGGAGGTACGCATTCCAGTCGACGTTGGAATCGTTGGCCAGGGCGTAGATGGGCTGCCCAAAGGACAGCTCGTTGACGTAAGGGAAAAAGTAGGGATACGCCCGCAGGGCCGTGAACAGGCAACTGAGCGCCAGCAGCACGGTGAGCGCGGCCGCCAGGCGCCCGGCGATGGGGAGCGAGGTCCGCAGGCGTCCCAACATGCGGGGCAGAGGAGCCAAAAGGAGCATCAACAGAACCATCGGGAAAGTGAAATGGCGGATGCTGATGTCCATCTGGCTCGCGAGGCAAAAAGCGCCGAAGACCACCAGCGAGACCCAAAGCACGCGCCAATGCCCCCGCACGTCCTCGGAAACCGCGGGAAGACTCCCGCGTCTAAACGCGAAGACCAGCGTGAGCGCGAGCATGCCAAGAAAGCCGAGCGGCGATTTCAGAAAGAACAGAACCGGGAAATAGAACCAGACGCCGTGGGAATAGGAGTGGCCGAGGATGAACGTCGGACGGACGGAGGTCAACAGCACCACCAGCAGCCCACGCAGATAGAACCAGGCCGGCATCAGGAGGCGGCGCAGAGGGTCCCAGGCGGGGCCATTTCCGAGGCGGTCGAGGGCGTCCGTGGATTGATTCCAGGAAAGGATGAAGTAGAACACGTAGACGAAAAGGGCGGCCCAAAGAATGCCCTTGAGGGTGGCGCGCCTGCGCAGTTTCCTCCAGGCGCGCGCCTCGGGTTTGGCGGCGGGCTGCCCGGGGACGGCGCGCCAACGCGTACTCAGCGCGACCATGGGAAAGGCGACGAGCAGAATGCCGGCGGTGAACTTCGAGAGCAGCGCGCCCGCCAGGCACAGGGCGAACAGGAGCACGTTCTTGCGGCTGGGGTCCTGCCGCAGATCGGCAAAGGTCCACAACGCCAGCAGGGAGAACAGGGCCACTGCCAAGTCGGTGTGCACCAGGGGGCCGAAGGCGAGGAATACCGGCGAAGCGACGTAGACGCACAGGCACAGCAACCCGGCCCAGTCGCCTCCCAGGCGGCGCGCGCAGGCGAAGACCACCCATCCCAGCGCCAGCGTGAGCAGCAGCATGGACAGCCGGGCCCAGGCCAACGTGCTTGCGGGGTCGTTCCAGCGCGTCAGAAGCCGATCGCCGAAGGCCCACTCTCCCATATACGAGGCGAAGAACCCCCGGCTGACCGACCAGGAGACGTCGGAGTAATCGGCGCGCGTCCCACGCATGACCAGCGGCATCGCAGCCAGCACTTTGGCGAGCGGCGGGTGTTCCTCATTCAGGCGCAGGTCGAGCTTCTGCAGGTAACTGACCCCGGCGCCGATGTGAGCCGTCTCGTCGAAGGTGATGGATTCCCGCAAGGCGGCGCCACCGGCCAGTATCCCCATGAAGATCAGCAGCAGGACCGCCGCCACAGGGAAGAAGGCACCCGGCAGGGGACGTTTCGGGCTGGGTGCAGGCAGGGTTGTGGGCACGTGATTCCTCATTTGAGGTTACGTCAACCACTGCCCCGAAGTTCGGCCGTAAGTGCGTTGCGCCCGACACAGGCTGAATGCCTGTGCCACATCCAGCGGTTGCGATCTCCCGTGGCACAGGCATTCAGCCTGTGGGGGCGTTCTTTCAGTGTCCCGGGAGGGAGCGGTCCTACCTGGCGGGTAGCAACGCCGCCGCGTCTCGGGGCCGGCGGCGGTGCGGTAAAGTGGTGGGTCGCGGTTCCATCAAGAGAGGGAGGCGCTTCATGGTCTCGAAACGCGGTTGCCTGCTGCTTCCGATCTGCGTCGCCATTCTGTCGGGCGCGCCGGCCGATCAGCCCCCGGTGATGCTCAGCGATCCGGTGGACGTCAGCGGCGATTTCCACGACTTCAAGAACACTTACTTCCTGGCCGACAGCCTGACCGGCTTCGACCCGGCCACCGGCGCCGGCAGTATCGCCTGGCAGCGGAATCACCTGTATCCCCGCATCGCCTTCAACACCATGGAGGGCGTGCTGAGTCCGTTTGGCGGCGCCACGTTCCCGGAGGTCGAGTATGCGGCGAATCCCACGCTGCCGTTTTCGATTCAGTTCGTCTCACCGCGGACGGTTCGCATCCGGGTGAAGACCGGAGCGGATGCGATGCCGCCGGCCGAGGAACTGATGCTGGTGGGCGAGCCGCCTCGCGACAATTCCTGGCGGATGAGCAAGATCGAGGGCGGCTACCGTTACACCAGCGCGGCCGGGTCGGTGACCGTTCTCGAAAAGCCCTGGCACATCGAGTTTCGCGATGCGGAAGGCCGCCTGCTGACCCGAACCAATCACGAGTCGGACAACCATGCGACACAGGTTCCGGTGCTGCCCTTCTCCTTCATCCGGCGGCCGTCGGATTATTCGCGCAGCGTGGCGGCGGTGTTCTCGCTGGCGGCGGGCGAGAAGCTGTTCGGGTGCGGGGAGTCGTTCACCGGGCTCGACAAGCGCGGCCAGAAGGTCATTCTGACGACCAACGACGCGCAAGGCCCCGAGACCTGGCGCATGTACAAGCCCATCCCGTTCTTCATGAGCAACCGCGGCTACGGGATGTTCGTGCACACCTCGGCGCCCTCGACCTTCGATTTCGGAGCCACTTTCCAGGGCACGAACGCGATGCTGCTGGGCGACGACGAGCTGGACCTGTTCGTGTTCCTGGGCCAGCCCAAGGACATTCTCAACGAGTACACCAACCTGACCGGCAAATCCCCCATGCCGCCTCTGTGGTCCTTCGGACTATGGATGAGCCGCATCAGCTATTTCTCCGAGGAAGAGGTGCGGCAGGTTGCCGCCAAGCTCCGCGAGAACCGTCTGCCGAGCGACGTGATCCACATCGACACCGGCTGGTTCGAGCACGACTGGCGCTGCGACTACAAGTTCTCCACCACGCGCTTCAAGGACCCGGCCAAGATGATCGCCGACCTCAAGCAGCAGGGCCTTCACATCTCACTGTGGCAGCTTCCATACTTCGTGCCGAAGAACCGGCTGTTTCCGGAGATCCTCGAGAAGGGGCTGTACGTGAAGGACGGCAAGGGCGGCATGCCCTATGAAGACGCGGTGCTGGACTTCTCCAATCCGGCCACGGTGAAGTGGTACCAGGACAACCTCGCCGGCCTGCTGAAGATGGGGGTGGGCGCGATCAAGGTGGATTTCGGGGAGTCCGCGCCGATCAACGGCATCTACGCGTCGGGGCGCAGCGGGTTTTACGAGCACAACCTGTACCCGCTGCGGTACAACAAGGCGGTGGCGGACATCACGCGGCAGGTGAACGGCGAGAACGTCATCTGGGCGCGCAGCGCCTGGGCCGGCAGCCAGCGCTATCCACTGCATTGGGGCGGTGACGCCGCCGTCATGGACATCGGGATGGCGGCGACACTGCGCGGCGGCCTGTCGCTGGGCCTGAGCGGCTTCACGTTCTGGAGCCACGACATCGGCGGGTTCGCGTCCGCCCCGCGCGAGGAGCTGTACCGCCGCTGGATGCCGTTCGGGATGCTCACCTCCCATAGCCGCTGCCACGGCCTGCCGCCGAAAGAGCCCTGGCTGATCGGGGCGGCCTTCATGGACGATTTCCGGCGCGCCGACGAGCTGAAGTACAAGCTGATGCCCTACGTCTACGCGCAGGCCAAGGATTCGAGCGAGCGCGGCCTGCCCATGCTGCGGGCGCTGTTCGTCGAGTATCCCGAGGATCCCGGTTCCTGGACGGTGGAAGACGAGTACCTGTTCGGCTCCCAGATTCTGGTGGCGCCTTTGATGGAGTCGGGCACGACTGGCCGCAACGTCTACCTTCCTCCGGGGCAGTGGATCGACTACCAGACCCGCAAGGTTTACAGTGGCGGCTGGAACAAGATCGAGGGCGGCACGATCCCCGTGGTGATGCTGGTTCGCGAGGGCGCCGTCGTTCCGCACATCAAGCTGGCGCAATCGACCAAGGATATGGACTGGTCGAAGCTCGACCTGGTGGTGTTCGCCTCGAATTCGCAAAACGCACAGGGGCTGGTCGCGCTGCCCTCCGACAACGTACTGCGCAAAGTGGCGGCTGCCAGGAAAAACGGCGCCTTCGCGCTGGCGGGCGACCCGCTGGCGGGCAAATCCAGCGCCACGGTGAAGCTGTATACGGAGTAGGGTAGTTATGCTCCACCTGCTATTAGCGGCACAGCTCGTGGCCGCGGGCGGAGGCGTGCAGAGCCAGGCCAGCCCGGTGGTCATCGGCGAAGTGGTTCATATCCGGTCGAACGTTCTCAAGGAAGAGAGAACGCTGCTCATCTCGAAGCCGGCGGGATATGCGGAGGGTGCGGAGCGCTATCCGGTCCTGTATGTGTTGGATGGAGAAACCCTCTTCCGTTGCAGCAGCGTGATCGCCGAGTTTCTGGCTGACAACGAGCGGATACCGGAGATGCTGGTCGTGGCGATCGAGAGCGGGAGCTTCGCGCAACGCACCCGAAACCTGACTCCTCCCTCGTCGGCCGAGATAGACAACCGCTTCTCGCCGGGCAATGGCGGGGCCGATGCTTTTCTATCGTTTGTGGCCGACGAGTTGATTCCGTTTGTGGACAAAAGCTATCGCACGCGGCCTTACCGGGTGCTGGTGGGACACTCCTTTGGCGGCCTGTTCGCAATTCACGCACTGGCGGCGAAACCGAAGCTCTTCAACGCCTATATTGCCATCGACCCGACTCTTACCTGGAATGGTGGAGCGGAGGTCGCGAAGGCGGAGTCGCTCTTCTCGAAGACGCCTGAACTTCAGGGGGACCTCTATCTCACTGCGGCGAGTGCCACCGGGAATTCGCCCGGCGACATTCGGGGACTGGCCACCATACTGGATCGGAAAGTCCCTGCCGGATTCCGGTGGAACCTCGAATGGATGAAGCAGGAGACGCACACGTCGATTCCGCTGCGGAGCATTCACCAGGGCTTGGATGCGATCTTCGACGGCTGGCATTTGACCGACCCGCTGGAGTTGTTCGACAAAGGCGGCATCGAAGCCGTCCACCGGCACTTTCGAGAGGGCGGCAGGAGATGCGGATACGACCGAACCACCTCGCCGTTCACGGTTTCACTGATTGTCGCCGGATTGGTGAAAGCGGGACGGCTTGAGGAAGCGTCCAAACTGCTGCTGCACGATCCAAAGGCCTATCCTCCTCCATGGAACCAACTGGATGCGCTGGCGCGGGCATACAGCGATCGAGGGAACGTCGAGCAGGCAAAGCACTACTACCTTTTATCGCTGAAGGAGAACCCGCGGAACGAGTGGGCGAGACGAAAGCTCACGGAGCTGGGCGTCAAAGTGGAGGACACTCCCCAGCAACCGCGTCCGTAGAACCGGGCGGCACGTTGAACATGCCGCCCGTTTGAAAGGTCTTCAGCCTACCAGCGCTTGTTGCTGCGACCGCCCCCGCCGCCGCCGCCGCGGTATCCACCACCGCCGCCGCCCGATCCACGATCGGACTTGGGGCGCGCTTCATTGACGGTCAGGGCTCTGCCGTCGAGGTCTCTGCCGCTGAGGCCGTTGATGGCCGCATCGCCTTCGGAATCCACGGCCATTTCCACAAAGGCGAAGCCCCTGGCTTGCCCGGTGTCGCGGTCGGTAACGATGTTGACGCGGTCAACTGCTCCGTAAGACTCGAACAGCGAACGAATCGAAGCTTCGGTCGTCCCGAAGCTGAGGTTGCCTACAAAGATGTTTTTCAATGGTTTGTTTCCTTCTGAATTTGCAGAGCAGCCTAATCGGGCAAGATCGGACATGGGCGGTAGGACCGGACAATGTAGGACTGTGCTGTCATCGGCGGAACTGTCAAAGACACATTAAGCATAGCACGGAATCGGGACGAGGCGGAGGTTTATCCTGCCCGGCCGAGGTTGCGCGGCTTCGCAGGCCAAGAAATACTGCAGCGGGGCTCAAGCCCCGCGCGG
>PLEM01000244.1 GCA_003137035.1 Bryobacterales bacterium | reverse complement strand
GCGGCTAGCGCCGGAGTGAAACAGCGCAGTACCCACTTCTGGCGCCCACTGCTTGTGGCCCGCCTGGATCACCTGGTCGATCAGCTTCTTATCCGCCCAGGCGAAGAACCGGTCCGGCTTCATGCCTTGCTGCTTCGAGTCGTCCCAGATCAACTCCTTGATGTAATCCAGCGGCGTGCCGACGGGAAGAAAGATCTGCGACATGGCGGTCATCAGGTTGAAGAAACAGGCCAGCACCTCCGGCTGCTTTTCCATAAGCTGGGTATAGCGATCATCGGCGGCAGCGTCATCGGCGGCGCCCGCGGCGAGAAGCTTGGCGCAGTCCGGGTGATTCTGCTGGAGCGATTCCCAACCCGCATCCCGGAAGCGGAACTCCGCGTCTTTCCGCAGGAGCATAATGTCAACGATCGCGGGCGCCTGCGGACTGACTTTGACAGGCATGAATCCGGCCTGTGAATAGCCGGGGGCCGAAACCACGACGGCGTAGCTGTCGCCGAAGTTGTCGAAGGACTGGAGCCCTTCTACGTTGATGGTGGGTACTTTGAAGTATCCGTTGTCCGGCAAGGCCACCGTGTTCTGGTTGCCGTCGCGGAGCGTGAGCAGGACTTGGGTGCCCGACGGCATCGGAGTCCGGGCCCCGGAGAATAGGTTGACCGTGATCGCGCACGGCCGCAGAGCGCGCGCAAGTGTTGCCATTATCCCCTCCTTCCTTTGTCCTGGGGTGCGCACCCAGATCGTACTCCGGGACCGGAGCGGAGCGCAACGGGGAGCGCCTATTCCTGCCGCAACGCCACCACCGGGTCGATGCGCAGCGACCTTCGGGCCGGCACGTAGCAGGCTAACAGCGCCAGACCCGCCAGCATAGCGGGAATCCCCACCAGCACCAGCGGCGAGGAGGGAGTCGCGATCGCCTTGGCGGCCACGGACTGCGCCGACGAAACCAGGCGCGCTCCGGCCCATGCGCCCGCCAGACCGATAGCCGTGCCCACCGCCACCAGTACCGCGCCTTCCTTCATGACCAGCCGAAGCACGTCCGCTCCCCGGGCGCCCAGCGCGATGCGGATGCCAATCTCCCGGCCGCGCTGCGCCACGGAGTACGCGGTGACGCCGGCGAGTCCGGCCGCGGCCAGAATCAACCCGAACACCCCAATCGTTCCGTAGGTGTAGCTCGCTACGTGGAACAGGAAGATGAACTGATCGACCTGTTCCGGCATGGTGCGGGCATTGAATGGCGTGAGGTTGGCGTCCATGGCTGAAATCTCGCGCCACACCGCTCCGGCGGCATCCACGCCCGGCGCCGCCCGCACCATCAGCGTCACGCCCTGCAAGGAAGGATGGGCATAGTCCGCCGGGTGCAGCGGGAAGTACAGCACCGGGGGCGCCCCATCCATCATCAGGTCCACCTTCGTATCCTTGGCCACTCCCACCACTTCGAAAACCTGCCGCCGCCCCAGCGATCCCGCGCGATAGTCGAAGGAGCCCAGGAAGACCCCTCCGGCATATGGGTTGGCTTCGTAGCTGCCGGTCTCGATGCGCCGTCCCAGGGGATCCTCGCCCTTCCAGTACTCGCGCACCAGCTTCTCGCTGACGATCACCGCCGGCGCGTCGTTGGCCTCGTCCGTCTTGCGGAAACCGCGGCCCAGCACGATGGGAATACCCAGCGTTTCGAAGTAGTCCTTCCCGACCGTATACTTGAGCGCGCCGTGAACCACCCGCGCGTTCGCGTCACCCGCGTCAGCCGTGGTAAACGGCACCCACCCATTGCCGTTCATCGAGACCGGCACCGTGTCCGTGAGGCAGGCGGAGGTCACGGAACGCAGCCCTTGCACCCGCTCGAGCAGCTTCGGGAAGAAAGCCGCCGCCCGTTCGGGGGAATATCCGTCGCGGACGGGGTCCAGCGAAATGAGGTGCAGGCGCCGGGTGTCGAATCCCACCTCGGTTCCGACCGCCTTCCGGACTCCGATCACCAGAGCCGCGGTGAGCAGCAACAGCGCCAGTGACCCGGCCACCTGCTGCACCACCAGGAGGTTGCGCAGGCTCAGACGCCGATGCCTGCGAAACCGGACGTTCCCGCCCTCCTTCAGCGCCGGGGTAAGATCCATCCGCGTGGCCTGGAGCGCGGGTGCTAGCCCGAAGGCCAGCCCGGTGAGTACGGTGAGCGCCAGCGTGAATAGGAGGACTCGCAGGTCGGGTTCGAGATCGTAGCCCATCGGCATCGGCGTAGGCATCTTGGTTTGCGAGGCCCCGTGCATCAGCCACGCGCAAATGCAGAACCCCAGCGCGCCGGCGCCCGCGGCCAGCAGCATGCTCTCGGTCAGCAATTGGCGGATCAACCGGAAGCGGCTGGCACCCAACGCCAGCCGGACCGCGATCTCCTTCCGCCGCTGTGTTGCCCGCGCCAGCATCATGTTCGCGACGTTGGCGCATGCGATCAGCACCAGCAGACCCGCCAGAACCATGACGAAGCCCGTCAGGAACGGCAGGTCGTGTTTCCGGATGGGAATCAGCCGGCCCGCGAGCAGAAGGTGCACGCGCCGGTCTTTTCGGTACTTGTTTACGTCGCCGAATTCGCGCTCCACCTGCCGCGCCGCGGCATCCAGCTCGGCCTCCGCGCGGGCCATCGTGATGCCCGGCTTCAACCGCCCCACCACCTGGAACATCGCCGCGTCGCGCCGCTCGAGCGCGTTGTCCGCGAGCTCCGGCGCCACGCGTCCCCCGACCGACACCGGCAGCCAGACATCTGCCGGAAAGAACATCGGCGAAGCGCCCAGAAAATCCTTGGGTCCGATGCCAATGATGGTCGCCAGGTGCGCGTTGACGCGAAGTGTCTTTCCAATCACCGACGGGTCGGCGCCCAGGTGGTCCTGCCAGAAGCGGTAGCTGACCACGGCGACCGGCGGTTGGCCGGGCTGCTCCTGTTGCTTGTCGAAGAAGCGGCCGGCCGCCGGGCGCAGCCCCAGCGTCGGGAAGTACGAGGGCGTGACCAGGTGCCCCCAGATCCTCTCCGTGCGCCCGGCGAGCGAAACGCCGAACGGCACGGGCGCAACGTAGGCGAACGTCGAAGAGAACACATCGGTGAGTTCGCGGTAGCGCTTGTACTGGGGGTAGGAAGCCGGCGCTTGCACCATCACCAGCTCGTCGGGCTTCGCGACTCCCGGGAGGTCCCGCAATACCATCCCGTTCAGTTCGCTGAAGGCGGATGTTGCGACGGCGGCGCCCAGGCTGAGCGAAATCAGCGCCACCGCGGTGAAACCCGGCGAGGCCGCCAGCGTGCGCAGCCCGTAGCGGACATCCTGGCGAAACTCGGCCAGGTACTCGGCGGGGACGCGTATGGCGATATCCACGAGCAACCGCACCAGGCCCGGCACGCCATGCCGCCTCCAGATGGGCTCGATGGCCTCTTCGGTCACCTGCACCAGTTCGTCCCCGTAAGCGTTCTTGAATTCCTGGGGGAACGCGCGGGCCAGCGCGCGGTACATCCGCAGGCTGATCGCCACCGGCCGGTTCATGACTCCGCTCCTCGCTCCGCCATTCCGCGCTTGGCGCGGATCAATCGAACCAGATCCTCCAGCCTCGTGCTTTCGGCCGCCAGAACTCGCCGGCCGAGCCGGGTAAGCCGGTAGTAGCGACGACGCGCGTCGTCCGCTTCCGGCGCCGGCCGCTCGTCGGATTCCTCGATGAGGTCCTCATCCATAAGCCGCTTCAGCGTGCCGTAAAGCGTCGCCGGCCACAACCGCACCTTGCCGCCAGTGCGCTCCAGAACCTCCAGCATGATCCCGTAACCGTGCTGCTCCCGGTCCGCCAGCGACAGCAAAACGTGAAACCAGTGTGGCTTCAGGGGTAGAAAGCTCTCCGGACTAGGTGGTCTTGGCATGGCTCTATCTGTACCGATCAATATATATACTATCAAGGATCGACAGTCAACGGGGCGGGAGTCCGGATTCGGTTCCCGGCGCCGACTCGCGCGACCCGCTGAGAGCGCTACTCAAAACCGGCTTGTTGGCGAGGTCCGGACCAGGCTCCAGGTTTCAGGGCGTACTCCGTCAGTGGAACTGCACTGGTCGGGGCCTCGGCTTTGCGTTATGGGGACGTCACGGGAGTGATCCGGCGTCACGCTTCCTCGAACGCCGCTTGGGGCCAACTTTCGGGTGGCCGATGACTCGAGCGGACGGGCGTTCAAAGGTAGTATGCCTCGCAGCAATTGCCCAATGGACCGATCTCAACGAGAATTGGTGCAGCGCCCTCCGGCAGAGACTGCTCTGCTCTCCAGGCGATGCGCCACTCCTGTTGGTATTCGTAACGGAAATTCTTCGTCATCTCTACTAGGTGCGTCACTTCATCTGGATGAAGTGGGTCCACGTAGTGGACACTATCTTGAGCGGCCTTAGTCATCCCGGCGATGGCGGCGAAGCCGCGCATGAGCCTGAGTCCAAACTGCTTGAGGTCTCGGACAACAAGACACGCATCGGCCTGGAACTCGTCGAACAGTCTGGGATCGAATCTGCCAGCCGCGCAAAAAACATAGAAGTTGTCGCAGCGGCGGTTAAAACAGAGGGGGCCGACAATCCCCGTGATTTCTCGGTATTCTCCGTCAAGCTTCACTGAGAGCCGCGCTCCAGCCGGAGAGAATACTTGGGTGACAAGCTCATCGTCTCGGAGTGCGAAGTTCAGGGAGGGATCGTTGTACGATGCCGCGGGAGCAATCCGGAATCGGCCCCAAGCGAGCATGTCCTGCACGTGTTGGCGCTGGCCGAACTTAATGATATAGGAGCCGAATTTGGGAGGCTCTACAGTTGACCAGAGCCTCCGCGCTGCAACTACGTGCGGCCTCGTTCGAGCGATCTCTCGCCGCTGAAGCTCGGCCATCCGCTCCATCAACGAACGGAAGCCGAACTCTTCCTCGGTCCAGCAGAGGCGTTTCGCCCAGTACGGCAGGTTGCTCCTTTCTATGAATGCACCGCCGAAATCATCGAACTGAATGGTGTTCTCAAGGAGCGATGCGTAGCGCACGCAGAGTTGCTCTTCAGTCAAGTAAGCATAGTGCCTACGGCTGCGATATTCGTCTCGCCAGTCCGTTTCCGTTTGCACGTGCCCATTGTGGCACCTTTCCCTTCGACGGAGCGCTGAAGTGCGGGCCCTGGGAGTTGACCACCCTCACTCCAGTCGGATCACTGCCCATCCGGAAATTGCCTGTGACCGAACCGAGCCAGTGCGGCGCGGACCAGAAGTCCGGATCTGGGAAGCTGAGGATCCATCCCGCGGCACGGCGGTCACGTCCCACCCCATAGCGCCCGTGGCGCTCCCCGGCGGATTGCCAGCGCGGCTCCGGACTCCACACGGACCGCCTGATGTTCGCCCCCGCAAGTTGGTGCTCGCCCGTGAAGCTATAATTGAGGCATGTCCCCCGATCGCAACCGCCTTCATTCGCTGGTGGATGCCCTTCCGGACGCCGAGGTGCAGGTAGCCATTTCTTTCCTTGCGGAGCTTGGTGAGCAGGAAATCATCGATGCCGACACCGCGACCAAGCTGGATCTGGCCCGTGCGGAACCGGGCGACGACATTCCCCTGGAGGAAGTCCGGCGCCGGCTCGGGCTGTGATCCGCCGCGTAGTGTTCCGCCCTGCCGCGGTGCGGGACCTGGCGCGTCTTGATCGCGTCGTCCAGGCGCGGATCGACGCAGCCCTGGTACGTTTCGCCGCGACTGGCCACGGCGACGTGAAGTCCCTCAGAGGCCGTCCCGGTGAATTCCGCCTGCGGGTCGGCAAGTGGCGGGTCTTCTTCTCCCTCGAACCACCTGATCTCGTCCGCGTCCTTGGTATCGACAACCGGGGTGAAGCTTACTGATCCCTTGGCGCTGGGTGGCGGCTAGCCTTCACAAGGAAGTCGCGCACCCAACCCGACTCGTACAGCCCGCCCAGGGCTGTCGATAACGGTCTAGAATAGAGGCGAGGACACTCCGTTGCAGCGTCAGTTCGATGTCGTCATTGAGCGGGACGAGGAAGGCTACTATGTGGCATCCGTCCCGCAACTACCGGGATGCCATACCCAGGCGCGCTCGTTAGACGAGGTCACAGTGCGCATCCGCGAAGCCGTCGAGTTGTGTCTCGAGGTGGAGGGTGCGCCTCAGCAGAACCTCGAGTTTATCGGCATCCAGCGCATTACTGTCGCCGCATGAAGCGAAACCCGCGCGTCACCGGCCCTGACCTGATTCGTACGTTGGCCAAGGCCGGCTTCGCCGTTATCCGAATCAGAGGCAGCCATCACTTTCTGCGTCATGACGACGGCCGTGGCACCGTGGTGCCCGTGCACTCGGGCGAGACCATCGGGCCGGGGTTGTTGCACAGTATCCTTCGCGATTGTCAATTGAGCGTCCAAGACCTAAAGCGACTGCTGTAGACGCCCCCTCCCCTGGGGTACAATGCCTGTTCGGCTTCTCGTGACGAACCGGGCCAAAACTCCGCGCCGCAAGTTCCTCGGGCTGGTGGCGACGGCGGCGGCTTCCGCAGCGACCATCTCGTGCGGCGGTTCCCGGCGCCCCTGGCGTTTCCTGAGCACCGACGAGGCGCTCACCCTGAGCGCGATCTCCGAGCGCATCATTCCGACCGACCAGGATGCCGGGGCCGCGGCGGCCGGCGTCGTCGCCTACATCGATCGCCAACTGAACGGCCCGTACCGCCGGTTCCGGAAGACGTATCGTGAGGGGCTGCTGGCGATCGATAACGCCAGCGCCGCTCGCTTCTCCCGCCGCTTCGCCGAACTCACCGCCGAGCAGGCCGACCAGCTCCTCAACGAACTCGAAGGGACCAAGCCGAGATTCTTCCAACTCGTGGTCGCCCACACCATGCAGGGCTACTACGGCGATCCGCGCCACGGCGGCAACACCGATGCCGTGAGCTGGAGGATGCTGGGCGTGCCAACGGTCCCCATCCGCGGCCGCTGGAAGTACGAGAAACCGCCATGGGCCTGAGGAAGGTCAATGCCGTGGTGGTGGGCGCGGGCGCCGGCGGCGGCATTGTCGCCAAGGAACTGGCGCAGGCGGGACTCAGCGTCGTGCTGCTCGAGCGCGGCAAGTGGTACACAGCCTTCGATTGCCGCAAGGACGACCTTCGCAACCAGCGCAACAGCACGCTGGGCAACGCCTTCGGCCCCGACGACGAGCGCGACCCGCGCGTGGTGGTCGATCCGAGCGGATGGGAGCGCATCGTCCGCGGCAGCGACGGCGAGTACCAGAACAACGCCGCCTGCGTCGGCGGGGGCACGCTCAGTTACGGCGCGATGGCCTGGCGTTACATGGAACGGGATTTCCGCATGCGCTCGGCATACGGCGCGGTCGCCGGCAGCACGCTCGAGGACTGGCCCATCTCCTACGGCGACCTCGAGCCTTTCTACGAAAAGGCCGAATGGGAAATCGGCGTCTCGGGCGACGAGAGCGGGAATCCATTCAAGTCGCCGCGCCGCAAGCCATTGCCGATGCCGCCGCTCGCGCCCACCCGCGAGCACCTGATCCTCAAGCCCGCCGCCCTGCGCCTGGGCCTGCACCCGTTCGACATCCCGATGCTGCGCAACAGCGTGCCCTACGGCGGCCGCCAGCCTTGCATGCGCTGCCGCTGGTGCGTGGGCTTCGCCTGCGAGGTGGATGCGAAGTGCGGCACGCACAACACCGTCATCCCCAAGGCCCTCGCCACCCGCAACTGCGAATTGCGCACCGGCGCGATGACTAAGGGAATCCTCACCGATGAGCGCGGCCGCGTGACCGGCGTGGCTTACTTCGATTCCGACGACCGCCTGCAAGAGCAGCCCGCCGACCTGGTCGTCGTCTCCGGCGGCGCGATTGAATCCGCGCGCCTGCTGCTGAACTCCAGGAGCCGCCTGCATCCCAACGGGCTCGGCAATCGATACGATCTGGTGGGACGCAATCTCCAGGGGCACACCTACGCGGGCGCGAATGGGCTTTTCGGCGAGGTGGTGTACGACGACATCGGCCCCGGCGCCAGCATCGCCATCTGCGATTACAACCACGGCAATCCAGACCTCGTGGGCGGCGGCCTGCTGGCGAACGAATTCATCCGCCTCCCGTACCAGTTCGTCGGCCATGCCCCGAACAACGTCCCGCGCTGGGGCAAGGCGCACAAGGATTTCATGCGCCACGCCTATCGCCGCAGCATCGCCATCCGCGGGCCGGCCCAGGAAATGCCGGTCTTCGATTCCCGCGTTCAGGCGGACCCGGTGGTGAAGGACTACTGGGGCATCCCCGTAGCCCGGCTCTCCGGCGGCAGGCATCCCCATTCCATCGAGGTCGGGAACTTCCTGGCCGCGAAGGCCGAGGCCTGGCTCCAGGAAGCCGGTGCCACGTACACCTGGAAGTCCCTTCCCGGTCCTGGCCTCAGCGCCGGACAGCACCAGGCCGGCACGTGCCGGATGGGGAAGGACCCCCAGACCTCGGTGGTCGATCCGTACTGCCGCGTTCACGAGCACGACAACCTGTTCGTGGTGGACGCCAGCGTTCACGTCACCAACGGCGGCTTCAATCCCGTGCTGACCATCATGGCCATCGCCTACCATGCCTCGGCCGGCCTGCTGCGCGGCTGGAAGGGGGGAGGCGCGCAGTGAAGGCCAGGACGAAGTACCTCGTAGTTGCCGGCGCCATCGTGCTGCTCGCGCCGATTGCCGCGACCGTGTACTACGAAACCGGCGGAGGGACGGGCTGCGCGAGCTGCCACGAAATCCAGCGCTCTTACGACCAGTGGGCCGGGTCGACGCATCGAAACCTGAGCTGCGGCTCCTGCCACGGCGACGCGTTCACGCTGGACCCCGCCTTCCACCTGAACAACTTCCAGCGTTTGGTGGGGCATCTTAGCGGGCGCATCTCCGAGCCTATCCTGCTTCGCCAGCCCGATCTGCCCGAGATGCTGGCGCGCTGCCAGAAGTGCCACCGTCAGGAGTTCGCCGACTGGCAGTCGGGCCCGCATGCCTCCACTTACTCGCGGATTTTCCTCGACCGGAAGCACAACGCCAGCGAGGCGCTCGAAGACGATTGCCTGCGCTGCCACGGGATGCATTTCCAGGGCGGCATTCGCGATCTGGTCAGCCCCATCAACACGGCCGGGCCGTGGCGCCTGCGCGCGCCGGAGCTCGCCAACCTGCCGGCCATTCCCTGTCTGGCCTGCCACCAGATCCACGCGCACGGCGCTCCGCTGCCCCGCCCCGCCATCCCCGCGGCCACCCCCGGACCGAAGCAGGAGTTGTTTCGTCCGTCGCTCGCGCTCTTCGATCGCCGCAACCAGTTGCACTTCGCCGTCCGCCTTCTGCCCCTGCCCGAGATGCGCGACCACGACCGCCCGGTGAAGATCAGCCCCGATCCGCGCCAGGCGCTCTGCTATCAATGTCACGCGCCGCTCGCCACGAACCAGGTTGGCTCGGGCGACGATCGCACCGCCATCGGAGTCCACGAGGGCCTCAGTTGCCTGGCCTGTCACCTCAAGCATGGACAGCAGACGCGCGCTTCCTGCGCCACTTGCCATCCGCGCCTCTCCAACTGCGGTCTCGACGTCGAGACCATGGATACGACGTTCAAGAACGTCAAGAGCCCGCACAACATTCATTTCGTGAAATGCGCGGACTGCCATCCTCGCGGAGTGCCGAGCAAGCCCGGCGCGCGCCGCCGCGCCCTTCCGTTCTCCGAGGCGACGTTTACTCGCCGCTGAAGCGGGCGGAAGGGGCTGAGAAACCACAATCCAGGTTCCTGCTCTGCATCCGCAGCGAAGGGTCGGACGATTTGCAACCCCGAAAGGTCTATCAGGTGTTGCCCGACCGGGCCGCTGTGCGCGAGGGCTATGTGCGAGTGATCGACGAATCGGGGGAAGACTACCTGTATCCGGCCGAATACTTCGCGCCATTGAGGTTGCCTGTAGCCATAGCTCGCGAACTGCTTTCCCCGCACCGCGAGGTGTTGCGGCCCGCCGCGCACAAGGCGCGCCGCGGCTGAGCGCGTTGTCGTTAGGCCGCCGAGGGCATAGGTTGGAATGGAGACCTGATGAGGGATGCATCTTCGTTCTTACTCAGGTGGGCCACTGAGTCGGGCGTCAGGCAATCGGCGGCGGTAGACTTGTAGGGTGCCCGCTGTACTGAGGGTCCATGGGTACCGGTTCTTCTTCTTCAGCATGGAGGGGCGGGAGCCGGCGCACATCCACGTAGCCCACACCGGACGCTACGCGAAGTTCTGGCTTGAGCCTGTGTCCGTGGCCGACGTGAGGGGGTTTCGCGGGCACGAGATGACCGAGATTCGGCAGATCGTGGGGGAGAACGCGCGGTTCTTCCTGGAGAGATGGCATGAGTACTTTGGTGCAAAGGGCTGAGACACTGGCGGTGGAGGTATCGTGTTCGAGCGACGCGCTGTCGGTCACGTTGTCGGACGGGCGGGTCGTTTCGGTGCCTCTGGTGTGGTTCCCGAGGCTGGCCGACGCGTCAGCCGGAGAGCGATCCGATTGGGAAATGATCGGCGGCGGCATCGGGATTCATTGGGAGGCAATCGACGAAGACATCTCCGTGGCAAGCCTCCTCCGGCCCGAGAACTTCATGAGGCTACCCAACGAGGCGCTGCATCCGCCGAGCCGCGAACCATCCCTACGCAAGAAACCGCGGACACCCCGCGCGGCTCGCGGCTGAGCGCCGGACTGGCCAGCATCATCTCCTGGTAGCGGGAGCTTTGGACGCCAACGACCGAATGGGGTCGATCCGCAGTGCCCAGTTTCCCTCCTGCCTCCGGAACAGCTTGAACGTCGAAGGGCCGGTCCCTGGGAAGTGGCGATCTGGGAAGCTTGGAACGACCCCACGCGGAGTGGCAATGGTAGATCCTGTACCGCCCCACGAACCGAGGAGCGCCGTGCGAGAGCTGCCCCCTACTCCGCCGGCTCGAAGAAACTCAGCGCGTTGTCGCCCTGCTTTAGGAGGCGAACGCGGCGGAGTAGGCCGTAGTCGTCTTTCAGCGTGATGCGAACCGGGTGCTGCGCGATCACCAGCGCGGACGGCCGCTCCCCCAGCGCGCGTAGCGCGGCGTCGTATTCGGCGGGCAGATCGTAGGGCGGGTCGAGGAAGACGATGCCGGCTTCGCGGCGCGCCAGCACAGCGACGGCTTTGCCGCGCACCACTTCGGCGCGCCCTTCCAGGCCCAGCGACTTCAGGTTCTGGTGGATCACCTCGACCGCGCCGCGATGGTTCTCGATGAAGATCGCACGCGCTGCCCCGCGGCTCAGCGCCTCGATGCCCACGGCTCCCGAGCCCGCGTAGGCGTCCAGGAACACCGTCCCGGCGATGCGCGGGGCCAGCACGTCGAACAGCGTTTCGCGCAGGCGGTCCGGCGTCGGCCGCAGGGCCATGCCGGGAAGCGTCTTCAGCCGCCGGCTTCGAAACTCGCCGCCAATCACGCGCATCGCTTCATCCCACCTGCACCAAGCCGTAGCGCCGCTGCCAGTGCGTCTGCAAGTAGTGCATCGCCTGGCGCAGTTCGCTATCGGCGTCGGGCCGGCCCACAAAATCCGCCGCTTCCCGCCGCGCCGCCTCCAGAATCTCCGAGTCGCGCAGGATGTTGGCGATCCGCAGCGCCGGCAGCCCGGATTGCCGCGTGCCGAAGAACTCCCCCGGCCCGCGCAGCTTCAAATCCATTTCCGCGATGTAGAACCCGTCGCTCGAATCCACCATGGTGCGCACGCGCTCGCGGCCGATCTCGTTGAGCTTGCCCGTCACCAGAATCGCGTAGCTCTGCTCGGCCCCGCGCCCCACGCGCCCGCGCAACTGGTGCAACTGCGACAGCCCGAAGCGCTCGGCCTGCTCGATCACCATCACCGTGGCGTTGGGCACGTCGATGCCCACCTCGATCACCGTCGTCGACACCAGCACCTTGATCTCGCCGTTCTTGAACCGCTCCATGGCGGCTTCCTTCTCGGAGGTCGGCAGCCGCCCATGCAGCAACCCGATCGCGAACTGCGGGAACACCTGCGTGGCCAGGTGCCGGTGCATTTTCTCCGCAGCTTTCACGGCCTGCGTCTCGGATTCCTCGATCACCGGATACACGACGTAGGCCTGGCGCCCCCGGTCGACCTGCTGCTTCACGAAGCTCCACACCTGCTCGATCTGGTCCTCGGTGACGTGCCGTGTGGCGATCGGCTTGCGCCCCGGAGGCAGCTCGTCGATCACCGAAACGTCCAGGTCGCCGTAGAGCGTCAGGGCGAGCGTGCGCGGGATCGGCGTCGCGGTCATCACCAGCACGTCGGGATGCGTACCCTTCTGGATGAACTTGAGCCGCTGCATCACACCGAACCGGTGCTGCTCGTCGACAATGGCCAGACCCAGTTTCTGAAACTCGACGTCCTCCTCGATCAGCGCGTGCGTGCCCACCGCGATCCGGATCAGCCCCTCGGCCAGCGCCCGCTTGAACTGCGTTTTCTCGCGCTTGGTGGCCGAGCCCGTGAGTAGCGCCACGGTGTAGCCCAGCTTCGCGAATAGGTTGCGCAAGTAGAAGTAGTGCTGTGTGGCCAGGATCTCGGTGGGCGCGAGCACGGCCACCTGGTAACCGTTTTCGACGGCGATGATGGCCGCCTCCGCCGCCACCAGCGTCTTGCCGCTGCCCACGTCGCCTTGCAGCAGCCGGTTCATCGGCGCCGGCGATTCCATGTCGCGCGCGATCTCCCCCAGCACGCGCTTCTGCGCTCCGGTCGGCTTGAACGGCAGCATCTGCTTAATGCGCTCGCGCACCCGGTCGCTCAGCTCGAAAGCGATCCCCGGCTCGAAGCGCGCCTGCTTGTGTTTGAGCACCAGCCCGCACTCCAGCCAGAAGAACTCCTCGAAGATGAGGCGGAACTGCGCGGGCGAGCGGAACGCGTTGTACAGGCGCAGGTCGGAATCGGGCGGCGGAAAGTGAATCTGCCGCAGGGCGGTCCAGAGGTCGGGCATTTTGAGCCGCTGGCGCAGGTACTCCGGGAGCTGGTCTTCGAGCGGCGCGAGCGACTCCAGCATACGGTGCGCGAAGACTCGCAGCAGGCGCGTGGTAAGCTTCGAAACGCCTTCGTAGATGGGGACGATGCGGCCCACATGCAGCGTGGCTTCGCCGTCTTCATCGTCGCCNNAGAGCGCCACCTTCATGCCTTCGGAGAGCACGTTGGCCAGATAGCCGCCGTGAAACCACTTGCCCGCCAGCGTGGCGCGCGAGGGATCCGTGAAGCGCACCTCGAACAGGCCGAGGTTGCGGCGGCGGAAGCCGGAGAGCTTGGCCGAGCTTACATCCGCGATGACCGTGGCCATTTCGCCCGGAGCGAGCTGGGCGATGGTCTTCATGTTGCTGCGATCCTCGTAGCGGAAGGGGACGTAGCCGAGCAGGTCTTCGACGGTGACGAGACCCTTGGTTTGGAGCATGGCCGCGCGCGCCGGGCCGATTCCTTTGACATAGGTGAGCGGGGTGGTGAGGTCCATGCGGTCTCGAACCCAGTGTACCTGGGTGGGGCATGCTTTAGCTTGCCCAGACCACCTATGGTTTTCGTTTGTAGTGGAACGTGTTCAGCGAGCGAGAGATGTCGAACGATCGTAGCATGGCGATGACTTCCGCCCCGGCCATCAGCACAGGGCCGTAGCCCTGCATGGCGCCGAGG
>PLEM01000341.1 GCA_003137035.1 Bryobacterales bacterium | reverse complement strand
CGTGCTGCGGGCGGCCAACGAGATCGGCTTCGAGCTGGCGGGCTATGACCGTTCCAGGCCTCTGGTGATCGACCCCACGCTGGTCTATGGAACCTACTTTGGCGGCAGTGGGATGAGCGTAACAGCCATCACCACCGACACTCTGGGCAACGTCTACATCGGCGGGTACGCCAGCGCCGGCCTGCCCGTGATGAGCCCCCTTCAGCCCGGCATGCTCGGCGATAGAGATGTGTGGGTAGCCAAGTTCAATCCCACGGGCACGGTGCTGCTCTACTCCACCTACGTTGGCGGTTCGCGACTCGAATATCTGGGGACCCAATCGAGCCTTGCTGTCACCGCGAGCGGAGAGCTGATCGCCACCGGCGCTACCTCTTCGACTGATTTTCCGCTCGTCAACGCAGTTCAATCGCAGGGATCTGCCGATCCCTTGTATACTCTCCCCTTCGCGTTCAAGCTCAACCCCTCGGGCAGCGCCTTCGTCTATTCGACATACGTCGGCGGCGCTCCTCCAAACGGAGCGACGGCACGGGCTGTTGCCACGGATGCCGCTGGCGATGCCTATATCGCTGGGGAAGCCTACGGCGGTTTCGCCACGACGCCTGGGGCTTACCAGAGCAGCTATGGAGGCGGCTGGTCGGACGCGTTCGTGGTGAAGCTCGACCCCAGCGGCGCATTGTTGTACTCCACCCTGATGGGAGGCGCGGGGCAGGACTCCGCAGTGGCAATCGCGGTGGATTCGGCTGGCAATGCATATATAGCCGGCAACACCGGTTCCAGCTCATTCCCAGGGAACCCACCGGGGGCGGTCACCACCAATGCCGGCAATCTTGACGCCTTCGTGGCGAAGCTCAATCCCGATGGCAGCGCGGTTAGTTGGCTGACATTGTTGGGCGGCACCGGCGACGACCTCCCCACCGCCATGGCGCGCGACAGTGCCTCTGGCAAGTTGTACGTGGTGGGCAGCACCACATCGACCGACCTTCCGACCACGGCGGGAGTGATTCAGCCGGCGTCGAACGGCCCGAAGCAGGGGTTCATCGCCTCGATCAACCCGGATGGCATGTCGCTCGGCTTTGTGACTTACCTGGGCGGCGGCAGAGAGGATGCGATCCAGGGTATCGCGCTAACGCCTTCTGGCCAGCTCGTGGTGGCCGGTTCGACCACCTCGACCGGCTTCCCTACGACGAACGCCATTCAACCCGCATTTACGGGCTTGACCACGTCTCTCTACGCAAGCACCAACTACGGCGCGAGTTGGACCGCGGCCGACGCCGGCTTGCCGGCAGAGGTCATTGGGATCTCTCCGGATCCGTCCCATCCGGGGACGATGCTTGCCGCTTCCGGCTCCAGTTTCACCTGGTTCCGCACGACCGACAACGGAGCCTCCTGGACGCGCAGCGGGGCGTCCTCGTTGGGCCTCTGGTGGCACGCTGTTGGCGCCCAGTTCGTTCGGAGCCCGTCCAACCCTGCGGTTGTCTACGTCTGTTACCCGGTTGGTGAAGCCCAAGGCACCCCTCCGGCCTATCGGACCACGAACTTCGCATTTGGCTCCAATGATGGCGGCGCCACCTGGCGGCTGCTGGCCTCCCCACCAGCCGCGTACCTCGACTGGTTGATGGGAATAGCCGTCAGCCCGACAGATCCAAACACGATCCTCGAGGTCACTTTCCACGGCGCAGTCTTCCGGTCCACTGACGGGGGCGCGAGCTTCACCCAGCTCAACAGTCTGCCCTCGTGGATGTCATATGTGTTCCCCGCGGAAATCGCCGTCAGCGCGGACGGCACGGTTTATGTGGCAGCAATGGACAACACCTACAAGAGCACGGATTTCGGAACCACCTGGACGCAAGGATACGGCATGCCGCCCTTGACGGGACCCATTGCGGTGAGCGCCAGTAATCCCTCCGTGGTCTATGTGGGCGCCTCATCGCTGAGCAGGCTCTTTAAGAGTCCGGACGCGGGAGCGACCTGGCGCCCGGTGTGGCCCTTCCCCGGCATCTACTCGACCCCTCAGGGGGCTTCGTTGGTGGTCGCTCCCTCCAATCCCCAGGTCGTTTATGTGGCCGCTGGCAATCAAGTAGTAGTGACCACGAACGGCGGGACAACATGGTCGAGCGCGGCAAGCTTGCCGTGGAGCATCTGGGCTATCGCTGTAAGTCCCACGGATCCCGCGACCATCTGGGCCGCAGCAGGTAACGTCACTACCAATGGGTTCGCGGCCAAGCTCAGCTCCGACGGCAAGACGCTGCTCTGGTCCACGTTCTACAGCGGCAGCTTCGGCGCTGGGGTGAACGGGGTGGCCGCGGAGCCTTTGGGCGATGTATGGATCGCGGGCAGCTCCTCGGTCGACCTGCCGATCACGGCCAATGCTTACAGCCCGAACGCATACTACGGCATGGCCTTCCTCGCCCGCATCTCCGATGCCACAGCGGCCTGTTCCTACTCGCTCAATCCCTCATCGGTACTCTCCTACACAGCTCCATCCACGAGCTTCGCAGTCACGGCGCCGAGTGGGTGTGCCTGGACGGTGACGCCTTCGGATGCCAGTTGGATCAGCGTGCCGAGCGGCGCCACAGGCACGGGCTCGGGCGCTGTCTCGGTGGTGCTGCTCCCCAACAACACGGGCTCGACGCGCACGGGAAGCGTCAACGTCAACGGAGAGTCGTTTGCCATCACCCAGGCGGCTTCGAGCTGCACGTACTCACTCGGGTACAGCGGCAGCGACGTGCCCGCTTCGGGCGGTACCGTTGGGATCACGGTGACCGCGCCCGCCGGCTGCCCCTGGAACGTGATCCCGGACAGCCCGCTGGTGTCCGTACTCTCGGGTGGCTCCGGCACGGGGAATGGCGCCGTCACCCTGTCGTTTGCGGCCAACGACGGCGTACAGTGGTTCGATCCGTGGGTGCAGGTGGGCCCGTCAAGCCCCTATCTCACCCAAGAGAACGGCTGCAGCTATTCACTCTCGCCGCTTACCCTCGGCCCGGCGGCGCACTCCGGTTCGTTCAGCGTTACCGCCAATCTGGCCGGCTGCTCCTGGTATCCCTCATCGGGCGCGTTGTGGCTGACCGTCTCGGGCAATCGAACCGGCTCCGGCACGTTCCCCTTCTCGGTCGAGGCAAATACTACCGGTGCCGTCCGGACCGCGCAGATCACGATTGACCAGCGGCAGTTCACGGTGACACAGAGCCCGTCGGCCAGGTTCGTGCCGATCACGCCCTGCCGCGTGGTGGACACCCGCCGGGCCGACGGCCCGCTGGGCGGACCGGCGCTCACTCCGGGCGGCAGCCGGGATTTCGTGCTCTCTGACAGCTCCTGCGGCGTTCCCGCCACGGCGCGGGCGTTTTCGCTCAACGTGGCGGTAGTTCCTTCCGGGCCGCTGGGATACCTGACGGTGTGGCCCGCCGGGCAGACCCGGCCAGGGGTGGCGACGCTGAACTCGTTGGACGGGCGCATCAAGTCCAATGCGGCCATCGTGCCGGCGGGGCTGGGCGGGGCGATCTCAGTGTATTCGACCAACGACACGGGCGTGGTGCTGGACATCAACGGGTACTTCGTGGACGCGACGGATCCCAGCGCGCTGGTGTTCTATCCGGTGACTCCGTGCCGGGTGGTGGACACACGCCTGGCGGCGGGGCCTCTGGGCGGGCCGGATCTGTTGGCGGGGCAGACGCGCAGCTTCCCGATCCCATCGAGCGGTTGCGGGCTGCCCTCGACCGCGCAGGCCTGGTCGCTGAACTTCGCGGTGGTTCCGCCGGGGCCGCTGGGGTACCTGACGGCGTGGCCGACGGGACAGAGCCGGCCGGTGGTGGCGACGCTGAATGCGATGACCGGAGCGATCACGGCCAACGCGGGGATCGTACCGGCGGGAACTGGCGGATCGATCGACGTGTACTCGACCAACGACACCAAACTGGTGATCGACATCAACGGCTACTTCGCGCCGGCGGGGAGCGGGGGATTGTCGCTGTACGATCTAACGCCGTGCCGCGTGCTGGACTCGCGGAAGCCTCCGGGGACGCCGGAGTTCAGCGGAACGCGGGACGTGGACGTGAGCGGAAGCGGGTGCGGGGCCCCGAGCGAGGCGCAGGCGTATGTGTTCAATGCGACGGCGATTCCGGAGGTGACCCTGGGGTACCTGACGCTGTGGCCGCAGGGGCAGACCAAGCCGCTGGTTTCGACGCTGAATGCGATGGACGGGGCGATCACCAACAACATGGCGATCGTGCCCACGACGAACGGATCGATCAGCGCGTTCCCGTCCAACCCCACGCACCTGGTGCTGGACATCTTCGGGTATTTTGCGCCGTAACGGCGTGAATGCGTCGTCGCGCGGAGTGCGGCAGCACTTTAGTACACTGTCTTTTCGCCCCCAGATTTCCCTCCGGATACTCTGGGACACAAAGAAGCCGGATCGCGCAATGGGAAATCGGAAACGTACGCTATGTCTCATCTGGCAAGCCAGTACTCGCTAGATGTACGCGATGACGTCTGGATGCGCCCGGAGTTCGCGCAGCTTCCGTATACCGATGGCGACGCGGTGGAACGCAACCTTCTTGACGTCATCACGGCGGCAGGAGACATCGGAACTCTGTCTGTTGAATTGTCGCGCGCGATCACCGATTGGCCTTCCCGATATCATCTGAGTCCGGCGCGCGCCAATCTATTGCGGCCGTTCGCGGAGATCCTGAGAGGGAGAACTCTGGAAGTGGGCGCCGGCTGTGGCGCTCTTACCAGGTTCCTGGGCGAGTTGAAGGGCGAGGTGGTCGCCGTAGAGGGCAGTCGCAACAGGGCCCGGATCGCCGCCCGGCGATGCCGCGATCTGGCGAATGTAGCGGTGGTCTGCGACCGGATTGAGACGTTTGAGGCCGGCGAGGCGTTCGATGCGGTGACTCTCATCGGGGTGCTCGAGTATGCCCGCGTATTCGGCGCTGGCGAGGATCCCGTCCGCGAGATCCTGCTCGCGTGCAGGCAGCGCCTCTCGCCCGGCGGCCGGCTCATCGTGGCGATCGAGAATCAATTGGGGCTGAAGTACTTCGCCGGTGCGGTCGAGGATCATGCGCTGGTGGCCATGCACGGCATCAACGACACGTACGATGACCGTTCGGTGGTCACCTTTGGCCGATCGGAGCTCGAGTCCATCATTCGCTCCTGTGGATTCGAAGACATCCAGTTCTGCGTACCCCTCCCGGACTACAAGCTGCCCAACACGGTCGTTCTCCCTCGCGGACTGTCGCAGGACGCCAGTGTGGACGTGGCCAATCTCTTTTCGCAGGCCGGCTTCCGCGATTGTCAGAAGCCGGCGTTTCCGCTTTTCTCGCTCGAGCAGGCCTGGCGGGTGGTGGCGCGGAATCGGCTTCTGGTTGATCTTGCGAACTCCTTCTTGATTGTCGCGAGCCCCGGCCGGCGGGAGTCGCCCTTGGGGGCTTCGAACCGCGATGTCATCGCCCGTCACTACAGCACCGAGCGGCGTCCGGAATTCTGTCATGAGGTAGTCATCGCGGAAGGCGACGGAGGCCTGACCGTGGAACGGACGCCTCTCATCGAACATCCGCGCGATAGTCTGCCAATCCGGATCACGTTCGGGCCGGCGGAGTACATTCCCGGAGAAATCTGGTGGGACCGTCTCGGCGTCGTTCTCAACCGGCCAGGGTGGGCGGCGCCGGACCTCGTCTCCTGGGCCAAACCGTGGGCGTCTCTATTGAGAGATTCCGCGCCGGGCGTGGGCCTCGAGAGCACCCTGCCAAACAATTACGTCGACGCGACCCCCTTCAATCTGGTGCGGGACCGGGAGGGCAATTTCCGCTTTTTCGACCTCGAATGGAGTACCATAGAAAATCCGATACTTGGCCATGTTCTTTTTCGGGGACTCTACTGGAGCATCGCGACATTTACGAGCGTGGCGAAACCATGCGACCCATCCCATCTGAAGCTGAAGGCGCTGATCGAGTCTGTTATCCAAGGGTTGGGGTTCGAAGTTACCGAAGACGATCTACGCCGCTACGTGGAACTCGAGAATAGATTCAGGAATTGGGCCGCGCCCGATTCCGCTGAGATCGGTTTGTCCGACCTGGGGATAGCGGAACTGGCCGTACGGACGCCCATGGAATCATGTGCGGATTCCGCGAGGCGAGCGACCGCTCTCGCGGGGATGGCCGAGTCGGCCCAGGCCGTGAACGATGGACTCCGCTCCGCGCTGGAAGCACAGCGGGTGCGGGCCGATTCGATGGAAGACCAACTGGCGTCTCTGCGGCAGGAGCACGCCGCGGCTTTGGCGCGCGAGCGGAGCGCCGCAGAGCAGGCGGCCGAATTTTCGCGCCGCGCAGAGCGTCAGGCGCAAGAACTTGTCGAGCGAAAGCGAGGCATGGAATCGAAGATCGCGGATCTGGAGGCTGAAGTCGCGGCCGAAAGAGGCAGAATGGAAGGCGAATTGACATCTCTGCGGCGGGAGCATGCCGCGGCTTTGGCGCGCGAGCGGAGCGCCGTAGAGCAGGCGGTCGAATCGGCGCGCCGCGCAGAGCGTCAGGC
>PLEM01000018.1 GCA_003137035.1 Bryobacterales bacterium | reverse complement strand
AAGTGCTTGACACGCGCCGGTGGCTGGCGGGTTCTGGTGGTCCGGGAATTTGCACGGTGCTAGACTGCCCGTTGGTAGGAGTGACGCCAAATGACGAAAAGAACGGTTTCAAATGCTCTCGTGGGAATAGCCGGGGTTCATTACGTTGCCGCAGAACTTTCTCGCCGTGGACTCATCGCCTTGCCGACGATTCGGAACACGGCGGGTTACGACATCATCGTAGCCACTACGGATGGAAGGAAGCACGCCAACATTCAAGTGAAGACCTCGCAGAAGAAGGTGAACTTCTGGCCGATGCCTCCGTCCGATAAGGTCTGTGCAAAGCCCAACGACTACTACGTGCTGGTTCGCTGGATTGAGAAGGAGAAGAAGTTCGAGGGCTTTATGCTCAGAGGCAGCGAGGCAAAGAAGGCAGTAGTAGCCCATGAGCACGGGACCTGGAACACAAACCGAAAACTTGAGGGGCACACGGTCTGGGCGTTCGTTCACGTTGGGGGAAAGCGGGAAGAGCAGGGGAACCGCTGGAAGCAGCGGTGGGAGACCTGGAGTTTGTGAGTTGCCGACGCCGCAGCGGAGGTTTAGGGCGGAACCGGACCCATCGGTGGACTTGGGTGTGCCTAGTGTCCGAAACGCCCTCACGAGCGCACTACAGTCAACCTGGATAGCACGGAGCCGGCAGGATTCACGAAGGCGCCAATAAGATGAACGAAGTTCCACTCAAGCGGCAAATCGAACTGGACGATCAGCAAATCGAACTTATCGGAACAGCAGCGCTCACGGCGGTTTTGACCCTGACGATCCCCATCAAAGGGGCCGTTGCCGCTGGAGCCGCCATCACCCGTCAAAACACGTGCGGACTGATCGGGGTTTGGGCGGCGTTTGTGGATTTTAGACGCCCAATGGAAAGAATGGAACAGAAAGGAGAAAGAGCGTGCTATTTTGTGCGTTTCTGATCCTCGCACCGGCAGGGATCTATTGCCTGTACCGGATGATATTTTACGGAAACCTGCCAATGACTTGCCCCTATTGTGGGTCGAGAGACACGGAGTACCTGAGTGGCGATTCTTGGAGGTGCCGGAAGTGTGCGGACCAGGAACGGAGGTATGTGGAGCGAGAACGAGCCGCTTTGAATGATATAGTGAGGCGCACACCTCTATTCTGCACCTCTTGTGGGTCGAGAGACACGGAGTACCTGGGTGGCGATACCTGGAAATGTAGAAAGTGCGGTTTCCGCTTTCGATGATATCGTGAGGCGCACACCAAGCCAGGTGAATCGCAGCACCAAGCGATCAACTCCTTCTCGCAATACCACGATTGCCGCCCTGCCCGCTTTACCCAGCCTCCGCTTAGGCTTTGCGGGTTCGGGCGTGGCGGCTGATGCCATGCGCCCGAGGCCCGTTTTCGATACGCCACACCAAACAAGAGGCTATACCCTGACGGTGCCGATGTTGACGCCCCGTTGGTCAAATACGGCCACGTCCACCGTGCCAACACGATTTGCAGAGGGTCCCTTGCTACGTGTGGGCTTCATGCTGGCCTTGTAATCCTTCGCCGATAGCCGGATGATGCGGTAGGTGCCATTACTGTTCTCGAATGCGCCCAGAACGGCGTCGATGTGTTCGAGCATTTTGTACGAGACGCCCACCTTCGTCGTAGCGATTCGAGCGCCCTTGATGACCGCCCGGTCATTCTTGTACACGACTTCATTACTGCCGTTGCGTACCATCTGAGCGCCAATAGACGTTGCAATGTTCTTGGCCTGATCTCTGCCCCAACGATCCGCTTGCGCTCCGCTGTCTCGATCTTGTGCCATGCTTCATTCTGGCTCCAAAAGAAAGGCAACGTCAACCGGCTAGTGTTGGGGAAAGCAACGCTCCAAAATACGCTTCCGCCAGCAAAACCACCTTCCTCTGACACGGCTGTCTTCTTCTTGTTCGTTGGTGCGGTACCGTAACTCATTACCCTAGTAGGCCGGAGACCCTTGGGAATTCTGCCGGGGAGTCCAGCCGGAAGAATTGCCGGGAATCTCTGGCCCGGAGTCCCGGCCTGGAATCTTGCCGGGGAGCCTCATTGGGAATTTTTCACCGGCCCGAAATACGGGCGGGGCGACTGTATACACTCTTCCCGGACAAGGTTCATGGCCCAAACACTGTGGCAAAAATTTTGTGACGGCCTTCGGCTCCACCCTGCCGGGTTCGCCGCAGCCTCCGTCGCCGCCGTGCCTGGGCCAGAACTGTACCAAAAGGCAACTTTGAAAACGGTTCGGTATGGCCTTGAATCGACATGGGCCGGGATGCGGCTCCAGTGGAACTTTCCGGTTACGTTGTTTCACGTCGCCGGTAGCCGCTGGCGGAGGTCGTCGATCTGGCGGCTGAGTTGCTCCAGGCGGGCCAGGATCTCGGTGTGCTGCCGTTGCGCGGGGGGCGGCTCCTTGGCCTTGATGAAGAAACCCCCGCCGGGTTCCAGCACGCAACGCTCGATGTCGTGGAGGGTGGCGAAGCCCTGCCGGTGCGCGACGGTCAGCAACTCAGACTCGGTGAGCAGTTCCTTGGCCAGCGCGGCGTGCCGGATCTTGCCGTGTTCCATCAGCACGGTGGGCGTGCCTTCGAGAAGCTGATCCAGCCGCCGGTGCTTGAAGACAAAGCGGACCACCACGTAGTTGATCCCCAGCAGCGCGAAGGCGCCGATCAGTCCTCCGGTCACCGAGTTGTCCTCGCCGATGATGGCATTCTGCACGGCGTTGGAAAGCGAGAGCAGCACCACCAGGTCGAAGGGATTCAGTTGCGCCAACTCCCGTTTTCCG
>PLEM01000163.1 GCA_003137035.1 Bryobacterales bacterium | reverse complement strand
TCTCGGTCATCGACGGGAACTGGAACGGCGGTTTGGGCAACAGCAATGCGACGCTGCTGGCCACTCCCATCGGCGCCCGAACGCAGGGCAATTGCGGCAGAGCGGCCGTAGACACATCTTGTCTGAACCCCGCCCAATTCCTGGACAGCGCAGCGGATTCCTTCAACGGGTTCAACGCGTTCTCCACGCAGACCCGCAATCAGTACCGCGGACCGAGCTTCTTCGACATCGACATGAGCCTGTTCAAGACCTTCAAGTTCTCTGAAAGGGGAAACATCGGAGTGGGCGTTCAGGCTTTCAACGTGTTCAACACGCCGCACTTCGGCAACCCCGACAACGCTTTGGGTAGCTCGACGTTCGGTCAGATCACGGGCGTTGTAGGCAACCCGACGNNCGCCTTACGGCAACTTCCTCGGCTTCGACTCTTCTCCGCGTGTGATTCAGGTCACCGCGAAGTTAGTGTTCTAGCCTTCCGGCAAGCTACTCTCAGCCCCGGCCCGCGTTCCAACGGACGCGGGCCGGGGTTTTTTGTTGTCCCAGGCTCGAATCGGCGCCAGCTACTTGCGGCTGGAGTACTTGTTCAGCATGGCGATGAAGTCGGCCGCCACGGCGGGCGGCTTGACGTCGCCCTGAATGATCTGCTTGTTGGTCAGCGGCTTGCCGTAGAGGTTCTGGTTGGTGTCCAGGTCCTGGCGCAGGGTGGCTCCGGAAAGCGACACCCCCGCGAAGATTCCGCGGGAGCGCGACCAGGTCAGGATCTCGGCCGTCAGGTAGGCGTCGGTTTCGGCGGTAGCGCTGCGGCCGACCGGACCGGCGGCTACCGATGCGTCTCCACCGAGGGTGAACTTGCTCGATAGCAGCCGGTCGGCGCCGCGCTTGTTCATCACCAGCATAAGCACGTCGGTCTCCGATCCGCCGATCTGAAANNAAGCCGACGCTGCCGCCCTCGACGCGCACGCCGCCCGGAGCGCTCCAGCCCACGCCGGACTTGCGGCACGTAAAGTAGCCGCGCCCGAACTTGGCGCCGACGATAAACGCGCCTTTCTTCACACCGGGCACCACCACCACGCACTCCGCCTTGTCCAGCAGCGGCTGCGGGACGCCTTTGTCGGGCGCCTGCATGATCTCCTGCAACACCTCGGTTGCCCTGCTCATTCGTTCGACGTCGCCTTTCTCGTCCGCCCAGACGAAGGAAACGCTCGCCGCTAGAACCAGGGGAATCATTCGCATCGTTGTTGCTTCCTCCCACTCCAGATTTACCACAGGCGCAAGTAGCTCGGTACAATGCGAGCGATGGCCGCCAAGCGCATCGCAGAGCCCGAAGCCGTCGCCGTGCTGGCCGAAAAGCCGTCGGTGGCGCGCGATGTGGCGCGCGTGCTGGGAGCAACAACGCAGGGAAAAGGTTACCTGCACGGCAACGGGTACATCGTCACCTGGGCCATCGGACACCTGGTCAGCCTGGCGCAGCCGCACGAGATCCGGCCCGAGTGGCGGCACTGGCGCCGCGATCTGCTGCCCATGCTGCCCCAAGAGTGGCCGCTGCTGGTCTACGAGAAAACGCAAGATCAGTTCGAGGTCGTCAAGAAGATCCTCAATTCGCCGCGCGTGAGCCGGGTGGTTTGCGCTACCGACGCGGGGCGCGAGGGCGAACTGATTTTCCGCTACATCTACGAAGCGGCCGGATGCAAGAAGCCGTTCAGCCGCCTGTGGATCTCGTCGCTCACGCCGGAGGCCATCCGAAAGGGTTTCCAGAACCTGCGCGACGGCCGCGAATACGACGCCCTGGCCGATGCCGCCCGGGGCCGCAGCCGGGCCGACTGGCTGGTCGGCATGAATCTCTCCCGCGCCTACACGCTGGCGCTGGGAGACGAACTGTCGGTGGGCCGGGTGCAGACGCCCACGCTGGCCATGCTGGTGGAGCGCGAGCTGGCCATCCGCGCCTTCGTCCCCGAAGACTACCTGGAAGTGGTCGCCACGTTCTCTCCGCGTCCCGGCGCGAGTTACGACGGAACCTGGTTTGTGGAAGCCGGCGCGGCCCGGCAAACCCGGCTGCCAGCCGACGGAGAGGAAGCGGCCCGAATCGTCGAGCGGGCGCGGAGTGGCGAGGCGCGCATCGAATCGGTCGCCGCGGAAACCCAGCGCATGGCGCCGCCGCTGCTCTACGATCTGACCGAGTTGCAGCGCCACGCCAACCGGTTGTTCGGCTTCAGCGCGCAGAAGACCCTGGACCTGGCGCAGGCGCTTTACGAGCGTCACAAGCTGCTGAGCTACCCGCGCACCGACAGCCGCCACTTGTCCAAAGACATCGCCGCAACACTCGCCGCAGTGGTCCGCTCGATCTCCGATCCCTACCGGGACCTGCTGGCGCCGGGAACGGGCGAGCGGCCGCTGTCCCGCCGCTTCGTCGACGATTCGAAGGTCACCGACCACCACGCCATCATTCCCACTGCCACGCTGCCCGAGCGCGCCTCGCTTTCGCCGGACGAGCACAAGGTCTACGACCTGGTGTGCCGCCGGCTGCTGGCCGCCTGGCACCCCGATCACGTCTCGAGCGTCACCACGGTAATCACCGCAATCGCCAACCCCGGCGCGCTCGACCGTTACCACACCAGCGGCACGGCAGTTCAGCAGGAGGGCTGGAAGGTTTTGGACCTGAAGCGGGCGCCGCGCCCCGGCGAAGAGTCCGCCGAACCTGCGTTGCCAGCCGGTCTTGAGGTCGGGCAGCCCGAGACCGTCGTCGAGGTCAAGCCGGTCAGCAAGCGGACGCGCCCTCCCAAGCGGTTCACGGAGGGGACTCTGCTGACGGCCATGGAGACGGCGGGCAAGACGCTAGACGAGAAGGAACTCTCCGACGCCATGAAGGAGACCGGGCTGGGCACTCCGGCCACGCGCGCCGCGATCATCGAGGTGCTGCTCAAGCGCGGCTACATCCTCCGGCAGGGCAAAAGCCTCGAGGCCACTGAAAAGGGCATTCACCTCATTGAGGTCGTCCATCCCGAGGTGAAGAGCCCGGCGATGACCGGCCAGTGGGAAGCCTACCTCGGCCGCATCCGGCGCGGAGCGGCACAGTTGCAGCCCTTCCTGGAGGGCATCGAAGACTACGTCCGGGAAGTGGTGGGCAAAGTGGGCGCACAAACACCTCTCCCTGTGAAGAAATCCGGGGACACTCCGGGCTCGGCTTGGGGAATTGATGACCTGCAGGGGCGCGCAGGCGTGTCCCCAGGATTTCTTCGCAGCTTCTCAGGGAGCGGCAATCTGACCGACGTTCTGCACTCGAGGTTCGGCTTTCCCTCCTTCCTCCCCAACCAGGAAGCGGTCTGCCTGGCGGCAATCGGGGGGCAAGACGTGCTGCTGGTGATGCCCACGGGCTCCGGAAAGTCGCTGTGCTACCAGCTTCCCGGCATCATGCGCGGCGGGACCACGCTGGTGGTCAGCCCGCTCATCGCCCTCATGGAGGACCAGGTCGCGAAACTCAACCATCGCGGCTTCCGCGCCGAGCGCATCCACTCCGGGCGCGACCGCCCCGCCTCCCGCCAAGCCGCCATCGACTACCTGAAAGGCAACCTGGATTTCCTGTTCA
>PLEM01000382.1 GCA_003137035.1 Bryobacterales bacterium | reverse complement strand
ACCTGGTCTTCATGCAGTTCGACCGCGACGGCAACGGCGTGCTGACGCCGCTCCCGCGCCCCTCCATCGACACGGGGATGGGCCTGGAGCGCGTGGCGGCGGTGATGCAGGGCAAGCTCTCCAACTACGACACCGACCTGCTGCGCCCCATCATCGAGCGGGCCGCCGCGATGTTCTCGGTGGCTTGCGACGAGAACGCCACGGTGGATTCCGCGCTGCGCATCGTGGCCGACCACGGCCGCGCCACCGAGTTCCTGATCCACGACGGCGTGACGCCCTCCAACGAGGGCCGTGGCTACGTCCTGCGCAAGATCATGCGCCGCGCCATGCGCCACGCGCGCCGCATCGGGGTGCACGATCCGTTCCTCTACCAGCTCACCGGCTTCGTGGCCGAGCTGATGCGTCCCGCCTATCCCGAGCTGATGGAGAGTCTCGAGCGCGTGGCCCGCATCGTGAAGGAGGAAGAGCATCGTTACGCCACCACCTTCGAGGTTGCCGAGCGCATCTTCCACGACGAGGCCAAGGGCGCGGCCCAGGGCGTTCTGCCCGGAGCGGTGGCTTTCAAGCTCTACGATAGTTACGGCCTGCCGCTCGAAGAGCAGGAGGAGATGGCGCGCGAGTACGGTCTGGCCATCGACCGCGACGGCTTCACCGCCGAAATGGACAAGCAGCGTGAGCGCGCGCGCGCCAGTTGGAAGGGCGGTGAGCGCGCCGTGATCGCTCCCGTGTACCAGGAGCTGCTCGCGGGAGCGCGCACGAAGTTCCTGGGCTACGAGAAGCTCGAAGCTCCCGCGCGCGTCACGGGCCTGGTGGTCGACCAACAAGCGGTCGAGAGCATCGAGGCGGGCCAGCGCGCCGAACTGGTGCTGGATGAGACGCCGTTCTACGCCGAGGCCGGCGGCCAGGTGGGCGACAAGGGCGCGGTCTACAGTCTGGAGACCGGCGACAAGCTGGCCCTGATCGAGAACACATACGTGCCCGTGCCCGGCCTCTCCGTACACCGCATCGTGTCGCTGGCTCCGCTTCGCCTCGGCGACCAGGTGCAAGCCCGGGTGGAGGAGGGACCCCGCCGCTCCACCATGCGCAATCACACCGCCACGCACCTGCTGCACGCGGCCCTGCGCACGGTGCTCGGCCCCCACGTCAAGCAGCATGGCAGCGTGGTGGACCCCGCCCGGCTGCGCTTCGATTTCTCGCACTACGCCGCCCTGGACGACGCGGAACTCGCCGAGGTCGAGCGGCTCATGAATGCCCAGGTGCTCCGCGACAGCCCGGTCGTAACCGACCTCATGGAGCTCGACCAGGCGCTCGAGACCGGAGCCATGGCGCTGTTCGGCGAGAAGTACGGCGACCGCGTGCGCGTGGTCTCGGTTCCGGGCTTCAGCCGCGAACTGTGCGGCGGCACGCACGTGGGGCGCACCGGGGAAATCGGTCTCGCCAAGATCACCTATGAAGGCAGCATCTCCGCCGGTGTGCGCCGCATCGAAGCGGTGACCGGCGAAGGCGCGCTCGAGCGGCTCCGCGAGGCCATGACCGCCCTGCGCCAGATCGCCTCGCTGGTGCGCGCGCCCGAGCCCGAGCTGGTCGAGCACGTCGAAAAGATGCTGGACCACCGCCGCGTGCTGGAGCGCCAGATCGAGCAGCTCAAGAGCAAGGTGGCGCAAGCCGCGGGCGGCGGCCTGGAACGCGAGAAGCGGAAGGGTGTGTGGATCGTCCGGGCCTTTGTGCCCGGCATGGACCGTGCGCAGCTCCGGTCGCTGAGCGATTCCGAGCGGAGCAAGGGTGTGGACGTGGTGGTTCTCGGCACCGACACCGGCGAGGTGGTTTCCGCCGTGCGCAAGGACCTGAGCGGCAAAATCCATGCCGGCAAACTGCTTCAGGCGATCGGCGTCCGGGGCGGTGGCCGGCCGGACCTGGCGGAGGGCCGCATCCAGGATCCCGCCGCGCTCGCCGCCGCGCTGGACAAAGTCTGCGGCGAGGTCGAGAAACTGCTGTGAACTTCGATGCCGTGGTTGTGGGCGCGGGGCCGACCGGCTTGGCCTGCGCCATCGAGCTCCAGCGGCGCGGCATCTCCACCGCGGTCTTCGACAAGGGCTGCCTGCTGAATTCCATCTACAACTACCCGACCCACATGGTGTTCTTCACCACGCCGGAGCTGCTCGAGATCGGCGGCATCCCCATGACCTCGATTCGCGAAAAGCCCAACCGCACCGAGGCGCTGAAATACTACCGCCGCGTCGCCGAGCACTACCATCTGAACGTGCATCAGTACGAGCGCGTCGAGCGTATCGACGGAAACGATGGCGCGTTCCTGGTCCATACCACCGACCGCAACGGCTGCCCGCAGTCTTACGGAGCGCACAAGATCATCCTCGCCACCGGCTACTATGACCTGCCCAACCGGCTCGGCGCGCCGGGCGAGGATCTCGACAAGGTCATCTTCTACTACAAGGAGCCCCACCCCTATTTCGGTATGGACGTGGCGGTGGTCGGGGGGAATAACTCGGCGGCTATCGCGGCGCTGGAGCTCCACCGCAGCGGCGCCCGGGTGACTCTGATTCACCGCGGCGAGGGCATCTCCAGCCACGTGAAGTACTGGATCAAGCCGGACATCGACAACCGCATCCAATGCGGGGAAGTCCAGGCGCATTTCCGCTCACGGATCCTCGAGATCCGGCCGGAGTCGATCCGCGTGGCAACGCCCCAGGGCGAGCTCGAGATCAAGAACGATTTCGTGTTCGCGATGATCGGCTATCGCCCCGACGTCGAGTTCCTGGCTCGCCACGGCATCGTCTTCGAACCCGAAACCCAGCGCCCTTACACCGATCCCGAAACGCTCGAAAGCCACCGCCAGGGAATCTACCTGGCGGGCGTGATCGTGGCTGGCATGCACACCAACGAGATCTTCATCGAGAACGGCCGCTTCCACGGCGCCAAGATCGCCGAAGCCATCGCCCGCAGCCTGGCCTGACGATTGGGGGGGCGGACTTCAGTCCGCGCGGG
>PLEM01000422.1 GCA_003137035.1 Bryobacterales bacterium | reverse complement strand
GACCACGCGCGGGGGCACCAACGAGTTTCACGGTGGCGCCCGCTACTTCCGCCGCCATGACAGCATGAACGCCGACTCCTACTTCAACGACCTCCGGGGTGGCTCCGCCGCTAATTTCCCCCGCCCCCTGTATCGCTACAATTTCTACGGGTGGGACTTCGGCGGTCCGGTCTACATCCCGCACGTGATGAACGGGAAGAACAAGCTTTTCTTCTTCGCCAGCCAGGAATATTACCGCCAACTGGTGCCGCAGGCTTCGTCGGTGAACATTCGCGTTCCCACGTTGCTCGAACGCACCGGGGACTTCTCGCAATCGTTGGACGGCGGCGGTAAGGCGATCACAGTCATCGATCCGACCACTGGGAAGCAGTTTTCGGGCAACGTCATCCCCCCGGCCCGTCTCTACGCCCCCGGCCAGGCGATCTTGAATTTCCTGCCCCCACCCAATACCACCGTGGGCGGCAACGTCTACAACTACTCTTCCCAGATCCCGAGTTCCTACCCCCGGATGGAGACCATCCTGCGCGGCGACTGGGTGATCAACGACAGTGCCCGGCTGAGCGTGCGCTGGGTTTACAACCACGACGATCAGCAATTCGCCTACGGTACCACCACGGCTTCCTGGAATTGGCCGCTCACCATCACGGACCGGAAGAACGGGCCGGGCAGCGTGCCGAGCCTTTCGTTCACCAAGAACTTTGGACCGACCTGGGTGAACGAGTTCGTGTTCGGGGTCGGCAGGGGCGGCGTGACGATCGCTCCGCAGGGCGACGCGGTCACTCGCGCGACCTCCGGTATTAACACCCCGCTGCTCTATCCCGACGCCAACACCCCCGGCTTGATCCCCAGCCTGAACTTCGGATCGATCCCGAGCGCCGGCTCCCTTGCCAATACGAGCATGTTCGGGCCCTTCGTGCAGCGCTTCCTGATCTGGCAGATTATGGACAACGTCACCAAGGTCAAGGGCGCCCATGTGTTCAAACTCGGCTTCTACTTCCAGAGCGCCTCGAATGCCAGCAACAATCAAGTGCACGTCGAGAGCGATCTCGACTTTTCGAGCAACGGCTCCAACCCGCTGAATACCGGCTACCCCTTCGCGAACACCCTGCTGGGCGTGTACAACACTTACCAACAGCAAAGCGCGAAGCCATACCAGAACTACCTCTACCACGACATCTCCTGGTACGGTCAGGACACCTGGAAGGCTACCCGGCGCCTGACGCTCGACCTGGGCATGCGATTCTCCTGGTATCAGCCCGTCTACAATACCGCGGGGGATGCGGCCTACTTCGATCCCAGCGCATTCGATGCCAGCAAGGCGGTGCGCCTTTACCGGCCGGTCTGCGTCGGCGTAACGACCGCCTGCACGTCGTCGCAGGCCGCGTACCGGGCAGTCGACCCGGCCACGACGGGCGCCCTGACGACCGCCAACACCATGCCGGCCTTTTACGTCGGCAAGATCGTGCCGAACTCCGGCAACCTCACCAACGGAATGCAACTGGTGAGCGGGGGGTATCCGGCTGGCGGCGTCAACGCCCAGAAGATTCTGCCGCAGCCCCGTCTCGGCTTTGCGTATGACGCATTCGGCAACCATAAGACGGTAATCCGCGGCGGCTTTGGAATCTCCTTCGACCGGTTCGAGAGCGGCCTCACGGGGCTGGGAGCCAGCAACCCGCCGTTCGTCTACTATCCAACCCTTCAGTACGGCTATCTGCAGAACATCACGCCCGGCGGCGGCGGCATTCTGGCGCCGTTGACGCTCAACGCCGTGAACAAGAACATCAAGTTCCCGATCATGTATTCCTACAGCATCGGCGTGCAGCGCGACCTCGGGAAGGGCACCGTGATCGATGTCTCCTACGTCGGAGGGAAATCGCGCAATCTCCCCCGCAAGACGAATTTGAACACTCCGGACTATGGGATCACCTTCAAGGCGGCGGCCCAGGATCCGACCAAGTTCGCCGGGGGCGTCCCGGCGGTGGAACCCGGCCTGCCGTCCATTTACTCCGCGGCGGGGCTGAGTTTCAGCGGGGCGAACATTCTAGGCACGGACTTCCTGCGCCCCTACCAGGGGTACAGCGACATTACCTGGTACATGTTCGATGCCTACTCCAATTACAACTCTCTCCAGGTGAGCGTCAATCGCCGGTTCTCGCGGGGTCTCACGTTCGGCATCGCGTATACCTGGTCGAAGACCATGACCAGCATTTCCGACGATGGCACCATGACCAGACTGGTGAACCCGGGGCTCGACTATCAGTACGCCGCGTTCGACCGTACACATTACCTCGTTGGGAACTTCGTCTGGGATCTCCCGAAGGGCAGCAAGCTCTTCGGGGGCAATCCGCTGGCACGCGGGATCCTGGACCACTGGGTCATTTCCGGAGTCACCACGCTGGCATCCGGGATGCCGGCCGATATTGGTCTCAGCATCGCCAGCACGGATGCCGGGGCCCGTCTCCTGGGCACCCCCACCAGCGGCAATCTCTCGGGGCAGCAACCGCGCTTCCTGTTGAATGGCGATCCGCAAACCGGCACGACGATCAACCTCTCGGCCCTGGTGGTTCCTGGAATCGGCAATACCGGCCCCTACCCGCGCATGTACCTGCGCAACCCCTGGATCGTGAACCAGGATCTCTCGGTGTTTAAGAACATCCCGCTGGGCGGTGAAGGGAAGCGCTACCTACAGCTTCGCTTAGAGGCGTTCAACGCCCTCAACCATCCACAGTTCTCGGGCTACTACCTGACTACCAACGTGGCCAACGGCGCGGGGAAGACCGGAAGCGCGATTTTCAGCGATTTCACCGGCCTTGTGGCTACGGCTGCCACGCGGCCCGCTGGAAACACCTCGGTTCTCGGAACCTACTTCGGGGAGTTCAACGCCGCGCAGAACATGCGCGTTGTTCAGGTTGCCGCGAAGTTCTACTTCTGACGTTTCGGCAATGCTGCGGTAGGGAGTGTCCGCCGTAGCGCAGGAGTCTGAGGCGGCGTCGCTTCCGCAAGTTCGCGGAACGTGGCGCCGCCTTTTTTCGTCGAGAATGGCCCACATCCGGCTGATTCATTGGAATACTACCGAGGGCAGCCCGCGCGCCGAGGAACTGCGCCGCGCCGGACACGAGGTCGACTACCAGGCGACGCTGGGGCCGGTGGACCTGCGCGCCATGCGGGAACGCCCGCCCGACGCCTTCGTTATCGATCTGGGGCGCTCGCCCTCCCAGGGGCGCGATGTGGCGCTGGCCTTGCGGCAGCAGACGGCCACGCGGGCGGCGCCGCTGGTATTCGTCGAAGGAGACCCCGAGAAAACCGAGCGCGTGCGCCAGTTGCTGCCGGACGCGTCCTACACGACGTGGCCGGGGGTCGGAAAGGCGCTGCAAGGCGCATTGCGGCAGCCGCCCGCGAAACCGCTGAACCCCGGAGTGTTGGCCGGATACTCCGGCACGCCGCTGCCCAAGAAGCTCGGGATACGGGCGGGTGCCTTGGTCGCCCTGCTCGATGCGCCCGAGGGGTTCGAGAACACCCTGGGTACGCTCCCCGAAGGCGTGCGCGTCGTGCGAGCCGGGCGCGGCCGGCCGCAACTGATTCTGTTATTCACGAAATCGCGCGCCGACCTCGCTCGCCGCTTTCCCGCGGCCGCGCGGGCGCTGGCCGAGGGAGGCGGGCTCTGGATCGTCTGGCCGAAGAAAGCCTCGGGAGTGGTCTCGGATCTGGGTGAGAACGCGGTGCGCGAATTCGGCCTGGCCGTCGGGTTCGTGGACTACAAGGTCTGCGCGGTGGACCAGACCTGGTCCGGCCTGCTGTTCGCCCGGCGCAAGCGCTAACCCCGCTGCAGCGTCTCGTTCATCGATCCTTGGCGGTAGCCTTCCAGGTCCAGCGTCACGTAGTGGAACCCGAGGGGCTTGAAGAGGGTGGCGAGGCGCGCGGCCATTTCCAGGGTGAGCGCCTTCTCCATCTCGTCGCGGGCGATTTCGATGCGCACCAGCTCGCCGTGGTAGCGCACGCGAAACTGGCGGAAGCCCAATGCGCGGAGTGCCTCCTCGCCCGCTTCCACGGTCTTTACGGTCTCCTTGGTGACCGGGGTGCCGTAAGGGATGCGGGAGCTGAGGCAGGCTGAGGCGGGGCGGTCCCAGGTGGGCAATCCGGCCAGCCGCGAGAGTTCGCGGATCTCGGCCTTGCGCAGCCCGGCCTCGACCAGCGGAGCCTTGACTTCGTGCTGCTGGGCGGCGCTCTGGCCGGGGCGGTAGTCGCCCAGGTCATCCA
>PLEM01000062.1 GCA_003137035.1 Bryobacterales bacterium | reverse complement strand
TCGCAGCTCGACGCGGTAGCCATGTGCCTGCCGGACGAGACCGCCCCGGTGCGCAAGTACCTGGATATGGCGCGCAAGATGGCGCGGCACAGCCTGACCGAGGCGCGGCGTTCGGTGATGGACTTGCGGGCTTCGGTCCTGGAAGGGCAGGACCTGGCGGCGGCCCTGGAATCGAGTACGCGGCTTTGGACCGCGGGGTCGGGGGTCGACGTGGACGTGGATGTCAGCGGGCCGCGCGCCGATCTCTCCGAAGAGGCCGAGCAGCAGTTGCTGCGCATCGCGCAGGAGGCCATGACCAACGTTCTGAAACACGCCGGAGTCAGCAGGATCTGGGTCAAGCTCCACATCGAAGCGCGCCGGCTCTTCCTGCGGATTGTGGACAATGGGCGCGGCTTCGAGCAGCAGGACGCGTTTTCCTCCCAGGGCGGGCATTTCGGACTGATCGGGATGCGCGAGCGCGCGGAGCGCCTGGGTGGCGAACTGCGCCTGGCGAGTCAACCCGGAGGCGGGACCGAGGTGGAAGTGAAGGTGCCATTGCCATGAACGATAAGATCCGGATTCTAGTTGCCGAAGACCACCTGGTGGCGCGAGTCGGCGTGAGTACCATCGTCAACATGCAGCCCGATATGACGGTGGTGGCGGAGGCCTCCAACGGCCATCAGGCCGTCGAGTTGTTCCGCAAGCACCGGCCGGATGTGACGCTGCTCGAGTTGCGCATGCCGGGGATGGGAGGAGTGGAAGCGGCCACCGCCATCCGGGCCGAGTTCCCCAACGCCACGATCCTGATGTTGACGGTGATGGACAGCGAGGATGATAAGGTGCTGGCGCTGGACGCCGGCGCCGACGACTATATCACCAAGCCGTTCGACGCCCCGGAGCTGAAAGTCCGCCTGCGCGCCGGGCGGCGGATTCTCGAACTCCAGACGCAACTGCTGGCGGCCCGCGAGGCCCTGCGCGTGCAAGCCACGCGCGATCCGCTGACCTGCCTTTGGAACCGCTACTCCATCCTGGACATCCTGAATCGCGAACTGAACCGGGCCATCCGGGAAGGCAACGGGCTGGGAGTGGTGATGGCGGACCTGGACCACTTCAAGAAGGTCAACGNNCTACGGCGGCGAGGAGTTCCTGATCGTCCTGCCGGGGTCGTACGAGTCCAGCGCGCTGCTGCTGGCCGAGCGGCTCAGGGAAACCGTTTGCGCCCAAAACATCAGCTTCCCTGAGGGCAGCCTGCCCGTCACCATCAGCCTGGGAGTCACTGGCTGGCGCCGCGGCGGCCAGCCCACCCCCGNNACCGACGTCCACGTCGGCCCAAGCCGGGCCAAAAGGACCGGCGCAGACCAGGGGATCGGCTCAGCGTATCCCAATCCTCCGGCTCAATGTGCGCTTGGCTCAGGATGCTGCGCAAAGTGCCGACTGGGATTTCGCTCGACCGCGGCACAATGGCTGTGTCGACGGTCTGACCGAGTCGCCGCACAAACTTGACGTGACTGCCTTTCCGGCCGATCTCGACGAATCCCCCCGCCTCAATCCGGCGCTTGACCTCGCGGAAGGGATGGGAACTTCGCCGCGCCAACCTCAACCTCGATCGTGCGAACCTTGGGCGGGCGCGTGGCTCGCGGCGGTTCGAAGTGGAGTTCCAGTGCTTCCCTCAAATTGGCGAGAGCCTCCTCTTCGGTCTCGCCTTGGCTGGCGACATCGACTTCGAGGCACTGAGAGACGTACCAATTCCCATCGCGCCAGACGGTTGCTGCGAATGGTCGCTTCACGACCACATTGTTACGTGTCAAGCACTCGCTCAACTCGCGACTCGAGAGCGCATGACCCCGCCGAGTTGTTTTCCCACCTTGGGTGCTGGCGAACACCCGCGACCGCCGAAAATGCCGGACAGAATCTCGCTTGACGCTCTAGTGCCTTCCGAACGCCGTTCGCGATCAGGCAGCGCTTACGGCTGCGCCTCGGCGCCTTTGCCCCGCGCCACCTGGAAATGGCTCAGCGTGCTGGCGTACTGGGCAACCCCTTTGAACAGCGCTTCGGCCACCCGCTGCCGGAACTCCGCGCGCTTGAGCTGGGCCTCGTCCTTGGGGTTGCTCAGGAAGGCGATTTCGGCTAGCACCGAAGGCATCTGCGCCCCAATCAGAACCACGAACGGAGCCCGCTTGACGCCGCGGTTCTTCACCGTCTTTCCGCGCCAGAGGCCGGCGTAGAGCGAGGTTTGAACGGTGGCCGCGAACTCGCGGGACTCCTGCACTTTTTCCTTCAGCGCGATTTTTTGGAGCAGGTTCTGAAGCTCGTAGATGGATTGCTCCGATCTGGCGTTCTCGCGGGCCGCAACCTCCAGGGCGCTGGGCGAGGTCGTGAAGTTCAGGTAGTAGGCCTCCGAACCCGAAATCCCGTGCAGGCGCGACGAGTTGGCGTGGATGGAAAGGAACAGATCGGCGCGCTTCTGGTTGGCCAGTTCCGTGCGCCCCTCCAGAGGAACGAAGGTATCGTCGGTGCGCGTGTAGAACACCTCGCTGCCCAGGCGCTGGACGATCAGCGCGCCCAGGCGCTGCGCAACGTCCAGCACCAGCGTCTTCTCTTCCAGGCCGCCCGGGCCGATCGTTCCGGCATCCTGGCCCCCATGCCCGGGGTCCAGCACCACCCGCCCCAGCTTCAACCCGAGCGCCCGGATCAGCGACCGGTCGCCGTGACTGTCGCGCTTGGCGGCCAGCGCGGTCTCGGCAGCGCTCGCCGGCTCGGGACGGGCGCGGCGCGCTTCGGCCAGCGGCTTGACTTCCGCTACTTTGGGAGCGGCCGGGCGTGGGGGCTCGGGCGCCGGCTTGGCTTCGGCAATCGGCGGCGTGGTCGTCCGCAGCGGCTCGGGCAGCCGCTTGTGCTCGGAGATGCGTACCGAAGGCAGGGAGGGCGGCTCGGGAATCGGCCGGGATTCAACCACTGGAGCCGGCGGCATGCGCAGCTCCCGCCGCGCGGGCTTGGGGATTTCGGCGGCCGCCACCGGGGCCGGGCCTGGTCCAGGCGCATTCTCAACTTCCGCGACATCCGTCTCGGGGATCGGATGATTGCCGGTCACGCTCTTGACTGGCGGGGTGGCCGGCCCTTTGCCCGGAATGCGCAGTTCGACCATAATGCGGTCGGGATTGGTGAGATGCGAGACCGAGTATTCGACGGGCACAGCCAGATCCAGAACCACGCGCGTGACGGCGGGCAAGGTGCGCGCGATGCGAATCTGCTTCAGCAGCCGGTCGCCCACCGGAATGGTTTCCAACCCTTTGCCCTGCGGGTGCGTGTCCGGCAAGTCGAAGAACAGCCGCTCCGGGTTGTCGAGCCGCTCGGCGTGATAGCGGGTCTCACCATCGGTTTCGATGGCCACTCGGGTGACGTCGCCCAGCGACCAGAAGCGCACCGCCGTGATTCGGGTCTGTCCCAGACCCGGGATCGCAAACAGCAGCGCAATCGGGATCGCGCAGACGAGTCGTCTCATGGGGCCGATCGTGTTCGGACGTGCAGCCTTCCCTCCGCATCCAGATACTGCTCCATGGGCGGATGCTCGGGAAGCGGTTGCTCCTTGGGCCGCGCTTCGGGTTGCGCCGCCCGCTTCGCCTCGCTGTATTTCTTCCCCACCCGCTCGACGTACCGCGCCGTTTCCGGGTAGGGTGGAACGCCCCCGTGCCTCATTACCGCGCCCTCACCCGCGTTGTAGGCCGCCAGGGCCAGCCGCGGATCCTCCTCGCCGAATACGGTGAGCAGGTACTTCAAATACCGGACCCCGCCGTCCAGGTTCTCGATCGCATCGAAGCTGTCGCGCACGGCCAACCGGCGCGCAGTTCCCGGCATCAACTGCATGAGGCCGCGCGCGCCTTTCGGCGACACCGCCAGGGGATTGTAGTTGCTTTCCACCTCGATCACCGAATGCACCAGCAGCGGATCCACCTGGTAGCGTTCGGCGGTCTTCTCGACGTATCCGGCAACCGCCGCGCTCACGACCCTGGCTACCGGCTCGGCAGCCTTCTTCGACGCCGCGGGTCTTGCCACCACCACCGTCCGCACCAACCGGCCGGTACGCCGATCGGCGCGCACCACGGAGGCCAGCTTGGCCGCGGGCGCATCCGGCGCGGCCGCGATCAGAGACACCGCAGCCACCAAACCCGCGCACCCCAACCTGAAACAAAAACGCATAACCTTGTTTGAGCCTATTCTACTCCCAAAGCGGGGGAAGAGCATAGTGGAAAGACAACCACCGGGCTCCAGACGAGTCCTATGTACCGCCAATGGTATCATTTCTGCATGATGGAGTGCGGCCGGCCGGCGGGCCGGGCCGGGTTCGTCCTGGTAGGCGGGAAGAGCGCCCGCATGGGGCGCGACAAGGCCCTGTTGCCCTATGGCGATGGCGCCCTGGCGGAACATGTCGCGGCACGCGTGCGAGCCGCGGCCGGATCGGTGGCCCTGGTGGGATCCCCAGAGCGCTACCGGGCGCTGCCCTACCCGCTGATCGCCGACCTTAATCCCGGATGCGGTCCCCTGGCCGGCGTCCAGGCCGCCCTGCGGGCCTCCAGCGCCCGCTGGAACCTGATCGTGGCCTGCGACATGCCCATGCTGTCCACGGAATTCCTGCGCTCGCTTCTCGAACGCGCCGAAGCCTGCCCCGGCGCCTGCCTGGCGCCGGTTTCGCCCGAGGGTCGCCCCGCGCCGCTGTGCGCTGCGTGGAGCCGGGACTGCCTGGAGGCGGTCGACGCCGCTCTGTGCCGAAACGCGAGGAAAATGTCCGCCGCGCTCGAAGCCGTGCAGGCGGTCTACTGGCCCGTCGACGAGGCGGCCTGGTTCGAGAACCTGAACACCCCTAGGGACTGGGCCGATCATTGGGAAGCCTCGTCCGCCCGCGTCACCATTCCATGAGCCAAACCTATCCCCACTACATCGAGTTCCGGCACGTAGATAAGACGTTCGACACCCCCGTTTTAGTCGATGTGAGTTTTCACGTAAATGCCGGGGAGACGGTGGCCATCATCGGGCGCAGCGGGGTGGGCAAGTCGGTGACCCTGGCGCACATCATGGGCTTCCTGCGGCCCGACCGGGGCCGGGTGATCGTGGCTCACGAGGACATCACCGATTTCCCCGAGGCGGAGTTGCGCCACATCCGCAGGAAAGTGACCATGGTGTTCCAGTCCGGCGCTTTGTTCGACTCGTTGACCATCGCCGAGAACATCCTGTTCTCGCTGGAGCTGCGGGAGGACTACAACGCCCAGAACAAGGAAGACGTGGTGAACGGGCTGCTGAAGATGGTGGACCTGGCCGAATACGCCGAGGCCTACCCCGCCGACATCTCCACCGGCTACAAGCGCGCGGTGGCCATTGCCCGGGCGCTGGCCGCCCAACCCGAGTGCGTGCTCTACGACGAGCCAACCACCATGGTCGACCCCATCATGTCCGACCACATGGCCAACCTGATGCTCCGGCTGAAGCGGCAGTTGCGTCTGACCTCGCTCGTCGTGACCCACGACCTCGACCTGATGCGCAAGGTGGCCGACCGCGTGGTGGTGCTCCATGAAGGCCAGGTGATCTTCTTCGGCCCGACGGCGGAGTTGGAGAACTCGGAGCACCCCCACATTCGGGAGTTCCTGGCGCTGGATAGGGTGTAAACAGGCCACAAGCCTATTTCCCAAACAAGCGTTTCACCCAGGCCCCGATGCTCCTCCAAAACCCGGGGGAAGGTGGGGAAGCGGGCTTGGACGGGGCCGCGACGGGCTGCGGGGGAGGCTCGGAAGTGGCCGACCCCTCCCACTTGTCCTTCGCCAGCAGCACGACGTGGTAGGTGTGAAACGAGTACGTCTTGCGCCAGCGCAGCCCGGCGTCGTCTTCCACGATGAGCGAGAATCCCGGAAAGCTCTGTTCTTTCTTGCCCACCATCATTTTGACCGGGTGAGCCTCCACCGGGTAGTAGCCCCTGAGGTTCTTCTCGATGTAGGCCGTCTCGTAGCGGTGGCGGCGCAGGTTCCACACGAAACAGCGGAAACTGTCGAATTGATAGGGCTTGCGCGTGTCCGCCAGCGTCGTCCATAGCCAGTCGTGCTTGATCTGCCCGCCGTCGCTGACGTCCTCCATGGCGAAGTAGGAGGTGATCCGATGCCCCTCGGAGTACTGCGCCACCTCGTCCGGGATGTTCATGCGCAACATGCCCGTCAGCACCCAGCCCGCGCGCCCATTGCTCAGCCGGACCAGGGTCCAATCGTCCACGGTAACAGGTTTGGAAGGCTCCGGCTCGGGCTGGCGCGGGGCGAGGGCGGGATTGTCCGGGTCGGAGTCGGACGGGGCGGTCTCGGAAAGCTCCAGCCAGTCTTCCGGCAGCTTGGGTGGCGCCGGC
>PLEM01000424.1 GCA_003137035.1 Bryobacterales bacterium | reverse complement strand
GCGGCGGGCAGGGCGCGCGCGATCGACACTGGCACCTGCCGCGCTTCGAGACGCAGGAAGGGAATCATGTGCTGCAAGCTGAGCGCCTCGTAGAGGTCCTGCTCGCCGATCAGTCCAAGCGCAAGGAGGTGTTCCCCAATGCGCACATCCGGCGGCTTGGACGCCAGGGCGGCCTGCAAATCCCGCTCGCCGATGTAGCTGGAGCCCACCAGGATCTCGCCCAACCGGCGTTTGTGACTGTGCAGGGCGGCCCGGGACGGGTAGCTGTGTTCGGTCTTGACCCATCCCAGCGGCCGCCCCCTGGCCCAGGAGGCGGTATAACGGCCCAGCGCCCAGGCCGTGGCCAGGAAGTTGATCGNNGCCCAGAAGACGCGCAACGGCACGCTCAGAGCGCTCCGCCAGCCATAGAGCCGCGCCACGCAGCCCGAACGCACTGCGACGCGTTCCAGCCCCAGAAAGAGCGTCGCCGCGAGGAGGAAACTCGCGGCTGGGCGCCCGGCGGCTCTGGCCAGGCCCCACTCGCCACCCATGTGCCGGCTCCACAGCCAGGTCGCCAGGCCGTAGAGCAGCACCGCGTTGGCGAGCAGCGTGACCGGGTTTCCAACGAGGCCTTTACGGTCCCGCCAGAGCCAGTAGGCCTGGCGCGCACCCGCTTTCCAGCCGTGCCGCTCCCAGGCTTGCAGCGCGATGCCCGTTACCCAGCGCGTCCGCTGCTTCAAAGACTGCCGAATGCCGTCCGGGAAGCACTCGCGCGTGGCTACCGGCTCGCCGCCGACCAGCCGGATGGGCACGAATCGCTGTGGGCAGCCCAGACGATGCAGGCGGAACCCGGCATCGTAGTCTTCGGTGAGCGACCCGGGGTCGAAGACTCGGTTACTCTCAAGTTCGGCCAGTTTCTCCAACGCCCAACGCGCATAGCCCGTGCCCACTCCGTTAGAAGGGATGAACCCCCCAAGGAGTTGCCGCGCCGGAATGTCCCGGCTCTGGTACTCGGCAAACTCGTCGCAGTAGACCCCCTGCGTGACCTTCCGCGCCGGCGCGGGCAGGGGAAGCACGGGGATCTGCACCATCCCGAAAGACCCGATGTAGTAGTTGATCCAGCGCAACTCCTCCGGATGGACCAGGTCTTCGGCGTCGTGCAGCACCACGATGTCGAACCGGACTCCGTGCCGCTGCTCATGGATCAGCATCCGCTGGTAGATCCAGTTCAGGCAATCGGCCTTCGAGGTCGGGCCGTCGTGGGGACAGAGTCCGAGATGAATGTTGGGAAACCGCGCCTCGGCCTCGCGCACTGCATCCGCCGTCAGCTCGTCGTTGGGATAGGCGCCAATGAAGAAGTCGTAGTTGGAGTAGCGGATGGACGCCAGATTGTGCTCGAGCATCTGGCCGATGACCCGGTATTCGCGCCACAGCGGGACGAACACCGCGATGCGCTTTTCCGGCGTCCTCCCCAATTCGGAATCGCTCGGCGGCGCGATTTGCGGAGCGCCCAGGAACCGGCAGCGGAACCAGTTCCAGGCGATGACCAGGTCCAGGAAAAGGTCGTCCAGACCGCAGACGAGGATACACACAGCCAGCGGGGCCAACAACGACGCGACACCACGATCTAAGAGAGCCACGAACAGGACGCCGGGGGAGTCCCCCACAGTGGTTAGTGGTGTGGCACTGGGAAAAATCGCTGGAAGTTGGCCGGAATTCTGCCTACTGGTGTTCCAGGGATTGCAGCAATTGCATCATCCGCGGCGCCGCCCCGCAGTCTCCGCCGAAGCGTAGCTCGTTGTACGCAGCGGTGAACCGCGCTACCAACGTGGCCGTCTCGGAGACCGGCAGCAGCCGCGCGAACTCCGCGGGGGTGACCCAAGCGGGCTTCTGGAAGCCTCGCCGCTGCAATACAACCAGCATGCGCGCGTACAGAAGAGTGGCGTCGGAGGCCCGCGCCGCTCCGCGCTGCACTTGGCGCACCCGGGCCAGCGTTCTCCACCACGCGCGCAGGCGCGGGAAGTACCGCCAGGCAATCGCGGCGAGTAGCGCGACGATCAGCGCGGCCACCCCATACTGCCCGGCCCAAGCGGCTGCGGCCGTCTTCCAACGCGTTACGGTGGCTTTTACCCGGTCCAGCCATCGCGACCCCAGCATGCGGCTGGAGTCCTCCATTTGAGCGGCCAGGATCAGTTGCCGGTCGAGGTTGTAGTTGAGCACCCACTCCTGCCAGAAGGTGTCGGCGGCATCCAGGTAGAACCCCATCCGGCTCCAGAGCGAGTCCGCGGACGGGTTTGGATCGGGTGGCGTGGGATCGAAGGTGGTCCAGCCGCGGCCAGGGAGCCACGCCTCCACCCAACTGTGCGCATCCGAGGCGCGGATCACCAGCCAGCCGCTCACCGGGTTGTAGACCCCGCTCTGGAACCCGTTCGCCACGCGCGATGGGATGTTCACCAGGCGCAGCATCACGGCCATCGCCGAGGAGAAGTACTCGCAGTGGCCCTTGCGGCGCTCAAACAGAAAGTGGGCCAGCGGGTCGGTCGCCGGGACGGAAAGCGGATCGGTGGAGTACCCGTAGTGCGTGCGCAGGTAAGACTCGATCGCCCGGGCGCGCGCCTCATCGCTCTCCAGACCCTCGGTCACCTGGCGGGCGAGCGCGACGATCCGGCCATCCACCGGCGGCAGCAGCAGGTGGAGCAGGCGCTCCTCCTCGGATAGCCGGCGAACGTCCATCCGTGGCGAGCTTTCCTCCAGAGCGCTGTAGACGCCGTAGTGCAGCCCCTCGGGGGTTCCACTGTCCAGCCGGTAGCTGTCGGTCGACGTCCGGATCACGCGCGCCGAATTGATCCGCAGCAGAACCGGGCTCCCGGCGAAGAACAGTGCGTCCGAGGTCATCGAGCCGAGCTGCACCTCGTAGCGGATGCCGGCCGCCCGGGAGCGGTCGCGGAGCTTCAACAGGCCGTCGGTCACCGGGAGCGGCTGGCCCGCCTCGGAGGGGTTGTACCAGCGACGCCCGTCGAATTGTGCCAGCGCCACGCCGCGCCATTTCAGGCCGGTTGGACGCTCGGCGTCGAAGAACCGGACGTGCATCACCGGGGTCCGCCACTTCCGGATCTGGCCCATTTCCCCGAGCATCATTTCGTTCGAGAACCCCGGGATGCGAAAGCGCTGCGGCGCCAGGTGGCGGAACGCGGCCTGGGCCGTGCGGGGCAGCAGGAAGAACAGGCCTCCGGTCAGAGCCAGGATGCCGAGTGCGGCCGAGAGCGTGAGCGCCGCCAGCCGCCAGTGGAAGCTCTTCAGCCCGCCGCGAGCGAGATGGCCGGGTTTTCGGATCGACTGGCGGATCTCGGAACTGGCGAACGCCGCCAGGCCGAACAACAGGAACAGCGCCAGAAACAGGAAGAAGCTCAAATTGGTCGACAGCACCGAGGCGAAGAGCAGCTCCAGGAATGCGATCACCGCCACCAGCACGTAGTCCCGCGTGGCCCGCGCGGTCAGGATCTTGAGCACCGCCAGGAAAAGCACCAGGTGAACCGTGGCGGGCATGAATTCCCTGGACACGTACAGGTAGTCGATGGGAAAGAAGCCGATGCAGGCAACCGCCAGCGCGTTGACCGCGCGAACGGAGAGTCGGAGGCGCAGGACGCCGGTCACCAGCAGCGCCCGCAACACCAGCCCGGTGGCGACGGCGATGGCGGTGGGGGCGTCCAGGAATGCCGAACCCAGCACCGCCAGGTAGCCGCTGGCCACCAATCCAACCATCGAGAGCTCGAAGAAGCGGTCCACCGAGACCGCCGGGCCGGCGGGGGAGCGAGCCATTATTTTGATTCTAACTGGCGCACCGCGTCTTTGGTATTGTATGGGCTATGCCCGAGACCGCTTTTCAACGTTTTTGGCGGCGCTTGCAGGTGATTGGCCTCAACGCCTATGAGGCGCGATCCTATCTGGTGCTGGTGGGCCATCCCCGGTTCAAGGCGCTCGAGTTGGCCACCCGAGCCCATGTGCCGCGGCAGAAGATTTACGAAGTGCTGGACAGCCTGACGGAGAAGGGTTTCGCGCAAGTCGTGCAGGAGAAGACCAAGCTCTTCTCGGCGGTCGAGCCGGGCCTGGCGATTCCGTCGTACCTCTCGCGCAAGCGCAAGACGATCGAGCAGCAACTGGCCGAGCAGGGCCGCTCCGCCTCGGCGCTGATCGACGACCTCAGCAGCGCCTACTCGGAAGGGCAAGGCGGGCGCGGAACGCTGGACTTCCTGCGCATCGTCAGCGATCCGGTGCAAACCGCCACGCAATACCGCCGCATGCTGGCCGAGGCCCAGTCCGAGTACCAGGAGTTCTCCCGCCCGCCCTACGCCGTGGACCCGCTCGACGAGCAGATCGTGAAGCAGGCGCGGGCGCGAGGGGTGCGCTGCCGCCTGCTGCTCCAGGCCGGCACGCTAGGCGACGCACACCGCCAACGCCTCCAGGAGTACGAACAGGCCGGGGTGGAGGTGCGCGTGGCCGACTCCCTGCCTTTGAAACTCGCGCTGTTCGACGGCCGGGAGGGGCTGATCGCTCTGCTGGATCCGGTGATCACCTACCCGACCTGGACCTCCCTAGTGTTCGACCACGCGGGCTTGGGCGAGGCCATGAAAGGCCTGTTCGAAGACCGCTGGAGCCGCGCCCAAACCCGAGTAGGATAGGGCTCCAGCCCTGTCTCCCTGGCAAAAGACCGATGAGGTTCAACGTCCTGTGACGGCTCGCTACTGGGTCCTGCTGCTGTGGGCGTGTTTCGTCCTGCGCGGGACCTTTTACTCCTGCGCCATCCCACTGTGGGAAGGCTTCGACGAGTACGCCCATTACGCCCGCATCGAGTTCCTGGCCACCCAGGGCCGCGAGCCCATCCGTACCACGCCCGTTCCCCGGGATGTCGCCGAGACGCTCACCCGAGTGCCGGCCAAGAACGGGGGCATGACCTACGACGAGTATTGGAAGCTGGCGCCCGAAGCGCGGCACAGAAGCTTCCCGGCCTCGGCCGCGATCATCTACGAGGTCCAGCAACCGCCACTTTACTACTGGCTCTCCGCCGCGTTGTACCGCATTACCGGGGATATCTCCCTGGCCTCCCGCGTGATCGTGATGCGCATCTTCAGCGTCCTGCTGGCGTCCTTTTGCGTTCCTTTTGGATTTCTGATCGCCCGGCGTGTTCTCGGCAACTCGAAGCTCGCGCTGGGGGCCGCGGCCCTGATCGCTTCCATGCCGGTCCTGACATTCACCGCCACACATGTGGCGAACGAGGGACTCGCCATCGGCCTGGGCACGGTGTTGGTGTGGTCGGTCGTCGAACGCAAGCGCGCCGCGCTGCTGCTTTCTCTTGGCGCAGCGCTGCTGACCAAAGCCTATTTCCTAGCGTTTCTTCCGCCGATTCTCTTGCTCTTCTTCTATCGGGACGCGCGAAGATCGACGGCGATCGCGCTCGCGGGAGCGGCGGCGATCGCAGGCTGGTGGTATTGGCAGACCTGGGCCACCACCGGATCCCTGACCGGGAACGTCATCCTGGTGCATCCGGGTCTCCTCGACATGGCCAGGTCGCTCGTTCGGTTTCCGGCTCTGAAGGCGGCCGATTTCGCCTGGATCACGTTCCTGTGGATCGGGAACTGGAGCTTCATTGTGGTCCGCGGATGGATGTATCGGGCGATCGCCGGCTTGTGCGTCGTCGCCTTGGCAGGCATCGTTTCTCTGGTGTGGAAAAGAAACGCCGGCATCGCGCTCCTCAGTGCATTCGTGTTCTCGTTCGCGCTGGCGATCGCCTACTTCGCGCTGGGCTCCTCGGTTGTCTATGGCCGCCCCGACGCCTTTGGCTGGTATGCCTGCTGCCTGGTTGCTCCGATTGCGGTGCTGCTGCTGGCGGGTCTGCGCACCGTCCTGCCGCGATTCAAGGCCGCGGCCGGCCCGATTCTGGTGATCGCCCTCACTGCGCTGGAGCTGTTCGGCGCGCACATTTACTTGTGGCCCTACTACACCGGCTTCATCTCCCATTCGCCGGACGGGGGACTTCCCGCGTTCCGCCTGGCCGAACTCGGCAACGGCGGATTTCAGCTTCTGTTCCAGCGGTTGACGCTTTACAAGCCGGCGTGGATGACGCCGCCGGTGTTGATCGCCGCGTGGGCCATGTTTCTGATCGCGACGGTGGCGCTGGTGGTTCTGTCGATTTGGTTCGCGCGTCCAACTCCCACCCAGCCGGTTCGTGCAGAATAGAGGGAGTGAATACGGCCGAGGGAGTGGACATCGTAGTGCCCATCCTCAACGAGGCGGGATGCGTCGACGAAATGGTCGACCGCCTGGCGCTCGCCTGTCCCGGGGCTTCCCTGATTTTCGTTGACAATGGTTCGACGGATGGCACCCTGGACCGCCTGCACGCGCGGGGGGTGGAAACCGTCCGGCACCTCGGCAACGAAGGCTATGGCAAGAGTCTTCGGGACGGCATCGCGCACGGGAAGGGCCTCGCCATCGTGACTATCGACGCCGACCTCGAATACCCCCCGGAATCGATTCCCGCGCTGCTGGAGGCGCTCGAAACCCATCCCGTGGTCTACGGCTCGCGGTTCTGTGGCGGGCGTCGGCCCGAAATGGGCGCTGTCCGAAGACTCGGCAACCGGTTTCTCACGGGCGTGTTCAAC
>PLEM01000490.1 GCA_003137035.1 Bryobacterales bacterium | reverse complement strand
ATGTCGATCGAGGCGGGCGCCCGCGCAGGGCTCATCGCCCCGGACGGCACTACGTTCGAGTACATGTACAGCCGTCCTTACGCTCCTCACGGAGCGGATTGGGACCGCGCCATCGCACGCTGGAAGCAACTCCCCAGCGACGCGGGCGCAAGCTACGACAAGCAGGTCGAGATCGACGCGGACCAACTGGAGCCGATGATCACTTTCGGCACCAGCCCGGGGATGGGCATCCCCATCACCGGCGCGGTTCCCGACCCCGCGGGGATCGCCGACGCCATGGAGCGCGAATCGGTCCGCAAGGCGCTGCGCTACATGAATCTCGAAGGCGGCAAGCCGCTGCTGGGTCATCCGGTCGACGTGGTGTTTGTGGGGAGCTGCACCAACGGCCGGCTGGCGGATTTGCGTGCGGCAGCCTCGGTGCTCGACGGCCGCAAGGTAAGCCCGCGCGTGCGAACGCTGATCGTGCCGGGGTCGAACGAGGTGAAGCGCCTGGCCGAGGCGGAGGGGCTGGACCGGATCTTCCGCGCCGCCGGAGCCGAGTGGCGCGAAGCGGGCTGCTCGATGTGCCTGGCCATGAACGACGACCGCCTGGATCCGGGCCAATACTGCGTCTCGACCAGCAACCGCAACTTCGAAGGCCGGCAAGGCCCCGGCGGCCGCACCTTCCTGGCCAGCCCGCTGACTGCCGCCGCGGCCGCGGTCACCGGCGTAGTCACCGACGTGAGGACGATGCTATGAACCCGTTCACCAAGTTCGAGAGCCGCCTGGTTCCGCTGCCCATCGACAATGTCGACACCGACCAGCTCATCCCGGCGCGCTTTCTGAAGACCATATCGAAAGAGGGACTCGGCGACCAACTCTTCTGCGATTGGCGCTACGATGCCGAGGGCCGGCCCAAGCCGGATTTCATCCTGAATCAGCCGCGCGCGCAGGGCGCCGCGATTCTGCTCGCCGGCGACAACTTCGGCTGCGGCAGCTCGCGCGAGCACGCGCCTTGGGCGCTCACCCAGTTCGGGTTTCGCGCCGTGGTGAGCACCTCGTTCGCGGACATCTTCCGCCAGAACGCGCTCAAGAACTCGCTGCTGCCGATCGCGGTGCCGCGCGAGATTCACGCCGAGCTGTTCGCATTGCCACCCGAAGCTACGGTCAGCATCGATCTGGCCGCGCAGACGGTCACGCTGCCGGATGGCCGCGCCGTGGAGTTTCCGGTGGATGCCTTCGCCAGGCACTGCCTGCTCAACGGAGTCGACGAACTGGGCTACATCCTCGAGCAGGAGACCGCCATCGCATCCTACGAAGCGCGGCGCGATTTCGCCGTCAACACACTACGGTCGTCGGCATAGCGGCCGGGATCGAACTGGCGAACTGCCGACTACGAATCGCCGCCCCAAGAAGAACCAACAACTTAGCCAGTTTTCTACCTGGTGCGACAGCATAATGGGCTTGCATTCGCGCAGCAGAATCTGCTTGCATCTAGCCGGCATGATACGCTTGTATAGACACGGCACAATAAGCTTGTAGAGAGCCGATGCTGTTGAGGACTCATCATGCCCAAACCGAACCAAAAACTCGCGGAATCGCTCGCCGCGATTCAGGAGCTTCAGAAGGGCGGGCGCCACGTCTTCCGGTCGCGCGAGCTGACCCGCACGCACCGGGAACGGCTGCTTCGCAACGGCTTCCTGCGGGAAGTCATGAAGGGCTGGCTGATGTCTTCCAGCCCGAGCGCGCGCCAGGGCGACAGCACACCATGGTATGCGTCGTTCTGGGAATTCTGCGCAAGCTATTGCCAGGACCGGTTTGACGACGCGTGGCGCCTGTCGCCCGAGCAGTCGGTTCTTCTGCATGCACAGAATACCGTGATTCCAACACAGGTGGTGGTCTACAGCCGGAAGGGCACGAACCACACTATGAAGCTGCTCTTCGGCACATCCCTTTATGACCTCAAACAGCCGGAGATGCCGCCCGCGGCCGACGTGTCGGTCAAGGACGGGCTAAGGCTGTTCTCTGCTGCGGCAGCACTCGTGAAGGTTCCAGAGGCTTTCTTCACGCGAAATCCCATAGAGACTCAGGTCGTGCTGGCGGACATTCGCGAAGCATCGGATGTGCTGCGGCTTCTGCTCAACGGCGGCCACTCCGCAAAAGCAGGGCAGATCGCCGGAGCGTTCCGCCGCATCGGCCGCCCGCAGGTCGCCGACGAGATCGTGAGGGTTATGAAGTCTGCGGGATACGACGTGCGCGAAACCGATCCGTTCGCGCCGTCGCAGACATTCGGCGTCTTGCCCACCGTCTCAGCGCCCATTGTCGGGCGCATGCAGGCGATGTGGGAATCCATGCGGGGCGTGGTTGTCGAGGCGTTCCCGAAAGCGCCGGGCCTTCCGCGAAACAGGAGAGCGTATCTCCGCTTCGTGGACGACATGTACAAGAGCGACGCTTTTCACTCGCTGTCAATCGAGGGGTACACCGTCACGCCGGCGCTGGTCGAAAGAGTCCAGCGGGGAGACTGGGACCCGGATCATCGCGACGACGACCGGCAGGGCCGCGACGCACTGGCGGCGCGCGGCTACTGGCAAGCTTTCCAGAAAGTGAAGGAAACGGTGGGCGAAGCGATTGCCGGCGGCAATGCCGGCGCCCTGGCGCGCACGGCTCACAAGGAGTGGTACCGCGAGTTGTTTCAGCCCTGCGTGGCGGCTGGCTTGATTGAGGCCGGAGCGCTCGCGGGCTACCGGAACAGCGCGGTCTATTTGCGCACGTCGCGGTATGTGCCGCCGCGCTGGGAAGCGGTTCGCGATGCGATGCCGGCGCTCTTCGATCTGCTGGAGCGAGAAGCCGAGCCTGGCGTCCGCGCCGTGATGGGACACTGGGTGTTCGGTTATATCCATCCCTACCCGGACGGCAACGGGCGGATGGCGCGTTTCTTGATGAACGCGATGCTGGCCTCGGGTGGCTATCCGTGGACGGTCATCCGGGCTGAGGATCGTAACGGCTACCTGGCGGCGCTGGATCGCGCCAGCATCGACATGAAAATCGAGCCGTTCGCGGAATTCATCGCCGAACGGGTGCGGGGGGCGATGAAGCAGGCGACCGCGAAGGCGCGCGTGCAAAGCCGCGGGCGCGCACCCTCGGCGTAGCCGGACAAGAGTCTTTGCCGGGATGAAGTGAACCGGATCGACGGTTCGGTTTGTCCGGCAGACGCTTTGTGAGCGGCTCGGCAGCGGAAGCCTCGGAAGGAACTCGTTGTAGCAGGCCGCGTTAAGCCATGCGCACTTGATGTCGAAGAGGGTGAGGCCGGGCACGAGTCGGGTGAGGGCGAGCTATACGCGAATGTCTGAACCGGCTGAATCGCGCGAGACCCTTCCGTGGAGGCGAGCCTCTCGCCGTTTTGTGGTGACCTGCTAAGCGAATTCGCTAAACTCCCGGATCAGAGCGGATGACCGGCCAGTCTTTTGGCAGATAGGGCGCGCCAGACAGTCCTGGGGTACAACACGGGAGTGACAGACTGTGCGGGCTTGTGGAATGGGCTGTACTTCTCGGCCCGGCACCGCTGTGGATGTTCGATTCGACGGTTCGGAAGGCATCGAATATCGCCCTGAAGCGCGAGAAACGACCAATGGAAGGCGGACTATTGGAGTGCAATTCATAGTCCGGGTCAAAGTCCGGGCTGGTGTCGCGCATACAGCTATCGGCTTGCCGCGCGCAAAGGTCGGCTACATTCGGTCTTCCGTGCCTTTTTCCGGGCGCGTTTCCGCCTGCCGCGCCGGAAGATGCAAAGGGGGCCAGAAGCCGGACAAGACGAGGCTTGCGCGGGAAAGCCGCGTAACGCCGCGCCGTCTGAGGTGTTACGGGGCTTGTTACGGTCAGGGTTACGGCGGAGCTGCCGTCAAACAAAGGAAACTCGGGCGCTGCCGACAGAAACTGGGGTCGTCTACGGGGACCGGCAAAAGGTGGGAGCGATCCCGGAACCCACTCCGCCGCCGCATTCCCCGCGCTGCTCCGGTTGGGCCTCGCGTCCAAGGTGGCCGCGGCGCCCTTCCCGCCCGTGGAGGCGCCTGAGCGTCCGCCGTACTTCCCGTATGTGGACGCGCCCGGGCGGGTTCAGTCTCCGTTTACAGAAGCCGGCGGCAAGTGCGAAAACTCGAGCTAACAAGCCGGTATTAACGGCGGGTAGCGTGGGGACGGCGACGGGGATAGAATCAGAGTTTGCAGAAATCTCCGTCCGACAGGCATGATGAGGCGCTGCGGCGGGCGCTCGAGCGACTGCAATCTCGCCGCTCGGACGAAGCGTCGAGTGTTCCCGGCACCGAGCTTGGCGTCCTCGCGCTATTGCTCAAGGATGCGCTGGTTGAAATCGAGCGCGAGCGTGAAGAAACCAAGCGAAAATTGCTGAGAATCGCGGATAAGCAATGCGAGTTGGACGCTCGGCTCATCGCTCTCGAGCAAAGCCGCGTTTTCCGGACCTTGCGCTGGGCCGGCCGGATAGCCAGCCTATGGCGAGGCAAGGCGGCGTGGAGGCAACTACCGCGCTCGCAGGTCCACGCCGCGACAGTCGAAGACTCCTACCGAGTATGGCTGATGCAGGAAGCGGCGCGCACGCCGCCCCGCGAGTGGTATATCGAGCGGGCCAAGGCGTTTCGCCGGCAGCCTACAGTGAGCATCCTTCTGCCGGTGCGAGGTGCACGCCCGGAGTGGCTGGAGGCCGCTACGGAATCGGTTCTGATGCAGTCCTACGGGCGCTGGGAGCTTTGCGTATCCGTCTGTAGCCCCAACGAGCAGTGGGCGGAGGACTATGTGCTGGGGAACGCTGCGGCCGACGACCGCATCCGTCTGGTCCGCCCGGGTGTTCCGCTGGGAATCGCCGGCGCGCTGAATCGGGCCGGCGAGTTGGCCAGCGGCGAGTATGTGGCCCTCCTGGATCAGTGCGACGTGCTCTCGCCGCATGCGCTGCACGAAGTAACGGAGGTTCTTCAGCAAAGCAGTCCGGACCTGGTTTACTCCGACGAGGATCGCATCGACGGCTCAGGACGACGCATGCAGCCGATGTTCAAGCCGGATTGGTCGCCGGATCTGCTGGCAAGCTGGATGTATCTGGGGCGTTTCCTGGTAATCTCGAAGGCGGCTCTGGACCGGGCGGGGTGGTTCCGCAGCGATTACGACGGGGCGGAAGCGTATGACGCTGTGCTGCGCCTGACGGACGGGGCCGCGTCCGTTGAGCACATCCCCCTGATTCTGCATCACCGTCGGGCACAGACGGGGCCTGACGCCGAGGACGCGGAAGAGCGCGCGCTGGCCGACGCGGTGGTGCGCCGCGGCTGGTCCGCCACCGTCGCGCGCGGACCGGCCCCGTGCACCAGGCGCGTGCAGTGGAAGATCAGCGGCAGTCCCCTGGCATCCATCGTGATCTGTTCGCGCCAGCCGAAGTTGCTTCGGCGGTGCCTGAGTGCGATCGGCCGCGCGACGTCCTACACCCGGCGCGAGATCGTAGTGGTCGAGCATCAGACCGGCAATGAAGCCGCGATGGACAAGGTCCTCCGGGCGGAGCGGTGTGTGCGGGTGCCGTATCGGGGTGCATTCAATTTTGCGGCGATGAACAATCTCGCCGCGGAAGCGGCCAGCGGCGCCACGCTGGTGTTATTGAACGACGACATCGAGCCGTTGGTTCCGGAATGGCTCGAGTTGTTAGTGGCGCAGACGCAGCGCCGCGGCGTCGGCGTGGCGGGCGCCAAGCTGCTATACCCGTCCGGCGCCGTAGAGCACGCCGGCGTCGCAGTGGGAATACTGGATGGGGCGGGCCATCCCGGGCGCGGCTTATTGGCGGCGGAACTGTGCGCGTGGCTCGACTTGACCCGCAACGTGAGCGCGGTCACGGGCGCGTGCCTGGCCGTGCGCCGGGAGGTATTCCGCGATCTAGGCGGCCTCGACGTGCGTTTCCCGGTGAATTATAACGATGTGGACTTCTGCCTGCGGGCGCGTGAAGCCGGGCTGGAGATCGTTTATGAAGCGTCGGCCGTGCTGCGGCACTATGAAGCCCAGAGCCGGCTGCCCTACACGACGCTCGAAGAGCGGGAGCGTTTCCACGAACGTTGGGGCCGGGTTATCGGAGCCGGCGATCGCTTCTACAACCCGAATCTTACGCGCACGCGTGAAGACGCCTCATTCCGGTTCGAGGACTTTCTTCCATCGCCTTCCGCATAGACCACGTCACGCGGCATGGGCGCGCCGTCGGCCTGAAGCTCGCGGTTGAACAGCATCGGCGAACAGCGCAGGTTGAAGACCAGCAGATCCACTCCAAGCCGCCCGTTCCCGCCTCGCGAATCAAACGGGTATTGTGTACCCCAGAGTCCGAAAGGCTGTAGACTGCCTCAAGGAGGAGGACACATGTTCTGCATTCGCCGTTTCGCTCTTTTTGTGCTGATTGGCAGTGCGCTGGCCGGCAGTCTGGCGGCGCGGGATCAGTTCATCCCTTTGACCAACTGGGCGGCGCCACTGTACTGGCAGGCTCCGGCGGCGGTGCAGCCGCGGGGCAAAGCCATGGAGAGGCAGCCGCTCACCGCGGGAGCGATCACACCGCCGCTGGTGTTTGTGGGCATGACGCCGTGCCGGGTGATGGACACGCGCGCGGAACATGGCCAGACGGGGGCGTTCGGCCCGCCCACACTGGGGGTGGGCGAAACGCGAACCGTGCCGCTTCCAACGCACCCAACCTGTGGGGTTCCCTCGACGGCCCTGGCCTACTCGCTGAACGTGTCGGTGGTCCCCTCGGGACCGCTGGGGTACATCACGATGTGGCCCACGGGAACGACGCGGCCGCTGGTGGCGACGCTGAGCGCTATGGACGGGCAGATCCACAACAACGCAGCGATCGTGCCGGGAGGGACCGGCGGGAGCGTCGATGTGTTTGTGACCAACGTCACGGACGTGATCTTGGACATCAACGGCTACTACACCCCACAGATCACGCTCCTGCCGGGCAGTGCCGACGCGCCCTCGCTGAGTTTCGAGGGAGATGAGGGGACAGGCATCTTCTCTTCCGCGCCTGGCTCGTTGAACATTGCCACGGCGGGCGTGAACCGCCTCACGGTGGACGACGCCGGTCGGGTCGGGATCGGTGTCGCCTCGCCGGGACAGAAGCTCCACCTTGGAGACGGCAACATTCTCATTGAAGGCGGTGACGAAACTGCCCTCCAGATGAAGCGGGATTTCACGACCACGGGAGTCCCTTCCGGCACCGGCCCCAGCCATAATCCGATCTTCTACCTAGGCAGAATCCAGCAGGCCGGTGATGGGGATCCGGAGTTCCGCTTGCTCTATTCGGACTACACCTCGCCCGAACGATCGGTCTTCGAAATCGACCGGAAAGGCATCGCCGCTTCGGTGAAGTGGGATCGAGGAAGTCACTTCGAGGGTTTCCTATGTCTCACGGATGAGAGACCGTGTCCGAAAACGGCCGAGCAACCGGTATTCCGACTCAACTCCTACCCACGGATGCGGCTCGAAATGGGGGATGGAAAAGACAATCCGGTCGATGTCGCGGTTCAGCGGGAGGCCGCCAATACGCTGACCATCCTCACGGGGGGCTTGGAACGGCTGAGAGTCGATGCGGCCGGAAACGTCGCCATAGGAACCACGGCTGCCAGGGACACACTCGAAGTGAACGGCGAGATCCGCGTGGCCGATTGCGTCAAGAACTCCTCCGGCGCCCAGATTGCCGGCTCCTGTCCCTCCGACGCGCGGCTGAAGACCAACATCCAGCCATTCTCTTCCGTTCTCGCAAAGCTGGTGCGATTGCAGCCAGTGCATTTCGACTGGCGCGCGGCGGAATACCCGGACTATCACTTCGGAAGTTCGCGCAGCTATGGTCTCGTCGCGCAGGAGGTAGAACGGGACTTCCCGGAGTTGGTCTCGGAGGATAGGCGAGGTTTCAAAGCGGTCAATTACAGTGAGCTGCCTTTGCTGCTGCTTCAGGCCGTTCGGGAGATGAAGACCGAGAACGACTTGCTCCACCAACAGCTCGGGGCACAGGAAAGGCAGAATCGACAGCAGGGCGGGACAATCCAGTCGCTGGAAACTCGGCTGGCGGCACTCGAAGCGTCCCTGTCCGGCCGGACGCCATCCGCGCTCGCGGCCGGGCACTGACGCCGTAGGGCCCGCGCAGACGAATTCTCCATCCGTCCCAGGTATGTGACGGTGACCGTGTCATGCTTTCCCCGCGTTGCCCGCATTCTATCCACGGGCAGCTACAACATCGACATCGGCAACCAGGGAGTGGCCAGTGAATCGAACACCACCCGCATCGAGGACAGCGATCGAACCCGCACGTTCATTTCCGGCATCCGCGGAGTGACGACGGGGAGCGCCAACGCCGTCGCAATGGCCAGTTGGGAACCGTGAACTCCTCCCGCACGGTCAAGCGCGATATCCAGGATATGGGGGACACCACCGGCACGATCATGGGCCTTCGCCCGGTGCGTTTTCGCTACAAGGCGCACGGGCCGGATTCTCCGCAGCAGTACGGCTTGGTGGCCGAGGAAGTAGCCGAGGTGGCTCCGGGCCTGGTGGGGCGAAACAAGGACGGCGAGATCGAGACCGTCTACTACGACAAGGTCTATGCCATGATGCTGAACCAGGTGC
>PLEM01000226.1 GCA_003137035.1 Bryobacterales bacterium | reverse complement strand
CGGCGGCGTACTGCGCGGAGCCGATTCCGGCGCTGGACCTGTTCGGGAACGCGATCCAGATTCCGCGGTTCCAGTGCAACCTGGTGGTGCGGAACCGGCGGAGCGCGGGCGATGTGGCGCGGGGGATCCGGAACGGGGCCCGGCTGTTCCTGAGGTACGGCGCGGGGGGCCAGCTCGAGATGGGAGTCGAGAACACGCTGGCGCTAGAAAGTCCGGCCAAGCCGGCGGGGAGCAACAGCGAGGCGGCGCTCGACGGTGGATGGCCAAGTTACGAGTTCGGCGACGGCGCCAACGGGTTCTCCGGGATTCTGAGGAAGACGAACGGGGAGCCGGCGATCCGCGTGTGGTCGAAAAGCGTGGCCGAGACGGCGAACCGGGTGAGCGTGGAGTTTCAGGACGCCTTCAACGACTACCAGCAGGACAGTCTTTCACTGACAGACTCGGACGATGTGTCGGCAGCCGGACAGGAAATCAGCCTGACGCTGCCGGTGTTGGGAATCCCGAATTTCGATCAGGCGGCCAGGGTGGCGAAGTTCTACCTGGACAAAGCGATCGCCGCGAACACCTACGTCGAGTTCGAGACCAGTGTGCGCGGGGTGAGTCTGAAGCCGGGGGACCTGATCACGGTGACGTACCTGAAGGAGGGCTTCGACCGGCAGCCATTCCGCATCGTCAAAATCGCCCCGGGCGCGAATTACGGGACGGCGCTCATTACCGCGCAGATCCACCAAGACGAGTGGTACACGGACGACAACACATTCGAGAACTCTCCGGTACGGCGGCAGCCGGGCGCGGGAGCGGGAGTGCCGCGGCCGCTGGTGGGGAAGGTGCTGGACGCCGAGGGGACGCCACAGTTCGAACTCGTCGAGAAGAGCGGCGAGGGCGCGGACGGAGGCACGAGCCTGACGCTGGCGGTGGGGTTCATCGTGCCGAGTCAACCGGCAATGTCGGGGCTGGGAATACCGATCATCAGCCTGGCGGCGCAAGCGGAGACGGCGAGCGGAAGTCTGGGTGGAGACCAGACCCTGTATTACGCGGTTACGGCGACCGACGCAAGCGGAGCGGCGAGCGGGCTTTCGTTTGTGGTGCGGGCCACGATTCCACCGGGAACGAACACCAATCGGGTCACGCTCGGCGGGCTGAGCTTTAGCGCGAATTCGTCCGGGTTCAACGTGTATCGGGGGCCTACACCGCAGCAGTTGTTCCGGATCGCGTCCAACCAGGGGATCGCGCCGACGTTCACCGATCCGGGCGCGGCCATCGGATTGGAGCCGCCGCCGGACGCCAATTACGACCACGCGGATTTCTACTGGCGGCTGGAACTGCAGCCGGAGTGCGTGGCGACCACGTACTCGAGCGACACCGTTGGGAACTCGACTCTGGGGATGGGAGTGAACGGCTACCAGGGCATGGTGGCGCGGATCACCAAAGGAACGGGCGCGGGGCAGGAGCGGGCGATCGAGTCCAACGATGCCACTACCCTGACCGTGCGGCGGAAGTGGGATGTTATCCCCGACACGACCAGCTACTTCGCGATCGCCGAATCGGGGTGGCACTTCGGGGCGACCGGCGCGAGCAGCCCGGTGGAGTTCGAGATCCCGACGCGAGTGGGGGCCACGCTGCAGGTGTCCGGCAGGGCGGCGAACGCGGCTGGAACGGAGTGCGCGTGGGAGCTTTCGCCGCTGACGCGGTGGCGGATCAGCGGAGCGGGCGCGGCGCTGGACGCCGAGGCGCCCGGACAACCCGCATTCGGACTGGCGCCGAGGGGCGGAGGCTCGGTGGAGCTGATGGCGATCGGGTTCGAGGAGCTGACGAATACGCGCACCATCTCGTCGGCCACGCTGACGCTGAGCTACTGGAACGAGTTGGGCAGTCCTTCGCAAGTGCTGCTGAGCGGCGCGATCGGGGAGACCGACACCACGATCGGGTTGACGCAGGCGGGCGGCGGGGCGGTGGGCACTCTGGTGCAGATCGAATTCGAGATCGTGCGGGTGGAAGAGGTGCTCAATGGCGGTCTGGGGTACCGAGTGACGCGGGGCGTCGAGGGGAGCGCCGCGGTGTCGCACGCCGCGCAGACCCCGCAGATCCCGGTGTATCACCTAGAAAGCAAGGTATTCGTGGCGCCGTTTCCGCGGGACTTCTTCGGGAGCCCGGCGAGCGGGAACTTCAGCTACCCGATTCTGCTCGCCGACGCGCGGATCGCATGCGCGCAGCTTTTCGTCACCAACGCAATAGGGAACAGCGCGGCGGGGTCGGCCTGCTACACCGGGACCGTGGACGGAGGGCTGCGCACGCTGTCGGGAGGGCAGTTCGCGATCCAGGTGGAGGGCAACCTGGCGATTCAGACGAACGCGGCGCCGCCGCTGATCGTGCCGGAGTCGCATTCGGTGGGGAAGGTCTTCGCGGTGGTGAACGAAGCGCCGACGGTCGCGCCGGTGGAACTGGAGATACGGCGAGACGATGCGGTCTACTGCAGCCTTACGATTCCGGCCCCTGGGTATCCGCCGGGCTGGAGGTACTCGAACGTTGTGAATGGGTTTGGCTTGCCGCCGTTGCCGGCGGGCGCCCAGATCAGTTTGAACATCGTCTCGGTTCCTCAGAGCGCCGACGCGACCCCGGGCCGGGACTTGACGGTGACGATCCGGATGTAGCGCCAACCGCGCGGCAGGAGACAACAGATCCGATGGTAGCCGCGAAGGAACGAGAATCAACGCGAATTGAAGCCTGCGCCACGGTTTTGAGGGAAGAATGGCCGAGATCCTGGAGAAACTAAGACCCGACCGCGACTTGCAGTGTTACTTCCAGCGCCCATCGGCCATCGCCGCGCTGAGTGCGGCGAGCGCGACCGGATTCACGCTCTCGGGCTCTTGGCGGCAGCAGTTCGACTGGGCTGTGGTCGAGTGGAACCGCGACAACGTATTCGAACATCCCGCCTTCCGCAACCTTCCCGACGGCGACTTGAGCGGCCTGGAACTCACCTACGACGAGACCCGAAGCAACTGCGTTCCGGTGGACTCAGACCTGTATTGGGCGGTGGAGTGGCCGTTCCTACGGATCTGGGTGGAGGGGGAGGCCGACCCCCGGCTGGTGCGCCTGCGGGACTGTGCGACTGCGGTCGCGGGCTCGTACGTGGCGGCAACGGCGGAACTCGAACTCGAAGGGACGCCGACCGCCGGAGACTATATCGGGATCGCTTGGCTTTCCGAGCAGTATCCCTACCTGGTGACGGGAGCGGACACGATCGAGACGGCGGCTGCGGCGCTGGTGGGGATCGTCAATTCTCTTTCGACTACCGTGCACGCGTCCGGGTCGGGAGCCCGGATCACGCTCACGTCGCTGAGCCCGGGGGCGAACTGGAATCGGGTCGGAGCCTACGGTTTTGTTTCCGGAGCGCGGACCGAGCAGTGGCAGCCATGGCACACGCAGTTCGGCGGGGGCGTCTCGCCATCGAAGTGGCGGGTGCACCTGGACTTCGACAACCTGACCGACACCGCGACCAACCCGGTTCCGACCACCTCCGTCCGAAAGATCCGGTGGACGTATGCGGCGGACTTACAGGCGGGAGCCTACCAGCGATCCGACTTCCAGGTTCAGGTGAGTAACTGGACGGTATCTGGAACCAACCGTACTTACAAGGTAGCCGGACCCGGGAGCCGCAGGATCCAAGATTCGGAAGTGAGTTACACGGGGACGTGGGTACCGGGCACGGGGAACTTCTCGGGAGGGACGATTCACTCGACTGTGGCGATCGGGTCGGGTTTGAGCTGCACCTACCACGCTTCGGCGGCGCACTCGCTATACCTGGGGACAAGGAAGACCTTCGACGGCGGGCAGGTGTCGGTTTCCGTGGACGGCGGAACGGCGGCGACCAAGACCTTGCTGATCCCCCTGGAAGACGTTCTGGTGCGAATCCCGCTCGGCGATTTCGAAGCCGGCAATCACACGGTCGCGATCTCGTTCACGGGGCCGGAGGGAAGCAGCTTCTACTTCGACTTTCTGGAGATAGCGGCGCCGGCGGAGGAGTTGCCGGGAATCCGCGGGGACCCGAAAGTGACGCTGGCGACGGACTGGGACACGGACCATTCAATCTGCCTGGCGCCGGAGCGAACGGCGTGGATGATCCGGGCGCTGGGGTTCGACGGGCGGCAGAACCACTATGCGGGCGCTCTGTGGTTCTACGAGCTGGTTCGAGTGGGGCACCGGTACGCGTCGGGAACGGTCGAGTTCAGCGGCACTCCGACATTCGGTTCCGGGTTGACCACCACGGTCACTTTGGGCACGCTGGAGCTTACGCACGTTCACTACGTGGGGGACACGGCGGAGACGGTGGCGAAGGCGTTCGAGATGGAGATCAACCGCGGCTACCTGGCGTACCGGGCTTCCGCGGACGGAACGGTACTTACGGTCTACGCGCGCACCATGGGCGCCGAAGGGAACCTGATCAGCCTCAACGCGCGCACCACGTGCACGGACTTCCACGCGCAGAGGAGCGGGCCGGCGCTGGCGGGTGGAGCGGACGGCGACTGGCGCACTGATCTTGCGGCGATGCCGCGCCTGAACCGGGCGGCGCGCGATTGGAGCCGGAGCTTCTTCGCGGCGCTGCAGGCGTACGGCATCGACGCGACGGCCGCGCTCAGCATGGAGTTGCAGCATGGAGACCCGTCGACGGGCGTGGGCATCGCGCAGAGGTGCCCGGCGGGAGATCCTGTGCTGCTGAACACTCCGGCGCTGCAAACGAATTTCTCGCCGGCCAGCGTCGCGTTCTGGAAAGAGGCCTACCAGGACCTGGCGCAGACCATGCAGGAAGCGGGAATGCAGCCCTACCTGCAATTCGGCGAAGTGCAGTGGTGGTACTTCCGGGACGCGCGCTCGGGCATGCCGTTCTACGACGACTACACGCGGACTGCGTTCCACGCTCAGTACGGGCGCGAAATGGGCACCATCCCCGATAACACCGCGCCCCCCTCGGAGTACCCGGACGAGGTGGCGTTCTTGCCCACGCTGATCGGCAACTTCACGAGTCAGGTGATCGGCTATGTGCGGCAGTCGTATCCAAACTGCCGGTTCGAAGTTCTCTATCCGCTCGACGTCAACGAGACGGAGCTGAACCGCGCCATCAACTTCCCGTCGGAGGAGTGGACGCCGCAGGCGCTGGAGTGCCTTAAGACGGAGAGCTTCGGGTACACGAACGGCCGGGATCTGGACAAGTGCATGCAATCCATCGATCTGCCGCGAAGCCGCGGTTTCCCGCCGCATCAAAGCGCGCATCTGGTGGGCATCGGCGATCCGGTCTCGCCCTGGCTGAAAGAAGTGCGATTGGCCAGAGCGCACGGCGTCGAGTCGGTGGTGCTGTTCGCGCTGGACCAGTATTGCCTCATCGGATACCCCGCGCCGCTGCCCAATAGCAGCCGGCGAAGCACGTTTCAGGGCTAAGGGCGGGCGGCAAGACCGCCGGCGCCACCAACGAGTGCGTGCGCCACGTTGTACCCTCAATGAGGAGGGTGTGTTGGCAGCGGTCCTGATTCAGAACGTCTCGAAAGTCTTTCACCTCTACCGGCGGCCGTCGGACCGGATCTTCGAGCTGCTGCCGTTCGGGTCGCGCCGGGCGCATGCGGACTTCTGGGCGCTGCGCGACGTAAGCGTAGCGGTCCCACGCGGGGAAATCCTGGGGATCGTGGGGCCCAACGGTTCGGGCAAGAGCACGCTGCTGCAACTGGTGTGCGGCATCCTGCGGCCGACGCAAGGGCGCGTGGTGACGCAGGGGCGGGTGGCGGCGCTACTGGAACTCGGGGCGGGGTTCAACCCCGAATTCACCGGCCGCGAGAACGTCTACATGAACGGCGAGATCATGGGTCTGTCACCGGCCCAGGTCCAGAGCGCATTCCCGCGCATTGCCGCGTTCGCCGAGATCGGAGAGTTCATCGACCGGCCGGTGAAGGAGTACTCGAGCGGGATGTATGTGCGGCTGGCGTTCGCCACGGCCATCCACGTGGAGCCCGAGATCCTGATTGTGGACGAGGCGCTGGCGGTTGGGGACGCCATCTTCGCCAATCGCTGCATCCAGAAGTTCGAGGAGCTGAAAGAGAAGAAGGTTACCGTGCTGTTCGTCTCGCACGACCTGGGGCTGGTGAAACGGCTGGCGCACCGGGCGATCCTGATGCTGGGTGGGCGCATCGAGGCGGAAGGCAGCCCGCGCGATGTGGTGAACCGGTACGTGGGGCTGGTGGTGGAGCGGCAGAAGCGCGGCCCGGACGAGGAGGGGCGCAACGGGCTGACCAGCAGCTTCCGGCACGGCGATGGCGCGAGCGAGATCGCGCGCGTCGAGCTGCTCAATGCGGAAGGGGAGCCCGCGACGACGGTGATGAGCGGCGATCGGGTTACGGTGAGGGTAACGGCGCGATTCCGGCGGCAGGTCTCCGACCCGATCGTAGGAATCCTGATCCGCAACCGGCTCGGCATCGACTTGTTCGGCACAAACACGCGGCTGGAGCAACGCGAATTGGGCGAGTTCCACGCGGGCGATCAGCTCGAGGTGGAGTTTCGTTTCGAGTGCCTGCTAGCGCAGCAGGAATGCACGCTGACGGCGGCCACGCAGTACTTCGACGGATCGAGCCAGGACTGGCTGGACGACGTGCTAAGCTTCCGGGTAGTGGACCCGAGGGGCGCCGCGGGAGTGGCGAGCTTCCGGACCGACATCCAGTGCCGAAAAGTGACCGCATCGTGACCGATACCAACGCGTCCTTCTTTGGGCATCCGCGCGGCCTGGCTACCCTGTTCTTCACCGAGATGTGGGAGCGCTTCAGCTACTACGGGATGCGCGCGCTGCTGATCCTGTTCATGACCGCTGCCGTCGACAAGGGCGGACTGGGGTTCGACGTAGGCAAGGCTGGCGTGATTTACGGACTCTACACGGCGGGAGTGTACCTGATGAGCCTGCCGGGCGGATGGGTGGCCGACCGCATCTTCGGGCAGCGCCGGGCCGTGCTCTACGGCGGGATTCTGATCGCGCTCGGCCAGTTCAGCCTGGGTGTTCATGCGCTGCCGTTCTTCTTTCTGGGACTGGCGCTGCTGGTGGTGGGGACGGGGCTCTTGAAGCCCAACGTCAGCACCATGGTCGGCCAGCTTTACGGGGCCGAAGACAAGCGGCGGGATGCCGGCTTCTCGATTTTCTACATGGGAATCAACCTGGGCGCGTTCTTCGCGCCGTTGGCGTGCGGGTACGTGGGCCAGCGAGTGAACTGGAACCTGGGGTTCGTGCTGGCGGGCGTGGGCATGACGCTGGGCCTGGTCCAGTATGTGGTCGGCGGCAAACACCTGGGCGAGGCCGGGCTTCATCCGGTGCGGCCGGAGAGCCCGGAGGCGGCGAGGAAGCAGAAGCGCAGTATGGAGATAGCCGCGGTGGCGTTGGTCGTCGTGATCGGCGTGCCGCTGCTGCTCTCGATGGCCGGAATGGTCGAGATCACTGCCAAATTCGTCGGCAATGCGGTTGGCGTGCTGCTGATCGCGCTGACGGTGGGAGTGTTCTGGTGGCTGCTCTCGAGCGGGGAGTGGACGCCGGTGGAGCGGAAACGCTTCATGGCGACCGCGGTTCTCTTCCTGGCGGCCGCGCTGTTCTGGTCGGCTTACGAGCAGGCCGGTTCGACACTCACTCTCTTCGCGGACCGCAGCACGGACAATCGGGTGCTGGGCCATCCGTACCCGTCCAGTTGGTTCCAGTCCCTGAATTCGCTCTTCGTGATCCTGCTGGCTCCACTGTTCGCGTGGGTGTGGATTCGCCTTGGCAAGCGCGAGCCATCGAGCCCGGCGAAGTTCTCCCTGGGACTGGTGCTGGTCGGGCTCGGCTTTGTGGTGGTGGGAATCGCAGCGCTGCGCACGGCCTCGGGCGCGCTGGTCAGCCCGGCATGGCTTACCGCGACGTACTTTCTGCACACCTGCGGCGAGCTCAGCCTCAGCCCGGTGGGGTTGAGCGCGATGACCAAGCTGGCGCCGGCCAGAGTGGCCAGCCTGATGATGGGCGTATGGTTCCTGTCCGACGCGGTGGGGAATTACATGGGCGGGCGCGTGGCGTCCGTGTATGAGAGCTTTTCGACGCCAGTGCTGTTCGCGACGGTGGCCTGCTTCACCATCGGGCTGGGAGTGGTGCTGATGCTGCTGGTGAAACCGATGAAGCGTCTGATGGGGGGAGTGAACTGAACATGGACCTTGCGGCGATTCAGCAGGCCCTCATCGATGAGGGTTTGGATGGTTGGCTGTTCTTCGATCACCATCAGCGGGACCCGCTGGCGTACCGGGTGCTGGGCCTCGCGCCACCGTCGTTGGTGTCGCGGCGGTGGTACTACCTGATTCCCGCGCACGGCGAGCCGAAGGGACTGGTGCACCGCATCGAGCCGTTCATGCTGGATGGTTTGCCCGGGAAGGTACAGCAATACTCGAGCTGGAGCGAACAGATCGAAGGGCTGCGCGCGATGCTGGTGGGATGCCGGCGCGTGGCCATGCAGTACTCGCCGCAGTGCGCGGTGCCGCTGGTGTCGATGGTCGATGGCGGCACCATCGAACTGGTGCGCGCGGTGGGGGTTGAAGTGGCGAGTTCGGCCAATCTGATCCAGTATTTCGAAGCGCGCTGGACGCAGGCGAACCTGGATCTGCACCTGGAGGCCGGGCGCAAGGTGGATGAAATCCGCCGGAACGCTTACCGATTGGTGAGCGACTGCCTCCGGGCCGGCCGCCGGGTGACCGAGTTCGAGGTGCAGCAGTTCTTCTTGAAGGGCTTTGCCGAGGCCGGCCTCGTCACCGATCACGGCCCCACGATCGCGGTCAACGAGAACTCCTCGAATCCGCACTACGAGCCGCGAGCGGAGGCTTGCCGCGAAATCCGGCGCGGGGACCTGTTGCTCACGGACATCTGGGCGAAGCTGGACGTGCCGGATGGCGTTTACTACGACATCACGTGGACCGGATACTGTGGCGCCGAGCCGCCCACGGCGATCCGGAACGTCTTCGAGATCGTGCGGGAGGCGCGCGACCGCGGGGTGACGCTGGTTCAGGACGCCATCGCCGCCGGGCGTCCTCTGCGCGGCTTCGAGGTGGACGACGCGGCGCGCGGCGCGATACGCGAGCGCGGCTTCGGTGAGTATTTCACCCACCGCACCGGGCATTCGATCGGCGCCGAAGTGCATGGCGCGGGCGCCAACATGGACAATCTGGAGACACACGACGAGCGCCGCATCATCCCCTGGACGTGCTTCTCGATCGAGCCTGGCATTTACCTGCCGGAGTTCGGCATCCGCTCGGAGGTCAACGTGTTCGTGGGGGAGAACGCGGCGCGGGTCACCGGCGAAATCCAAGATCGGCTGGTGATTCTGTAGATGCGGAGACTGGTTCTCGGAATCGGCCTGGTCGGTGGGCTTGTGTGGGCGCAGGGCGTGCCAGCCCGGCTGGCCAACACGTTCGAATTCAGGCTGGCGAAGGGTCGCGCGGAGGTGGAGTGGGTGAGCGCCTCCACCTTCCGTTTTGCGAGGAACTGGGGCGCGCCGGGGCCCGCGGCGGGGCCTATCAAGAACACCACGGTCGCGGTTACCGTTGAGGATCTGGGCGCCCGGGTGCGCTTCAGCACACGGTATCTCACGGTGGATGTGAGCAAGGACGCGGGGCGTCTGGAGATCAAAAGCAACGACGGGCCACTCGCCACGACCACCGTCCGCGACGAGGCCGCTTCGGTCGTGCTGGAAAGCACGGTAGCGGCGGGCGAGCGGTTCTACGGCCTGGGTTCAAGGCGCACGCCCAATCTCGATTTGCGCGGCTCCCGCGTTGAGGCGACCAAACCATTTCTGATCTCTAGCGCAGGCTATGGCGAGTACTTCCGTTCTCCCGGCAAGTGCACGTTCGATCTCGCCTCAGCGCGGCCGGACCGGCGGCGCACCACGGTCGCCGGAGACCGCGTCGAGTTCTTCTTCTACTACGGGCCGATGCCGAAGGAGATATTTGAAGAGCACCTGGGCGCCGCGGCGGAGGCCGAGGATTTCGGCTCCGCGGATCTGGAGATTCTGAAGCCCAAGGGGAAGGCCGCCGAGCTGGCTTCGTGGGAGGATCTGCGCGGAACGGTCTATGCGCTGCAACACGAGAGCCTGTCGGCGATGCAGGTGGCTTCATTCGACCTCTCCCCTTACCAGGCCGCCGGGGGCGCGCTGCTGGCCCGCGCGGCTCAACTCGCGGCGTTCATTCCGAAGCTGTACGCTGCTCCAGGGGAATCGCCCCGGTGGCGCGCGAGGCTAGTCCCGTACCTGGTGGCGTATGGGTACGAAACGCTGGTCCGGGGGACGCCGCTAATCCATCCGCTGGCGATGCAGTATCCCAAAGACGCCGTGGCGGCGCGGCACAGCGACGAGTTCATGGTGGGGGACGAGCTGCTGGTGGCGCCTGTGCTGGGCCCGGTGGAGAGCGTTCGCGTCTACCTTCCGCAAGGGATCTGGACGGAGCTGCGGACCAACCAGGTCTACAAGGGCCACCAGGAAATCACGGTGCGAACGGCGCCCGATGAGATGCCCGCCTTCAGCCGGAATGGCAACATCCTGCCGCTGGCCGCAAAGCTTCCCGGCGGGCCGATGGAGTTGCATTACTTCCCGAAGTTGGGCGGCGAGTTCTTCCTCTACGAGGAGGACCTCGGCGAAATCTCCCAGGTGCACGCCGCCCCCGCCGACGAGTTCATGCGGCTGGAGATCGAGTCGCTTCAGGAGCGCACCTACGAGTGGATGGTGCACCACACCCCTGCGTGCCGCAAAGTGATGCTGGGCGAAACCGAACTGGTCAGGGTCGAGGCCCGGGCGCGGCTCGCGCCGGGAGCCTGGTACTACGATCCGGCGGCGGAGAGCTTGCACGTGATGGTCCGCGCCGCGGCCCGCGGGGACGAGATCGTCATCGTCTCCTACTGACTGCCGCATGGCCCAGGTCAGCGGCGCGGCAATCGTCAATGACTCAATCTTCAATCGTCAATCGGGCTGGTATACGCACCTGGGCTCTTCGGCCAGGTAGTCGCCGGTGAGGGCGTAGGCGCGGGAGCGGGAGCCGCCGCAGAGGTTGCGGTAGTGGCATAGGCCGCACTTGCCTTTCAGGCAGGTGCTGTCGCGCAGCACTCGGAACAGCGCGGCGTTGCGGTAAACATCCACCAGCGACTGGCGGCGCACGTTGCCCGAGGAGATGGGCAGAAACCCGCTGGGGTAAATTTCACCGGTGCGCGAGACGAAGACGAATCCGCGCCCGCTGTTGATGCCGGCCATGCGGTTGAGCGGGTTCTCGCCCGGGTGTCCCTTGCCGTTCTCGCCGCCCTCGGCCTTCTTCCGCTGGGCCAGGTATCGGCGGTAGTGCATTGCCTCGGTGGTCTTGATCACGGCCCGGGTGCGTTTGGAGCGCTCGTACATGAACCCGAACACTTCCTCGAACTCGGCCGCGTTCAATTCCGACTGGGAGGCGCCGCGCCCGGTCGGCACCAGGAAGAACACATCCCACATGGCCGCGCCGACGCGGTCCACGATATCGGCGATCTCTTCCAAATGCCGGTAGTTGTGCCGGCTCACGGTGGTGTTGATCTGGGTGGAGAGGCCAATGCGCTGGGCTTCTTCGAGGGCCAGGGTAGCGCGTGCGAACGATCCGGCCACCTGCCGGAAATCGTCGTGCGAGGCGGCGTCCCATCCGTCCACGCTGACCGAAATGCGAGCCACGCCAACGCGCTTGAATCCGGCGATGGCCTCGGGCGTGAGCAACGGTGTAGGGCTGGGCGAGACGGTGGTGCGCAGCCCGAGCGCAACGCTTTTCTCGAGCAACTGGAACAGGTCGGGGCGCTTGAGCGGGTCGCCGCCGGTGAAGATCATGATGGGGTCGCCGAACGACTTGATGGTTTCGAGCAACCGGAAACCTTCCTCGGTGGTGAGTTCGAGCGGGTTGCGGGCGGGGTCGGCCGAGGCGCGGCAATGCACGCAGGCCAGATCGCAGGCCCGAGTAACCTCCCAGATCACCAGGAACGGCGCCTCATCGAAATTGCGCAAAGGTCATTCTCCTTTTCAGCCTCTCCGAGCACTCCGGGCAGTACCCCTCCTTCTTATTATCCACCCGCTCGATGGAGTGCGAGGAACTCATCACGCAGGACCAGTCGGAGCAATGCGGCAGCCCGTGGAGATGGCCCATCTCATGGCGCAATTCGCGTAGTGCGCGGTTCTCGAGCAGTTCGGCGTCGCCGGGCAGCCCGTAGAACTCCTCGCGCAGGCGGTGAATGGAAAACAACGCGGCGCGTCCCGGCATCTCGGCTTCGCCGAAGACGAAGGTCAGCACCGGGATGAACAGGTCGCAGGCGGCCGCCCCCATCACCTCCCCGTCGTAACGCGTCTTGAGCTCCACCAGCAGCCTGGTGGAATCGCACTGTCGGCGAGTCGAATTCCAGGCGACCGCCGGATCCACCCGGGAAGGCCCGACGGGAATGCCGGTCCGCCGTGAAAGGCGGGCAAGCAGTTCCTCCGGGAAGTCTCCGATGGGGGCTAGAATCACAAGCCCGCCGTGTTACGCGCGCACCGGTTTGGCGGGCGGCTTCAGCCCGTAGCGGCGGATCTTGTGGTACAAGGTAACGCGGTCGATTCCCAAGGCCTTGGAAGCTTGCGTCTGGTTCCAGGCGAAGTCTTCGAGCACGCGGATGATATGGCGCCGCTCGACGGCCTCGATGCTCAGGTCGTCGGCGCCCTCCGGAGAGCGGGCCAGCGCCAGGTCGGCCGGGCGGACCAGCGGCTCGTGGCCCACCACCACCGAGCGCTCGACGATGTTCTCGAGTTCGCGCACGTTGCCGGGCCAGTGGTGCGCGATGAGCAGGTCCAGCGCCGAGCGGTCGAAGCCGGTGAACTTGCGGTTCATCTGCTTGCTGTACTTGTCCAGGAAATGCGTGGCCAGCAGCGGAACGTCGCCGTAGCGGTCGCGCAGCGCGGGCAGGTGAATGGTAAACACGTTCAGCCGGTAGTAGAGGTCGGAACGGAAACGGCCATCCTTGACGATCTCGGTCAGATTGCGGTTGGTGGCGGCGATGACTCGGAAATCCACGTGGATGGATTGGGTGCCTCCGACGCGCACAATCTCGCGCTCCTGCAGGACGCGCAGCATGTCGGTCTGCGTCTTGAGGCTGATGTCGGCGATCTCGTCCAGAAACACCGTGCCGCCGTTGGCCGCCTCGAACTTGCCTTTCTTGCGGTACTGCGCCCCGGTGAAGGCGCCCTTCTCGTGCCCGAACAGCTCGCTCTCGATCAGGGTTTCGGTGAGCGCGCCGCAGTGCACCACTACCATGGGGTTGTAGCGCCGCGGGCTGAGGCGGTGCACGGCGCGCGCCACCAGCTCCTTGCCGGTTCCGCTCTCGCCCTCGATGAGCACGGTGGAATCCACCCCGGCCACGGTTTCGATCTGTTCGCGGACGTGGCGCATGGCCTCGCTCTGCCCGATCAACTCGGTGAGCGAGGCGTGATCCTCCGAGATCTGCTGCCTCAGCAGCCGGTTCTCGCGCTTCAGCCGGTGCTGCTCGAGCGCATTGCGCACCACCACCGAAAGGTCGTCGGGATCAAAGGGCTTGGTGATGTAGTCGAAAGCTCCGTGCTTGAGCGCCCGCACCGCCGTTTCCACCGAGGCGTAGCCGGTCATCACGATCACGCTGGTGTCGAGCTGCTCGGCCCGGATCTTCTCCAGCAGCTCGATGCCGTCCATGCCCTGCATGCGGATGTCGGCGATCACCAGGTCGAACTCGCGCCCGGCGAGCTTGGCGAGCGCATCCGTGGCGCTCACCGACGAGTCCACCTCATAACCCTCTTCGGTGAACCAGTGCACCAGCGAGTCGCGGACGACCTGCTCGTCGTCAACGATCAGTATGGACAGTGTCTCTTCCGACATCGGCTTCCTCCGTGTTCTGGCTTTCGGGCGGGGTCGCGCCCACCGGCAGGATCACATGGAACGTGGTTCGCTCGCCGGTCGTGACCTGAATGTCCCCGCCATGCCGCTTGACAATGCCGTAGGTGACGGCCAGGCCCAGCCCGACTCCCGAGGCGGCCTGCTTGGTGCTGAAGAACGGCTCGAAGATATGCGGCAGCACGTCCTTGGGGATGGGCGGGCCGTCGTTGGCGACCGCGATGTCCACCCAGGCGGGGTCCACCATCGCGGCCCGAATGCGCAGGTTGCCGCCGCGCGGCCCCTGGCTCGAAATGGCGTCCACCGCGTTCATGATGATGGCGGTGAGCACCTGCTGGATTTGCGAGGCGTCGCAGCAGATGGAAGGCAGGTTCTCCGCCTCGGTCGAGACCGAAATGGAGTGCATCTGCAACTTGTGCCGCACCACGGCGAGGGTCCGCTCGATGACGAGCTTCACATCCGCGGGGGCAATTTCGGTGTTCTGCTTGCGGGCGAACACCAGCAGGTTGTTGACGATCTCGCCGCAGCGCTTGCTCTCGC
>PLEM01000160.1 GCA_003137035.1 Bryobacterales bacterium | reverse complement strand
CCGCGCCCACGCCGCGCGCCTCGCGGAGCTGGCTGGACTGGTCTTCAGCCGCTGGGCCGATCTGATCGGCAACCGAGGGGCCGGCTAGGCCGTCCCTCGGCTATGGAGGGCGGGCTTCCAGTCCGCGCGGGGCTTCGGAGGGACTTGCAGAATTCGTGGAAACCGCTCCCTTGCGGTCGCGGCTCTGAAACGGAGCGCTGATTCTCGACGGGTTACCGAGCCGCGCGCGCCAGCAAGCGGACCTTCTAGGAATTCTGCAAGTACCTCTTCGGACCTGCGGCGCGGCGGGGCTCAAGCCCCGCGCGGGTTGAAACCCGCCCTCCCGCCGCGCAAGAAGTTAATTTCGGAGTCCCCCCTTGCGTGAGGGGCGCTCGAGCTTCTAAGATAAAGGAGTATTCATCTGCCTTACAGGAGGGGGAAAGGTGATGATCTACTCGCGGTCAGCCGAATACGCCATCCGTGCCTTTGTCAATCTGGCTCAGGCCCCGGAAGGCAAGTACGTCATGGTGAAGAATATCGCCGCGCAGGAGGGGATTCCAGCGCATTTTCTGGCGAAGATTCTGCAGCAACTGGCGCGCAAGGGTCTGCTGCGGTCGAGCAAAGGGCCGACTGGCGGCTTCACGTTGCGTTCGTCGCCGAAAGAGATCAGCCTGATTCAACTGGTGGAAGCTTTGGATGGTCTGGCGGACTACCAGAAATGCGTGAGCGGCCTGGCGGAGTGCACCGACGACGCGCCCTGCGGCATGCACGATTCCTGGAAGCTGCTCCGTTCGCGTATCATGGATTACTTGGAGCAGACCACCATCGCGGACCTGGCTACGGCGCTCGAGCAAAAGCGCCGGGCGCTCGAAAAACCGCGTAAGGCGAAGAAATCTGCTGCCGCGAAGAAGTAGCCGGCCCGGCGACAGGGCCGGGAGAGGAGCACCCGAATGGACAATTCCGTCCTGGTCCCCATGGTCGTCGAGCAGACATCGCGGGGAGAGCGCGCTTACGACATTTACTCCCGTCTGCTGAAGGAAAACATCATCTTCCTGGGAACGCCCATCGAAGACACGGTGGCGAACCTGGTGATCGCGCAGATGCTGTTCCTGGCGGCGGAGGATCCGCAGCGGGACATCTCCCTGTATATCAACTCGCCGGGAGGGTCGATCTCCTCGGGGCTGGCGATTCTGGACACCATGCGTTTTGTGGAGCCGGACATCGTGACCATCTGCGTCGGGCAGGCGGCCTCCATGGGGGCGGTACTGCTGGCGGCCGGCACCAAGGGCAAACGCTATAGCCTGCCGCACTCGCGCATCCTGATCCACCAGCCCTCCATGAGCGGGCTGGCCGGGCAGGCGGCCGACATCGACATCTACGCCAGGGAGATCCTGCGCATGCGGGAAATCCTGAATCAGATCCTGGCGGATTGCACGGGACAACCCACCGAGAAGATCGCGCGGGATGTCGATCGCGACTACATCATGGAGCCGGATCAGGCGCTGGCCTACGGGATGATCGACCGGGTGATCACCAGCCGCGAGATCACCGTGGTGAAGCCGTAAGCCAGCTCTTAGCCCGTCACCGCGGTCGTGAATCCAGGCGCCGACGACAGGCTACGAGCTTCTCAGCTTACAAAACCTCGCGTAGGCTCCATCCCAATCCGTGCCGGATTGGGGCTTCACGGTAGTCACCGGGAAGGAGCGCGCGATCAACTTGCGCGCGTCGGCCAGGCTCGTGAACTCTCCGGCGCCGATCGCCTGCACCAGCACGTTGCCCAAGGCCGTGGCTTCCGACGGGCCCGCCACAACCGTGCGCCCGGTCGCGTCCGCCACGAACTGGTTGAGCACCTGGTTGCGCGAGCCTCCCCCGACGATGTGAATCACCTTCAGGTTGCGCCCGAGCAGCGATTCGAGGCTCTCGAGCACCTGCCGGTATCGTAGCGCCAGGCTCTCCAGAATGGTGCGGCTCATCTGGGCCGGACCCTCCGGAACAGTCTGGCCGTGGGAACGGCAGAAGGCCGCGATCTTCTCCGGCATGCCGCCCGGCTCGAGAAAAGCGTCGGGATCGATCACGGCGGAGAAGGGAGGCGCCTGCGCGGCCATCCCGGCCAGTTCCGCGTAGCTGTACTCGCGGCCCTCCAGCGCCCAGGTGCGCCGGCATTCCTGCAACAGCCACAGGCCCGCGATGTTCTTCAGGAACCGCACCGTGCCGTTCACGCCGATCTCGTTGGTGAAGTTCAGCGCCAGCGAGCCTTCGTTGATGACCGGAGCATCCAGCTCGACGCCCATCAACGACCAGGTGCCCGAGCTGATGTAGACCCAATCGTCACCCGAGGCCGGCACCGCCGCGACCGCCGAGGCGGTGTCGTGTCCGCAGGTGGCGTAGACCGGGGTGATGCCCAGGCCGGTGGCTTCCGCGACGTGCGGGAGCAGCGCGCCCAGCAAGGTTCCCGGAGGCACGATGTCGGCCAGGATCTTCTCCGGCAGGCCCAGCCTGGCGAACAACTCCGTCGCCCAGCGTTTCTTGCCCGGATCGTAGAACTGCGAGGTGCTGGCGATGCTCAGCTCCGATACCTGCGCGCCGGACAGCCAGTAGTTGAACAGGTCCGGCATGAACAGCAGCCGCTCGGCTACCTCCAGCGCTGGGGAAGCGGCCAGCTTGATGGCATACAGTTGGTACAGCGAGTTGAGCTGCATGAACTGGATGCCGGTGTGGGCGAAGACTTCCTCGCGGGGAACCACGGCGAAGGTTTTCTCGAGCATGCCGTTGTTTCGCGCGTCGCGGTAATGGCGCGGGTTGTCCACCAGCGCGCCGTCGAGGCCGAGCAGGCCGAAATCCACGCCCCAGGTGTCGACGCCGATCCCGTCGATCTCCAGTTTGCGCTCGCGGCCGGCGACGGTGAGACCCTGCTGGATCTCGTGGAACAGCCGGAAGCTATCCCAGTACAAGCCGGTTGGCAGCCGCACGGGCGTGTTCGGGAAACGGTGCAGTTCTTCGAGTACCAGCGAGGAGTCGGAAAGGGTTCCGAGCATGACGCGGCCGCTCTCCGCACCCAGGTCGACAGCCAGGTAGTTTTTCATAGGATGGTCGCCGCGCACAAGCGGCTGAGGTGCTAGTATAGCGCGGCCCAGCCGGTGTATCATAGACCCGATGTGGGTTACGGTGGTGGATGTGCTTCAGTGGCCCGCGGCCATTCTCTGCGGCTACCTGCTGGGCAAGGCCGCGCACGCGCGAGGCGCTTCGGTGTGGCGGGCCTACGGTGCGACGCTCGCCCTGGGCGCGGCCATCGGTCTGGCATGCGCCGGGCTGGCGGAGGCTCCCGCGCACGCCTGGAAAGGGTTCCTGATCTGGGCCGCGTGGTCGGCCTTTGGAACCGTTCAGGGCTGGTCCAGCGAGCGGCGGCCCGGTTCCCTGACTACCCTCGACCTCTCCGGCAAGAACCAATAGACCTTGCCCCCCTCAGCCGTCCGGTTTCGTGCAGCCCAATCCCACCAACGTGCAATCGATGTCGGCCGGGATGGAGAAATGGAGATTGAATGCCCTGCAATGTCTGCGGAGGCTCGGCGGAGGTGGCTGGGGACTTTGTCGCCTACGTAACGAGCTGGGGGACCACGGCCTCTCCGGGAATGACGCTCCCCGCATTCTACGAACATATAACGCATTTCACGTTTTGTGCATGCATTGATTGTATGCGCTCGAAGTTGGTGGCCAGAGGGCATCTGTTCCGCAAACTACTTACACTTTTCGGCGTCATCGCCGTCGCCGCGGTGATTGCCCTGATCCTCCTTGGCTTCGATGTCCAGCCGCATCCGATCATGCGACCTGCGCTGGTAGTCCTGCTCATCTGTGTCTTCTCCATCGCAGGGACTCTTCTTTACGAGCTGATTCTCTTTCGACGGCGCCTGCGAGAGCTGCCGCCACCCCGCCCACAGGCGGCTCACATCCTGTTGGAGTTATGGAAGGGAAAGGTCTATGAACATGCGCTGACCCTGGATAGCTTTTTCCGGCGCAAGTACCCGCCCGGTTGCCAGCCCGGTCGCAAGGGCCTTCGCTTCAATGTGGCCTCGCGGGACTGGTGGGAGAAAGCGATGGCGACCCGCCGGTAGTGCCGGTGTCCCATCAGCCGTCCGGTTTCGTGCAGCCCAATCCCATCAGCGGACAGTGCCCCTCCGGGTGGGGTAATGAAATGAAGCGGTTGCGACGGGCATTGTACGTGCTCATCCAGGAGTCGGACAGGAGAGAAGGCACGCTATGTGGACCCTTTGGACGGACTTGCGGTACGGCCTGCGCATTCTGCGGGGCAGCCCGGGGTTCACGGCGGTGGCTGTGTTCACCCTGGCGTTGGGAATCGCGGCCAATACGACCGTGTTCAGTTGGATCGACCAGGTCTTGCTGCGGCCGCTTCCGGGTGTGACCGAGGGTCACCGGCTGGCTTCCCTCGAGGTCTCGACTCCCGGCTGGAACGGCGGGGCCGTCCTATGCACCTATTCCAAGTACCGCGCCTTCCGCGACGACCTGAAGCTGATCTCAGTCGTCGCGCATCGCCCTACCTCCTTCAGCGTGGGCGAGGGTGCCAAGGCGCAGCGGGTGTGGGGCGAACTGGTGTCGGGCAACTACTTCGCCGTGCTGGGCATCAAGCCGCTCCTGGGGCGGGTCTTCCTGCCGGAGGAGTATGGCGACAAGCCGGGCGCTTACCCGGTGGTGGCGATCAGCGAGCGGCTATGGCGTAACCGCTTCCGCGCCGACCCCGGCGTCGTTGGCAAGACGGTCCGCGTGAACCAGTACGAGCTGACGGTTGTCGGCGTGGTTCCGGCGGAGTTCCGAGGCACTGAGGCCGTTCTGAGCTATGACATGTGGGCGCCGCTGATGATGACCCCGCAACTGACCGGGGCCGACGAAAAGATCTTCAGTAACGGATCGAGATACTACTGGACGACGGCCCGGTTGAAGCCTGGGGTCGGAATCGAGCAGGCGCGGGAGGAACTGGTAGCCGAGGCGCGGCGCTACGCGGAGCTGAATCCCAAGACGGACGAGGGACTCAGCGCTACGCTGCTGCCGCTTTGGCAAGCCCATACCGGCGCGCAGAACCTTCTGCTCAGGCCGCTGCAGATCCTCATGGCGGTTTGCCTGGTGGTGCTGCTGATCGTGTGCGCCAACGTAGCCAACCTGCTGCTGGCGCGCTCCATGGCGCGGCAGAAGGAATTCAGCATCCGGTTGGCGCTCGGCGCCGGGCACGGGCGGATCGCACGGCAACTCCTGACGGAGACCCTCCTGCTCACCGGCATGGGTGCGGTAGCCGGTCTGCCGCTGGCCATGTGGATGGGAGACTCGCTGCTCTGGCTGCTCCCGTCCACCAGCCTCTCGGTGGTCGGGCTGAGCGTCCAGCTCAATCTCGTGGTCCTCGGTTTCACGGTCCTGGTGTGCGTAGCTGCCGCCTCGGCATCCGCGGTCCTGCCGATGCTGCATATGATTCGCTCCGATGTGAACGAGAACCTCAAGGAAGGCGGACGCGGTGGGACGTCTGGAGCGCAGTCGCACCGGATCCGCGGTCTGCTGGTGGTCGCGGAAGTCGCCCTGGCGCTGGTGGCGCTCATCGGGGCGGGACTGTTCGTCAGGAGCTTCCAGGCCGCCCGGGCCATCGCCCCCGGCTTCGACGCGCGGAATGTCTCGGTCGGGCAGTTCACGCTCTCCACCAGCGGTTACTCGGCCGAACAGGGAAGGCAGTTCTGCCAGCGGTTACAGCAGCGGCTCCAGGCGGCTCCGGGCATTGCCGGCGCGACATTCTCAAGCCAGGTGCCGCTCGGGTTTGGCATGAGCCCCTATACGACGCTGGATATCGAGGGCTATGCGCCGGCCCGCGGCGAGAAGCTCGAGGTCTACTACAATGCGGTGGCGCCCGGCTTCTTCCGCCAGATGCGCATCCCGGTGGTGGAAGGCCGCGAGTTTACCGGGCACGATGATTCGAACGCGGCGACCGTGATCCTTGTGAATGAGTCTTTCGCGCGGCGTTTCTTCGCGAAGCGGAACCCGATCGGCCGCAAGGTCAAGTTCCGGGGCCTGTGGTCCACGGTGCAGGGCGTTGTGAAGGACACCAAATACCACAGCCTGACGGAAGCGCCTCAGCCCTACTTCTACATGGCCTTCCAGCAGATGTACTGGAAGGACTGGAGCACCGCCTTCTATGTCCGCGCCGCCGGCAATTCCAGCGATGCGCTGACGACGTTGCGGCGCGAGGCCGCCACCATCGATCCGAACGTGAGCGTGACCGACACCATGCCGCTATCGGAATTCGTGGCCGGGTGCCTGTTTGGGCAGAAGGTCGCGGCGAGCCTGTTGAGCGCGCTGGGAGCCATGGCGCTGCTGCTGGCGGCAGCCGGTTTGTACAGCGTCATGGCGTACGCAGTCAGCCAGCGCACGCAGGAGATCGGCATCCGTGCCGCGCTGGGCGCGCAGCCCCGCGATGTGCTTGCCATGGTGCTCCGGCAGGGCATGCTTCTGACGGTGGCGGGCCTCGTCATCGGAACGGCCACGGCCTTCGCGGCGACGCGCCTGGTTGCGGGGATGCTGGTCCACGTGGGCGCCGCCGATCCGCTCATCTTCGGCGGCGCGGCGCTGTTCCTCGGCCTGGTGGCACTGCTGGCGACCTGGCTTCCCGCCCGGCGCGCCACCAAGGTAGACCCGATGGTCGCCTTGCGGTGCCAGTAACCGCTATACCCGCAGCTCGTAGCCGTGGCGCTTCATCTCGTCGATGATGCGCGTGCGGATGGCGCCCACTTCGTCGAGCGAGAGAGTGTGATCGGAGGCGGCTAGCGTCAGGCGGAACGAGACGCTTTGGCGGCCTTCGGGGATCGGCGGGCCGGAGTACTGGCGCTGAAATTCAATGGCCTCGAGCAGCGGCCCGGCGGCGGCGGTCAGCAGCTTCTGGAGGTCGCCCACCAGTTCGCGCATCCCGGCGACCACCGAAAGATCGAAGGCGCTGGAGGGGAAACGCCGGATGGGCTGGTAGCGCTTCTCGCGCGGTAGCAGGCTCTGGACGAGGCGCAGGTCCAGATCGAGCACTGCCCCCCGCCCGGTCAGCATGGAGGGGTGGAACTCGAACAGGCGTCCCACTACCTGCTCCCGCCAAACGACTTCCGCCGCTCGCGCCGGGTGCTCGAAGGGCCGTGCCGCTCCGGGGCGCACTTCGCAGGCGGGCATCAGGCACTCGGCCACGCGCTTCAGTTCTCGCAGGCCAACCGCCCCGTCTTCCAGCCGGTACAGCGCCACGGCCAGGTGCGGGATTTCGTCCGGAAGCCCGCTCTCGCGCTTGTGGATCTCTCGCCCGATCTCGAACAGGCGGAACGAATCGAAGTGGCGCGCGTTGTCCACCAGGTTGCGGAAGATGCCGGGCAGCAGGCTCAGCCGCATCAGGCTCTGATCCGCGGAGATGGGATTCGCCACACGTAAGTGCGCGGCCGGGTCGAAGCCCAGCGCGCTGGCCTGTTCCTCGCTGAGGAACGAGTAGTTGTAGACCTCGGTGAACCCCTGTGCGGCAACCAGTGAGCGGACGGCGCGATGAAACACGCGCTCCTCGTCTTCGGGCGGGGGCGTCACGGCCATCATCGGGGCTTGCGGCGTGATGGAATCGTACCCGATCATCCGCCCGACCTCTTCCACCAGGTCTTCCTTGAGGGAGACGTCCTTGGTGGCGCGCCAACTCGGAACCGTGACCGAGAGCGCCTTGGGTCCCGCCTCGGAGACCCCGAATGCCAGCCGTTCCAGGATGTCGCGTACCGCTTCCGGAGTCACCTGCCGGCCCAGCTTCATGGCCAGCCAGTCCAAAGGCAGCGCGATCGGCGGCGGCGGTGGGATGTCCTTCTTCTGATCCGCCAGGCCGCCCACCAGCCGGATGCCCGGCGAGACCTCGGCGAGCAGTTCGAACGCCCGCGCCAGGCCGCGAACCGTGTTGGCGGGATCTTGAGCCTTTTCGAAGCGGACCGAGGCGTCCGTGCGCAGCTTGAGCTTCGAGGAGGTCTTGCGGATGCTGGAGGCCGAGAAGCAGGCGCTCTCGAGCACGATGCGCCTGGTGCGCTCGTTGATGGCGCTGTCGAGTCCGCCGATCACCCCGGCCAGCGCGATGGGGCCGCGCGCGTCGGCGATTACCAGGTTGGTGTGGTCGAGAGTGTAACTCTCCTCGTTCAGCGCCACGTAGAGTGCGCCGTCTGACGCCGGCCGGATGTAAATCGTGTCGCCGTGCAGCAGATCCTGGTCGAAGGCGTGCATGGGTTGCGCGAGTTCGGTCAGGATGTAGTTGGTGACGTCGACGATGTTGTTGATGGGGTTGAGACCGATGGCCTCGAGCCGGTACTGGAGCCAGAGCGGGGAAGGCCGCACCGTCACGTTCTCGAAGACCAGCGCGCTGTATCGCGGGCACAGGTCGAGGTCCTCGATGGCGATCTTCACGGGCGCGGGATCGGCGGGGACCAGTCCGGGCTTGACCGGGTCGCGCAGCGTCCGCCGCAGGATCGCCGCCACCTCGCGCGCCAGTCCGTGATGGCCCCACAGGTCCGGGCGGTGGGTGAGCGACTTGTTCTCGATCTCGATGATGCTGTCGGGCGCGCAGCCGGGAATCGGCGCGCCGGGGGCGGCTTCGAACTCCAAGATGCCGGCCGCGTCGCGGTTGATTCCGAGTTCGACGCCGCTGGCCAGCATCCCGTCGCTCTCGACGCCGTCAATGGCGATGCGCCCGATCTGGCGGCCGCCCAGATTGGTTCCCGCGGGTACGTACGCGGTCGTGATGCCAGGTCGGCAGTTCGGCGCGCCGCAGACCACCGTCTTCGTGCCGTATTGCCCGGCATCGACCACCGCCTTGACGTTGTGGCCGCCGGGGATCGGCTCGACGCTCACCACCCGCGCCGCCACCACCCGCGCCAGGTGCGCCCCAACCTCATGGACGCCCTCGCACTCGGCGGTCTGCATGGTGATCAGGCGGCCCAGCTCCGCCGGGGCGGTCTCGAGGCCGTTTACCAATTCACAAAGCCAGCTATAAGAAAAGTTCAAGCCAAGACCTCAACACCAGCAATTGACGATTGACGATTTTGCCATTGACGATTTCGAATACCCCATGTGCCGTTCAATCGTCAATGACTCAATCCGCAATCGTCAATTCTAAAATTGCTTCAGGAACCTCAAATCTCCGCTCTGGAGCAGCCGGACGTTGTCGATGGCGTAGCGCATCATTGCCAGCCGCGTCAGCCCCAGGCCGAATGCGAATCCGTTCCACTCCTCCGGGTCGATGTTGCTCATCCGCAGTACGTTCGGGTGCACCAGGCCGCATCCCAACTGCTCCACCCAACCACTCTGCTTACAGACCGGGCAGCCCGAGCCGCCGCAAAGCAGGCATTGGATCTCCAGCTCGAAGCCCGGCTCGACGAATGGAAAAAAGCCCGGACGCAGCCGCACCGTTACTTCGCGCCGGAAGATATGGCTCAGCATCGCCTTCATGAAGTAGATCAAGTGCCCCACCGACACCTCGCGATCCACGATCATGCCTTCCACCTGATCGAAGGTGTGCTCGTGCGAGGCGTCCACTTCCTCGTTGCGGAACACGCGGCCCGGCGCGATCATGCGCAGCGGCGGGCCCAGCCGTTCCATGCCGCGCANNGGCGAAGTGTGCGTGCGCAGCAGGTTGCCGTCGGTGAGCCAGAAGGTGTCCTGCATGTCGCGCGCGGGATGGTCGGCCGGCATGTTGAGCGCGTCGAAGTTGTGATACTCGGTCTCGACTTCCGGGCCGCCCAGCACGGCGAAACCCATCGAGGTGAACAGGTCCTCGATCTCGGTCCGGACTTGCGTAATGGGGTGCAGACTGCCGCTGCGCGGCCCCGGCGCAGGCAACGTGAGGTCCACCCATTCGGCATCCAGCCGCGCCGCCAGCGCCTGCTCGTCGAAGCGCGCCTTCCGCGCTTCCAGGGCGGCTTCGAGGCCCTCTTTCACGGCGTTGAGCAGCTTGCCGATGCGCCCGCGCTCCTCGGGCGCGAGGGTACCCATTTGCCGGCTGATCTGCGCCAGCGCGGCCTTGCGCCCCAGCGCCTCGACGCGAACCTGCTCGAGTTCTTCCGGCCCGGCGGCGGCTTCGATGCGTGCGCGCGCGAGGGCTTCCAGATCGTTCAGGGTGGCTTCGAGGGATAGAGTGGGTTCCGGCATGGGTAACGGATCTATTATTCTAGCCGAAATCGCGCAGGCGTTCCGACGTGGGCGTTACGTCGCGGGCGGCACGAACATCTGCGGCTCTTTCGCGAGTTCCCAGGCCAGGTGGTTGATGTACAGCCGCAGCACCGGTTCGGGATAGACGCCGTGAAACTTCTCGTACACGCGCTGTTGCCAGCCCTCGGTGAGGTACGGTTGGGCGTCGACGTTCTTCTCGAAGAAGCCGTCCCGGTTGGGGATGCCGAGCGAATCCAGCACCGCGCGGATCAGATCCAGGTGAGCGATGAGTACGGCCTGGGCCAGGTCTGTGGCGAACTCCTCCTCACCGCCGTTCAACCGCGCCCAGAATCGCGGCGTGCCTTTGCGCAGGCTCTCGGTGTTGAGTTTGGCGACGTGAGCGCGCGCTTTCAGCGTCTCGTAAAGCTGGTAGGTCTTGAGTTTTCCTATGGAAATCTGCCGGATGAGTTGGGCGAAAACATCCTCGCCGAGCGAGACAAAAGCCTGGGAAAGCTGCATCAAGGCCAGAGTAGCATAGGCCACGCGGCGGGGCTGCTACAATGGGAGCTTCCGGTTCGAAAACATGAGCAATCTCGTTGTGCTTGGCGCGCAGTGGGGCGACGAAGGCAAGGGCAAGGTCGTCGACCTGCTGTCGGAACATTTTGACATCGTTGCCCGTTACCAGGGCGGCCATAACGCGGGCCATACCGTGTGGATCGGCGATCGGAAGATCATTCTAAAGCTGGTGCCGTCGGGAATTTTGCGCGAGGGCAAGCAGGCGGTCATCGGCAATGGCGTGGTGATCGATCCGGGGGCGCTGCTCGCGGAAGTGGATGGCCTGGAGGCTGGCGGAATCCCGGTTCAGGGCCGGCTCTTCGTGAGCAACCGCGCTCACGTCATCCTGCCGTTTCATCGGCTGATGGAGCGGCTATCGGAAGCGCGGCCCGGGCGCGCCATCGGCACCACCTCGCGCGGGATCGGGCCCTGCTATGAAGACAAGGCAGGGCGGCGCGGCATCCGCATCGCCGACCTCATCGAGCCGGAAACTTTCCGGGCGCTCTACCAGGCTCATGCCGAAGACACTGAGGTGCTGCGCACCGCTTTCCAACTCGGCGAGCCGATCGACGTCGCCGGAACCATGCGCCAGTACGAGGAGTTCGGCGCGCGCATCGCCCCCATGGTTTGCGACACCGCCGTGCTGCTGAACGACGCCATGAGGGCGGGGAAGCGCGTGCTGTTCGAGGGCGCCCAGGGCACCATGCTGGACCTGGATCACGGCACCTACCCGTTCGTCACGTCGTCTAGCGCGGGCGCGGGCGGCGTCTCGAGCGGCACCGGCGTGCCGCCCACCCGTATCGACGGCGTGCTGGGCGTTTCCAAGGCCTATATCACCCGGGTCGGCGGCGGCCCGTTTCCTACCGAGGCCCACGACTCCGGCGGCGACAAACTGCGCCAGATCGGTAACGAGTTTGGCGCGGTAACCGGGCGGCCGCGGCGCTGCGGTTGGTTCGACGCTCCGCTGCTGCGCTACACCGCCATGATCAATGGGTTCGATAGTCTCATCATCACCAAGCTCGACGTGCTGG
>PLEM01000002.1 GCA_003137035.1 Bryobacterales bacterium | reverse complement strand
CCGTGGGGCACCTGGCTGGAGCCGAATGCCGGACATGATCCCGATGCAGAGGTCGATGTAATGCGGCGGATAGGGGTAACAGCGAATGAAATCGCTCTCGTTGATGTCGGTGCGGCGGGTCGTGCGTTCCAGCCGTAGTGCAGCGTTCAATTGACCTTGGTTATCGGAGAAGAGCTTCCTCAGCGGCTTCTCGGCTTCGGTCTTCTTTGCCAAAACACGCTTGGTCGCAACTTCCCGGATGTCGGAGGGGGCGAGGTCAACACGGTGGCGGAAGCGGTCCTGCAACTTCGCAAGTTCCACCCGCTTGGAGTCGATGGCGGCAACCACTTCGTCCAGCTTTTCTTGGGATGTGACCACGATCCAGCACGGAGCCTTGATTTTGCCTTCCTTGAGCAAGTTCTTGCCGACTTTGCCGAACTCCTCGATGGTCGCCCGCAGGTCTTCGATCTTGTCGCCGCTTCGAGCAACGTGCTGGCCCACTTCGTCAATGATGAAGACGAGGGCCTTACCCTTACGGCGGCGACCCCAGAGATCGAACGTGCGCCTGACCATCTTGCTGACGGAGATCGATGCGTCCCGATTGCGTTGCGAGTGCGACCACGAATCCGCTGAAGGATAGAGGTTTGGATCAAGCTGATGAAGAATGGCGCTGGCACGTGACAACTTCTGCGCCCCGGCCCGCACGGTTTCCCAATCTCTGTTCAACAGACTCTTGCAGGTGGCGATGAACTCGGCCAGCTTGTTTTCGGCTTCCAGTTCGATTTCCAGTTCTGCGATGTCGAAGTCCTCCGAGTAGCCAAGCTCTCGCAAGAGCACGGTGTACATCAACTCGGCAATTCGTTGCGTGACCTTCCGTGTGTCGGCCTCCTTCGCCACCTCAAAGAGAATGACCTCGGTTGGGGTCTTGGCGTTGATGAGGTCGAGCAAGTCGCTGGTGCGCTGATCTTCCAGTTGATGCTTGAAAAGATCGGCGAACTTCTTGCCCATGACCGTGCGGTTTTGCAGTGCGTAGCCGAGGTTCTTGGCAAACGAACTTTTGCCGGAACCGAAGAAGCCCGACACCCAGACGCCCACGCTTTCATTTGGATCGCTGGGAGCGTCAGCGACGGCTTTGAGGAGATCGTGGTACTGGTCACGGATACTATTGGTGGCGACGTATTCCGTGATCTCGGCATAGACCGATTGCTCGTCGGCCTGATCGACTTGAATGATCTCTTCGATCTTGTGGGTGAGATCACGTGTCAGCAGATCGCCAATGGTTTTCATTTGCTCTCCAATTACGTCAGCCATAGATTTTGACTCGATAGTTGCCCAGAGCATCCCGGTCTTTCAGGTCCATGAAGCGCAGGCCCGTGGTGCCTTCGATGGAGCCGGGGTAGAACAGGATCGTCGTCACTTTGGTTTTGCCGTGCATCTTGTCGAGGAGCATCGACACATGAAAGATCCCTGGCGACATCGCTGCCACACGGGTCAGGAAGACGACCGAATTCTCCGGGTCGATGGATGCGAGTCGTTCGGCAAGCAGATCCCAGAGCGGCACCCACACCTTGCTCGACAAGTACGTGGTGATCTGCTGCTGGGCCTCAACGTAGCCCCGCTGCTTTTCCAATTCGATGACGGCTTCCAAACCTTCGTCATCGTCCTTCTGATGAACCTTCTCTAACGCCGACCAGAGCAGGTCCGACATGGGGATTACGTGAACCTCTTTGCCGTACGCTCCGAGCCGACTCGTTAGCAACTTGATCTGCCACCGAAGCTGCCATTCCTCGGTCGGGTCGTACCGCATGATCGCAAAGGGTAGATCGTGGTAGACGTTGATCCTGGGCGGCTCGGCAACGAGGTCGCTTTCGAGAAGGGCGATGCTATCTTTGAGCGAGGACATTCGCATACTCCTCAAGGGTTTCAGCGGGGAAGGTCAACCGGGTGACGCTGCCCGCAACGTGGTACTCCAGCAGGTCACGCTGGTGTGCTTCAAACAGGAATCGCTCGACCCCTTCCCGGCGCAAGAAGAACAGCTTCCAGTCGGGCGACTCGATGAGCTTCGCTCCTGATGGTTGGTGCTGCTTCAGATAACACACGACATATGCAAACGCCTCGATTGGGAAGTAGAAGGGAGCGATCTTCTTGTTGACTGCGCCCTGCAACACGCCAAAGTCTCGAAGCGCCGAGAGCAATCCTTGTGCGATGCGGGTGATCGTTGGTTCGGACCAATGCCCGGTCGTCTTCCCCTCGTCCACCCACTTTGCCAAGGGCCGCTCAAAATCCGGCACGGTGATGTCCACTAAACCCCGGTCCTGCATCGGGACGAGGATTTCGGTGACGGCATCGTGAAGCAACCTGTCATTTCGAGCGGAGTGGAAGTAGAACAACCGATCCAACGCAGCAGTCGGAAACCTCCCTCGGACAAGGGTGACAAGCGCCTTGGTGACCGACTGTTCGCTGAGGTACCGCTGCCGGAAGATTCCCAGGATGTCCTCAACACGTGAGCGAGACGCCTTCCCGAAAACATTCTCCCTTCGCACACGGCTGAGGTTCTCATCGACCGAGGCACCGAGATCCCAGTGGGAGAGCAGCGTCTTCGTATCCCCGATCAAGGCTCCCGCTTTGATGATTCTGGACGTGCAGGGTGCCGACGACCGAGGCGTGGAGTTGGATGGCATGGCTGGCATTGGTACGCCCTGTCCATTCTATTGCAATTTGAGACGAGTGGTGAGGCTTTCGTGGAAGGCTCTCCGTCAAGAAGACGGCGCACATAAACTGGCGGCCTCAGCAGACATGGAACCCTACCTCCGGTTTGCGAAGGCGGTCATGTAGGGGTCCGATCCGACAGCCGCCCGGACCGTTCAACGTGGATCGCCGGAATGCAGACGCTCCAGGCAGATGACGACAGCGAGCATATCGCCAGAATGCCCCTCCACGAGCGCAACCAACGGCCAGCAGAGCGGCCAGCAGAACCGCACTTGCAGCGCTGGAGTGGTAGAATAGCGCCGTCATGCCCCTTGAAGTCGATGATGTCAGCACTTTACAGCAGTACCTCGCTGGTGTTGTGAACCGGGCCGATCACCATGCGGATAATGTCCGATACGTCGTGCTCCCCTTGATCGGTGCGATTGTGCTGTTCAAGGGTCCCGATCACGAAATCAAGGTTCTCACGCAAGACGGCGAAACGAAGAACGTCCTTTGGGTTCATATCGGGGATTCAAAATATGCGTTCTCATACGATCACCATTCCCAGAGCATCGTTGTGAAACGTGGAAGCACTCAGGGGCCGGTGTTGGCGCACTTCACCAACGCCACAACCGTTCGAGAGATCCTAGACGTTTTTGGAGCATTGTAGTTTCAGCAACACCCCGTCCATCTCGGCGCTGGACTACAGCTTTCAGTCTTCAGGGTTCCCGCCAGAATCCTTCCCCGGAGCGATGTCACGTAATACCCTTTGATCCTGGAAGACTGACGTAATGCGTGGCCTTGGAATCTCGATCACGACTCCAGGAGCCAATTCGATCCGGTCTGGAATCTCCCGCCAGTCGGCTTCCTCTCCGAAACGACCCTCAAGCCATCGCTTCAAGTCGGTGAATTCTCGGAGGCGAAGAAAATTGACATTCTCTTCCTTCCGTGCAGCGAAGACAGCATCCCGGGTGAATGCCGTGTTCGTCACCAACAATCCCGCACTGAACACTGATCCCTTCCACTCCAGCAGGTCACGAACCGCCTTCCGGCCCGTTAGCTGGTTGCCAGCATGATGTTTGAGTTGGCCCGCTATGACCACAGAACCGAGACCCGTGCGTGGAACCGCAATCAGGTCTACTCCGCCGTCCTTCCTATTCGTCGCCCCGGTCAATTTGACGTTGTACCCCATCCGGTCAAGACGCTCTGCGACAAACCGCTCGAATTGCTCAGGAGTGAGTGATCGCAACCGGGCAGGGTCTTCCTGGAGGAATCGCAGCAGTTGGGGCGAGAAATCGACGACACGGACCAAAGCCGACTTCGGCGGTGAAACAAGGCCGAGAGCTTGACACCAACGATAGAGCAGAGAATTAGTGGGACACTGCCGCCCGCTCTCCCAAGACGAGAGTGCAATCCGAGTAGTTCCGATCAGCCGTGCAATGTCCGATTGCGGAGCACCCAACGATTCTCGGATCTCTTTGAACGCTTGGCCGATGGCTCGTCCGACGCCGAACCTACGCCGGATCGTTGGTACCGCAGCCGCATAGCCCACTATTCCTGCCATCATGAACAGCAGTCGGTCTTCTCGTTCAGTGAACGTGTTACTGGATGTGATCTCCAACAAGCCGTCGTGCGGGCCGTCAAAGATCGAGTACGTGTGAGCCTCCGCCGACGGAACCACAAGCCCACCCCACCACAGCGACAGATGCCATGTCCTACTTGCTTCTTTCCAGTCGAGCCTAACTTTCACGTCCTCACGTTCTGCGATTCGACGGTCTCCAAGAACGAAATCATGTAGGAGATCGGACACCAGCGTTTTGGTGGGCAACGTCATTTCTTACCGTCCCGTCTGCTCCTTCACCTTCGCCTCCGCTGGCCTGATCACCTTCTCCGTCAGCACCGCCAGCAGGCCGTCCTGGTCGTCATACAGGTACGGTTCCAGCACCCAAGGGAATCGGCGGAAGTGCTCGAACATGCCGTACTCCTGCTGCGATGCCAACAAGAGCGGCTGGACGGGAACGGATGGCAGCGCTGGGACGATCAGCATCAACTCCTGGGGAATACTCTTCGCATCTGTGATGTCAGCGATGACGAAGCGGGCCATGTGTGCCAGCGTGGAAACGGTCTCGGTGATGTCCCGGTTTGTAGGCTTCTCGAAATCAAACAGCACCGGCAGGTAGTCCCGCTTGCGGAGTTCGTCTCGGATCGCATCGAGGATCGCCATGCGTTCGGTCGTGAAGCGGCCAAGGATCAGGACGACTTTCTTACCCACGGTTTCGATCACATCTCGGATCTTCTTGTTGTTGAGGAGGAGGTAGATAAACTGGGCGACTTCGAGGTTGTCAACTGTGATCGTCGGGGTTTCCTCTGGCGTAATGATCAGGTTAGATTGGATCGCTCCGTCAAGCTGAACGTCCCAAGCTGAGGTTCCGTAGACACGACAGCCCGTCAGGTCTGCGTTCTTGAGTTGAGTGCGAACTAGGATGGCGTCGCTGAGATCGGCCCTGCTGAGGTCGGCGCCTTCAAAGTCAGTTTCTCTGAGGTTGGCACCCCTGAGCCTGTTGCCTCTGAGTTTGGCTCCTGTGAGCTTGGCTCCTCTGAGGTTGGCTCCGGTAAGGTCGAGTGCACTCAGGTCGGTTCCGCTGAGGTCGGCCCCACTGAAGTTAACTCCGGTCAGTTGGGTTGCTGTCAGGTTGGCTCTTCTGAGGTTGGCTCCACTCAGGTTGATGCCTGTGAATACGGTTTCGATGAGGCAGGCTTCATCGAGGTTGGCTCCGCTCAGGTCGGCCCCGCTGAAATTAGCTCCGCAGAGGTTGGCTCTGCTCAGGTTGGCTCCGCTGAGGCAGGCGCCACTGAGGTCGGCGTTGCTGAGGTTGGCTCCGCTGAGGTCAGCGTCCAAGAGATTGGCTGCGCTGAGGTGTGCTTCGCTGAGGTTGGCTATGTTGAGGTCGGCTCCCAGGAGCCAAGCTGCGTGGAGGTTGGCCCCGCTGAGGTTGGCTCCGATTAGGTCGGCGAATTCGAGGTTGGCCGAACTGAGGTTGGCTCGGCTGAGGTCGGCCCCGCTGAGGTCGCATCTCTTGAGGTTGGGTCCGCTCAGGTCGGTTCCGCTCAGGTCGGTTCCGCTCAGGTCGGCTCCGCTGAGATCGGGTACGGCATCTGGATTAGCCAGTCGCCATGAGTTCCATTCCGGTACGCCACCCTTCAATCGTGCAAGGTCATCGAGATTCGCCATGCAGCCTCGTTCAATTTCCCAGCTCCTTCTCCAACTCCTTCCGGTGCCGCTGCACAAGCTCCACAAGCAACCCGGACACGGACGGCCTGCCTCCGAACTTCTTGGCACGCTCGAAGGCGCAACGGTTCAGAAGCTCCCATATGTCAGTTGGAAGATTGATGCCGGTCGTCTTGTACGTCGGCTCCTGGTCGGGCCGAGATTTCGATGCTGGTGGTCGCTTCTTCATTACCGATCAGTGTACCCCTTGTGAACTGACAAGTGGCAGCGGCCCGGTTGTCGGTTCCGTTTCGTCGATATCGTTCCTGGCGGGCTGTGAAGTGGCAATTGACAAACCGCTATCAAGGGTGTGATAATGGAAGTGTATCGAGGCTCAGACCCCTCTTCCATGCCTACCGACCTGATTCTCGCCAGCGGCTCCCAGAACACCGAGGTTGGCCCACTCTCAGACATCGCAGACCGGGCCAGCGACTTCATCCACCATTCCAAAGCCGAGAACACCATCCGGGCGTACCAATCCGACTGGTGCCACTTCGAGGGCTGGTGCAAGGCGCACGGCCAGTCGTCGCTCCCGGCCACTCCTGAAACCGTGGCACTGTACGTGACCGATCTTGCCGCTACCCATAAGCCATCGACGATCACCCGGCGCATTTCTGCCATCTCACAGGCCCATCAGATCGCCGGATTGGAAACACCAACGAAAGCAGCGCAGGTTCGGCTGGTGATGGCAGGGATTCGGCGCAGCCTGGGAACGGCACAAACCGCCAAGACGCCAGTGCTCGTGGACGACCTGCGGCGCATGATTGCCCGGTTGCCCGAGAACCTGCTCGGTGTTCGAGACCGGGTGCTGCTCCTGATCGGGTTCTGCGGAGCCTTTCGACGATCCGAGCTTGTCGGCCTCGATGTTGCCGATGCTGCCGTCACACGTGAAGGATTGGTAGTGACAATCCGGCGCAGCAAGACCGATCAGGAAGGCGAAGGCCGGAAGATCGGCATCCCCTACGGCTCGAACCCGGCGACGTGTCCAGTAAGGGCCTTCCAGGACTGGCTCCAGCAGTGCGGATTCACCGCAGGCCCGGTGTTCCGGCCCATTGATCGCTTTGGTCGGGTGGCAGCTATCAGGCTATCCTCTGCCGCCGTTGCCGACATCGTGAAGAGATATGCCGCCGCCGTGGGCCTGGACGCCACGGAGTTTGCCGGTCACAGCTTGCGGTCGGGGCTGGCGACATCTGCGGCGGCTGCTGGCGCTTCAGAGCGGTCCATAATGCGGCAGACCGGCCATCGGTCGGAGAAGATGGTGCGCCGGTATATCAAGGACGGGTCGCTGTTTCGGGAGAATGCCGTGGCCGTCGTCGGGCTGTAGTGACCTTGGCAATTCGGAGACTCCAACCATGTTCACACGCTATATCGCAATGCACTTCGGCTCGCCCAACATCAACCCTGAAAAGCTGAAGGACAAGCTGACGGATACTTCCGACGCCGTTGAAGTGTATCCTCTCTCTGACGGGCCTGACGTGGAAGATCAAGTGGAGCTTGCGTTGTTGACAGACCTTGTTCGTCCGCTGAAGCTTTCATTCATCGGCGGCGACGTGGCGAAGCGTCTGGCAGAGGCGTATTTCGGGTCGTGGATCGAGGACACGCCAATGGTCAATGACGACTTGCTCGCATTTTGGGGCATCACCGAACACGAGCGACCGGATGCATCGATTGCGTCCTAAACTTGAAGAGGCGCACACCATGAAGAAGAAGTCATCACCCGCCGCTCGCATGTCCGTCCCGAATGACCTGAACTGGCGCAAAGTTCCGAAGCAAGATTTGTGGCTCTACGCCCGGTCGTTCCACACGGCGGCGAAGACGCTGGCTGGGACGCTCGAACTCGATCCCGGCCCATTCACCGACTCCGATGCTTGCCCGGTCGTCTTTATGTACCGGCACGCCCTCGAACTGCACCTGAAGGCGCTCGTTCTTGGTGATGGCGGCAACTTCCTGGCGACCAAGCCCGACGCCCTCTCAGTTCACAAGACTCATTCGGCTTCCTGGCTGGCGCAGTTCGTTTGCCAGATCATCGCTGCCGTGAAGTGGGAAGAGGAGTTCAAGTGCGAGAGCATCGAGAACCTTGCCGATTTCAGGGCCTTCATCGAGGAACTGAATGCGGTTGATCCAGGCTCGTATGTCTTCCGGCTTCCTGTCGGAGCTTAGGATCAGGATTCTGCTCCAGGCAGTGCCAACCTGACCATCCGTGACTTTGCACGCCGGATGGACGCACTCCTGGAGTTTTTGGATTCGACCGCCGATGCGCTGGCTGCGACGTGGGATATGCAACCTGGAGCGGCAGCGCTGGAAGCTGAACCCCACGGCGGAAGCGACTTCGAGCCGACGATCCATTGATTGCGACAATACGATCACGTCAGTCCAGGATCGACTATTCCAGGAACGGCCTGGAGATCTTTGTGATCTGGTCGCCGGGTCCCATCCGGCCATACCGCCGATGGTGCCAGCTCCCCTGGTCGCCTCTCTCCCGGCTCCTGGCGGTCGTCTGAGAGGCTATCGCATGGGTCAAGTCCTGGCGAACACCAAGGCAGCGTTCCGTGGTCTGGCAGTAGGCGCTCAATAGAGCCAGGAACGCTCCAAGTCTTGCCATTTCAAAGCGTTACCGTGTCGCACCCGTCGCCCGGACCTAATTTTGGGTCCTTAACGGTATACACGTTGGAACAGAACCGAAAGCCGTCATTGATGAAATGTGGCCTTCGACTGTATAAAGCATAGCCGGGTCTTCCGGCGACAAGGAGAATAGACATGCTTGTAGCAATCCGAAACAACCGAGCGGTGGAAACGGTCTTGACGCAACCGCACGGGCGGCGCTTTCAGCAGTGGAGCCGGAATCTAGCTCCGGCAGATTGGCGGCGGATCAGGGATGCGCTAAACGAATACGTCAACACCACAGGCAGGGGCGAGATCATCACGACTAGCTGGATTCCTGGAGCCGATTGGACCGACACGCCCTACCAACCGATCTATGAAGCCGTTGGCGAGGATTGGGAGATGGCTCGGTTCTTCTTCGGCCTGATCGTCTGGAACGTTATGATGGACCGCCCGGAGCCGTGGTCGTTCGGAAGGTATCCCCGGCACGAAGGCGACGTTATCGGGCTGACGTACTTCCGGGTCTGGCCCAACTGATCGACGCAATTCAACGTCGGATAAGTCATCTTGCCGGGGTTTGCACCGCCTTCAGGCGGGAGGGTGGAGTTTCGGCTGCGATGGCCGGAGCGTCGGAACGGGCCAACATGAAGTAGACGGGCCATAGGTCCGTCAACACAGTTCGTCGGTACATTCGTGATGGATCGTTGTTCGTGAGAATGCCGTGGCGGTGGTTGGTCTATAGCTTCGGTCAGCTACGAAGGTACTGCCGCTCTCGGCTCAAGACACTGTTTGACTTGAAAACAGCTCACGCTCCTTCGGCTTCGGTCTGCAACCCCGGCTTCTCCTTCGGTTCTCGCTCGTTCAATTTCGCCACGACGTCTTCGCTGGACCACTCCGCATAGCTCCGAACCTCAAGACGACTCTCCGCAGTCATCAAGGCGTATTCGGCCATGAGCCTGGTCTCGGCGTCTTTTGAGAGTTTGCCCTTGGAGGACATGGCACGTAAAAGCGTGATCGATAAATCCCCGGCCTCTTTCGGCGTAAGAAAAGGACCGATGCCGACGAGATTCCAAAGCAGTGTGGGAAGCTTATCGACCGACACTCTAGCCAAGAAGTGTGCCTTGATGAACTGGCGCTCATTCTCGGAAAGATACTTGAGGTCCGACGCTCGGAAGAATGAGTCCTCGTAGCTCAAGACGGTTGATTCCGGCTCGTTGCGATAGACGTCGTATAGGGATCTACTCACGGCTGTTTTGATATCGGTGTCTGAGGCATCGAAGACTGCACTATAGCATCTGACCAAATGGTCGTCCTCTTCCGGTGTCGAGTCCAGGTCGGCGAGGGCGTGGAAGTACGCCGTGGGGAGAACGTCAATGAGCAGACGCTCGATTTCGGCTTTCGGCGTTTCCTGTAGCAGATGCCCTACCAGAGGAAGAGCCGACGAGCCACCCCGCAGCCGTTCTAGCAGTTGTTCAGCCGTGAACCCGTACGTTTCCTGCTTCCGTTTGGCAACTTGCTTCGTGATGATCTCAACCACTTCCGCTGCAACGATTGCGCCACTGCGGTCTACGCTCTTTTCGAGCCGTTTGACCCTGCCCGGATGTATCAAGTTCCGGTACTTGCGGATCACCGTCGACAACTCGATAGACTCGTCGGGCAGAATGCCCTTATCCTTGGCGAGAGTAACCAGTGGCGCTAGTTCCATCGCATCGAGCTTCGACTGATCCACACCAGAACCGCCGAGGGCGTCGATCAAAACGGCTTCTACAATACTTCCAGCAAGCACATGAACAGCCTTCCACGCTTCGGCTTTCAGGCACGCTCGAAGTTCCCGGTAGTCGCTTTCGAGGCACTGCCGAAGCTCGGGGATGATGATAAAGTTGAAGTCGGCCATCGAGGAGATCGTAGCACTCCCAGTAGTCCGATAGAATTGAGTCCAGGTCTGCATATGCCGAAAACGACCTCCCGAAGTCGGCTCCTTGTGAGGAATCCGGGACCGCACAACACCGCCCTCAATTGGAACAATGGCCCGGACCAGGAGTTCCCGCTCTATGCTCTTGCATTCCACAAAGCGGCAAAAACGCTCGTGGCGAACCTAGAACTCGATAGGATGGCCCATTCTGATTGGGATGCGTGCCCAGTGGTCTTCCTCTACCGACATGCCCTGGAACTCTACCTAAAGGCAATTGTGCTCGGGGATGGAAGCAACATTTTGGAGTCGAAACCCGACCCGGCAATGATCTATCGCACCCACTCCCTGCTGAAGCTGTTGCCTATCGTCTGCGACATCGTGAAGGCGTTCGGATGGGAACCGAATCTCACCTGTACCGGTGTGGCCGACGTTGCTGCTCTTAGGTCCATCGTCAGCGAACTCCATGCTCTCGATCCCCGCTCCCATGCGTTTCGGTATCCGGTCAACACTGAAGGCGAAGGCTCGGTCCGAAGCCACCTAACCTTCAGTGTCCTCGCATTCGCAAAGCAGATGGACGCAGTTCTTGACCTGTTGGATGACACGGCATGGGCGCTGGAGGCGGAATGGGGAGTTCGATCAGAGGCGGCGGTGCTGGAAGCTGAGTGGTATGGTAGATGACGGTTTCGGAACCGATTCAGTACAAGCTGGCAACGAACTCGAAACAGCGTTCTTCGGTTCTGGTAGGGGAGAAAACTAGCTTTGTTGAAGGGGTGGGGGTCGAGCCGCCAGCTGCAGTCTAGGACGGCTCCTGGGAGAGTTCTGAAGATCGCTACGCCGTGACTTCGGTCGGTGCCGGTTCAACAGCCGCCTGGACAGGAAGAGCCGGTTCCTGGACCTTGGGCTTCACAACGGCTTTACGAATCTTGGGAGCGACTTTCTTCGTCGCCCTCGCCGGAACGAGGCGCTGTGTGCGGATTGGCTCCATGCTGGCCTTGCGCCGCTTCGCAGCCGTTTTGCGCTTCGGCTTGGCCTCTTCAGCCTTCTTCGCCTTCAGCAGTTGCCAGCGCTTCTTCTGAGCCGCCGCCATGCGTCTTCGGGCGGCTGCGCTGAACCGCTTCCTGCCGGGTGTCTTCGGCTCGGCGCTGGTGGTAGTCGTGGGAGCGGGGCGACGAGCATCGCCCTGGCCCAACTCAGCCCGGATCGCACTCATGGTTGCTTCGATCCGGCTGCGCTCCATTTCGTAGCCAACGAGCGCCATTTCGAGGATGCTGGTGTGCTCTATCGGTGTGGTCTTTGCCATAGCTTCCTTTCTTTGAGTCGGGAGCTTCATCATCGGCATACGGATAGCCGCCATCCTCCCGACTGAGCTCTTCTTGGACGGCAGGTATATCGAGAATCAGGTTGGTCTGGGGTGTCTTTCCAACGGTGGTGCGGAGAGGCGTCATGTGAGATGACAACTCTTGATAGTCTACCGCTCTGCGTGCCTATTTGTCTATTGCCACTTGCCAGTCGGGAACCACATCCTCGGACG
>PLEM01000358.1 GCA_003137035.1 Bryobacterales bacterium | reverse complement strand
TGAACGTGCTGCTCTACGCCTTCCGGAGCGACTCTCCGAAGCACGCCCGCTACAGGCAGTGGCTGGAAGCCGTCGTCAACGGCCCGGCCGCCTACGGGATGTCACCCCAGGTACTGAGCTCGGTGGTGCGCATCGCCACGCATCCCCGCATCTTCGCGCGGCCGAGTCTCTTGAAGGATGCGCTGGCTTTTTCGACGACGCTACTGGAGCAGGCCCATTGCCAACTCATCCAACCGGGACCCCGCCACTGGCGAATCTTCTGCGATCTGTGCCGCCACGCGCAGGCATCGGGCAACGTGGTCCCGGATGCATGGCCCGCCGCCCTGGCCATCGAATCCGGCTGCGAATGGGTGACCACGGACCGCGACTACGCGCGCTTCGCGGGCCTGCGCTGGTGCACCCCGTTTTGAAAGTCTCTCTCCCCGCAAACCAACTGCGCCGAAGCTCCCGACCCCAGCCGCTTCAAGGCCGCGCACGCGATAGCGTTGTGCCGGCGATTCCATCGGCGGCGCTGCAGGACAACAAACCGGGACTGCGCAAGATCCGACTTTGCAGGAGGCCGCGGGGTGTCCCGGAACTTACCCTTTGCGAGACGCGCGAGACCGGCGAACATGGGTGTGCGGCTTCACGTGTCCTGTGCCAAGCCGCCACGCCTCGGGGATCTCGCCCGGGGTGACATCCTTCTTCTTCCAAACTTCGTGCGTAGTCAGTTCCAGGTCCAGTCTTCCGTCCGGCCGGATTCGGAAAACAGTCTTTGTGACGGTGTGTGTCGACGGCATTCGCGCCATGAAGCTGAGCGCTATGCCGTCCCATTTCATGTGCGTGATTTCAAACTCTTCGCCATCCGAACGGCAAAACCCGGAAACACGAAGTTTATTGTTTTCCCTTGAGAACCTAAACGCGGTGTTTGAATCCTCCCAATCGGTGACCCACGTCCCGATGAGGGCGTGATCAGCGGGAATAGTAGACTTGGTTTTGGCCACGGTGTTTCCCATTGTCCCAGAACTTACCCGTTGCGAAACAAGGCGGGCGCGTGGCTACTTCTTACCCCACTCCAGCCGCAGGGCCAGCTCAAGCGGTTCCGCTTTCGCCAGTATTCGTGGGCACGCTCCGCGTGGCGTGGCGCTACCCTTGGGGAAAACCCGCGACAGTACACGCTGTCCACGGAGGGGCAGAGTGTACTGCCACGGGTTTTTGGCCGCCTCATCGATTAGCGCCAGCGGCTGCTTCCTCAGATGTCCGGAACCACAATCCGCTGGAACTGCTCGTGCAGCCCGGTGCGGGCGGCGCAGAAGTCCAGCAGGCGGCGCATGGTGTCGCGCGGCTGCATGTGTACGCTCAGGCGCATGAGGGTGCGGCCGCCGCGGCCGGCGAAGACCAGCGAGCGGGTGGTACGGCCCGGGATAGGCAGAATGTCCCGCACGGAGAACGCCCTGCGGTTGGCCGCAATCACCTCGCGCGTCTCCACGCTGGTCACGTCGCCCCAGGGAACGTCGCGCCAGCCGAAGGCCGAGGTTTCGCGGAGGCCATGCGCGTCGGCCGCCACCTCGGTGGTGCCGTTGTGCAGGGACAGCGCCGCCATCAGCAGCACCCAGAGGCACCCGAGAGAGAACGCGCCGAGCCGTGGCAGGGGGGCTCCGGAACGCGCGAACACCCCACACGCGGCCATTCCCACGCCCAGCAACGACCAGAACAGTGGTGCCTTCCATTCCGATGCCGGCCGATGCACGCGCAGGTTGGTGTCGAGAGGCGGTGGCGATTCGTTCATCATCCAGCGACTCGCGCCGTAACCGGTCTCGTCACCGGTGCGGCCCACGCGTACGGCAGCGAGCGCACAGGCGAAGAAGAACAGCGTCAACAGAAGCAGCGCGGCGGGCCCGAGCCATATCTGCAACAGGCCCCCGGGCCGCACATGCGCCGGATCGGCCGGGTCGATATAGACCGGCACCCTCTTGAGCGCCGACAAGCCGATCTGGTGATCCGGCCGAATCGTCACGCGGCGCGTGTCCGGCTCCGTCCCCAGTTCGATCTGCACCTCGTGGTTCCCGGCGTAGGCGACCAACCCCTCGGTGCGAGTCCACGAGCGCAGCATCACCAGGTTGTCCATGACGGCCGCCCGGAGGAGCCAACCTCCTAGCGCTACGAGCGCCGCCGCCAGAAGCACCAGCGCGATGCGAACCTCAGTGTGCATGGTTGTCTCTTCTAGCCCCTGGCGGTGATTGCCACGCTGCTCGATTTCAGCCCGGGCGAGGTTGCATTCACGTGGATCGCCCCCGGCTTCCCTGTGGACTGCACGATCGCCAGGCACATCCCGTTGAAGGCCTTTGTTCGATTGCCCTTGAAGTCCTCGTGGCTTCGCTGATCTCCGCTGTCCACGCCGATGATCTTGCCGTCCCCTTGAATCTCGAAGGTGACCTCGTTGTCCGCCATCGGCACGATCCGGCCTTGCGCGTCCAGAATCCGCACCGTGAAGTGCGCAACGTCCCGGCGGTCCGCCGCGATGCTGTCGCGATCCACCGTGAGGCCAATCGCCGCCGCTTCGCCTGTGGTGCTGATTTCGACGGCGGCGACAACCTTCCCGTCCTTGGTCCCCACCGCCTTGAGCGTGCCCGGCTCGTAGGGGACGTCCCAGGAAAGGTGCAAGTCCGCCGTGGTCCGCGGAACTCTGGCCCGCGCGGGGAAGTTCGCCCACCTGAGCTCCATCCCCTGCCGCGGGAACGCATACCCCTTGACCCCGACCGGCCTCCCGTTCAGGAACAGTTCCACCGTATCGCAGTTGGTGTAGCACATCACCGGAATGAAGTGCCCTTCCTTGCCTTTCCAGTTCCAGTGGGGGAACAGGTGCAGCACCGGCTTCTCGGTCCACTGGCTCTGGTAGAAATAGAAGCCGTCCTTCTTGAATCCGCAAGTATCCAGGACCCCGGAGGACGAGCTCCGCCCAGGCCATCGCGATTCGCCCAGGTAGTCGATGCCGGTCCACATGTAGTCGCCCGCCACGTAGTCGTAAGTCCTGACGAACTTCCATAACTGCTCGACGTCGATGTTCCGGCCGCTCCCCATGGAGCGCGGGCCGTCCACGGCCGCACTGATGAAGAGGCCGCTATAGTCGCCCCGGACGCCGCCCATGGATCCGCTCTCCGTGCCGATCATCTTTCTACGCGGATACGCGTGCCGGTCGATGCTGTAATACCTCTCCGCCCGGTCGCGCCAGCGGTCCACGTAGTTGTAGCCAACGACATCGAGCAGCGCCAGAAACTCCTGCGGCACCCCCCGCGGCTCGGCGACGATCTGGTCGCACCCCACCGTCACCGGGCGGCTGGGGTCCTCGCGGTGGAAGATCTCGATCAGCCGGCTCAGCGTATCGACTCCACGCGGATCGTTCTGATCGACCACCTCGTTGCCCGCGCTCCACAGCGCCACCGAGGGATGATTGCGGTCGCGGTGTACGAAGCTGGTCACGTCGCGCTCCGACCACTCGTCGAAGTACAAACTGTAGCCGTAGGGACCGATCTGGTTCTTGGTGACGCGCCACTCGTCGAAGGCTTCGTTCATCACCAGGAAGCCCATCCGGTCGCACAGGTCCAGAAACTCCGGCGCAGGAGGGTTGTGGCTGGTCCGGATAGAGTTGCAGCCCATCTCTTTCAGCAGCTCCAGTCTCCGCTCCCACACGCGCTCCGGCACCGCCGCGCCAACTGCGCCGCCGTCGTGATGCAGGCACACGCCGTTCAGCTTCACGCGCTCGCCATTCAGCAGGAATCCCTTATCGGCATCGAAAACCGCCTCCCGGATTCCCAGCGGCGTATCGTACTCGTCGACCACGCGGTCGCCGAGCCACACCGTGCTGTGAACCTTGTAAAGATAGGGATGCTCCACCGACCAGAGGTTGGGCTTTTCCAGCGTTACCTGTTCGACGAACTCGTATTCGCCGTGCGCGGCGATCTCCTGGCTCGCCTCGCCGCTCCGGATCGCCTTCCCGTCCTTGTCCAGAACGCTGGTGACGAGCCGGCACCTGGCCACACCCTGGTCTTCATTCCGGACTCTGGTCTTGATCTGAACGATGGAAGATTCCTTCGACACCCGCGGCGTCGTGACGTATGTGCCCCAGTGCGCCACATGCACCTTGTTCGTCGCGAGCAGCCAGGTGTGCCGGTGGATGCCCGAGCCCGAGTACCAACGCGAATTGGGCTGGTGCGAGTTGTCCACCTTGACAGAGATCACGTTGTCGCCGCCGAGGTTCAAGTGCGGAGTGAGATCGTACGCGAAGCTGATGTACCCGAACGGGCGTTTGCCGAGATACTGGCCGTTGATCCAGACCTCGCTGTTTTCGTAGACGGCGTCGAACTCTATAACAACCTTCCGCTCCTTGTACGACTCCGGCAGCCGGAAGCGCTTCCGGTACCAGCCGANNATGCTCCAGTCGTGCGGCAGGTCCAGGCTTCTCCAGCCCGAGTCCGAAAAACCGGGCTGTTGCGCGCCGGGCGCATCGCCCTTGAAGAACTTCCAGCCGAAATCGAAGCTGTCCCTGATGCGCGGTGGGGGACTGCCGCCGGGCGGCGTTTGAGCGCGCCCGGATTCGAGCGCCGTCGCCAGCGCCGCCGCGCCCAGAGCTTGCGAAAGTAGACTGCGCCGCGTAGTGCGCGTGTGCGTGCTCATGACTTGGTCGCCTCCTGGCCTAATTCAACCCCGCCAGCGTGGCCTTCGCGCCGGCATTTGCGGGATTCAGCTCCAGCGCGCGGGCCAACTCCCGTCTGCCCTTTTCCTTGTCCCCGAGACCGAGGTAACCCAGGCCGGCGACATAGTGAGTCTGTCCCTGCCTGGCCCGCGAACTCCGCTCGGACTCATCCGGGGGCTTCACGAGGCCCTCGAAGATCTCCTTGGCCTTGTCGCCCTGGCCCAGCTTCTGAAGCGCTAGCGCCTTGTAGTAGAGCTGCACGCCGTTCAGCCGGCCCTCCACCGCCGCCGCTTTCATCCGGAATTGCCGGGCCTGCTCCTGGTTGCCCATTGCTTCATGAGCCCCGCCGATCCAATAGTCGGCCTCGGCCTCGCGGCCCCCAATCCTCTCCGCGGGAAGGTTGTCGGGAATCTTGGCGGCGGCCTGGAAGTCGGCGAGCGCCTGCTCGTACCGCTGCGCGGCGAGAGACTGCTGCCCGCGCAGCAGGTGCGCGTCGGTCCAGTCGTCGGCCACGTTCAGGTTGGCGCCTTCCCAAACCGAGAAACGGCGGCCCGTCATCAGCCGGATGGCGTCGTCGTACTTGCCTAGCGCCACCTTCAGCGCCACCTCGCGCGCGACCGCGTCATCCCGCCCGGCTACCACGCCGTGGTTCTGCTCGAGCATCGCCAGACGTTTCTCCGGCGCGGCGCCCGCGGCCTCGTAGAGTTCGTCCAGCTCCGTGAAATGCAGCGCGTACTTGGGTTCGAGCGACACCGCCTTCTCGAGGCTCGCAACCGCTTTGTCGTTGCCGTCCTTCCGGTGCGAATACGCCACCGCGACGTTGCGGTGCGCGATCGGGAACGAGGGATCGAGCGAAACCGACTTCTCCCACATTCTCGCGGCCTCCTCGGGCTGCCAGTCGAACAGCAGGTTGCCCAGGTAGTAGGGCGCGCGCGCGTCGCGCGGATTGCCCTGCATCGCCTGCCGGAACACCTCGATCATTTCGTACTGGAATGGGAACACGTAGTCCGGCGGCATCTTCGTCGCCAAGGAGTAATACTCGGAAGCCTTCGGCGCCTGTCCCAGCTTCTCCGCGAAGTAGCCGAGGTAGTAATAGACCATCGGGTTGATCCGCGACTTGTCCGGTGCCTCTGCAATCATCTGCGCGAGCACCGCTGTGCCGTCCTGCCACAGGCCCGAGTTCATGTACTCGGCCGCGGTCTCGGCGGCCGTGGCCGGATGCGCATTCATCGTCGCGGAGAGCGCCTTCGCGTCCTCGGGGCTTCCGCTCGCCAGCCAGCGTTCCGCCATGGTCCGAAGGTCCAGCGGGTCCGGTTGCGCTCTCAACAACGCCAGCGCTTCTTGCGGGCGTCCCAGGTTGCGCAGAACCGCCGCCTTCAAATTCAGCGCCCGGATGTTCAGCGTATTCGCTTCGAGCGAGCGATCGACCAAATAGAGCGCGCCCGCCAGGTCGCCGCGCGCGGTGGCGATTTCGGCCAGCGAGAAATACCCGGGAGCCCGCCACGCCATGTTCCAGGTGGCCTTGTAGAGCGTCGCGAAAGCTTCCTCGGTCTTGCCCTGCGCCTTCAAGGTGAGCCCCAGGTAATACGTCGCCTCGGCGTCCTTCGGCGTGGTGTATTTGTCCGTCAACCGCTCCAGCGCCTTGCGGAACAGCTTCTCCGCTTCGGCGAATCTCGCCTTCTTGAAGTAGTTGATGCCCAGCGCCGTGTTCACCCGGGTATCGCCCGGATCGCGGCGCAGCGCCTCTTCCCAGTAGGGCTCGGGATACAGCTCGGCGTTGTGGAACTGCTCCAGCCGCAGACCGGCCAGGTACAGTTCCTCGACAGTTTTGATCTGAGCGGGCGGAGGCGGCGGCTGCACCGCCTTCGGCATCGGCTCGGTTTTCGGGCGAACCGGCGTGTAGGCGACCAACTCCTTGCCCTCGGCCGAGAGCGACGCGCGCAGGTCCTGCGGGTCCACGCCGGCGGGGACCGCGACCTGCCTCACAAACGGCTTGCCGGGGTCGATCGCGATGGTCTCTTGCAGGAGGACTTTGTCCCCGGCTTTGAGCGACACCGTCGCCGCCGGGTGCGCCGAGGTTGTGTAGAAGCCCACCTTAGCCGTCCCGTCGCTGTTGACCTCCAGGTTCACCGCCGCATCGAGGTTGGCCTTCTTCACTCCGCCGATGTCGCGGAACGGATACCAGTACTGCTCGAACACCTTGGCCTCGTATGGCTGGAGCCAGGTGTAGTCGGGCTGGTTGTCCGAGTACGCGCCCACCATCAGTTCCATGTAGGGGCCGTCCTCGTCGGTCAGAATGTGGTCCCACATCCGGCCGCGCGTGCCATTGCCCCAGGTCCACAGCTTCTTGCC
>PLEM01000093.1 GCA_003137035.1 Bryobacterales bacterium | reverse complement strand
GCATCTGTCCCATCGCATACCAGATGAGCGCCGTGCACGCCATGGAGCGCGCCCTGGGCATCGCCGTCGATCCGGCCATCCGGCTACTCCGCCGCCTGATTTATTGCGGGGAATGGATCGAGAGCCACGCCTTGCACGTCTACATGCTCCACGCGCCCGATTTTTTGGGCTACCAGGACGTCATCGAGATGGTGCGCGACCACAAGCCGGCCGTCGAGCAGGCGCTGCGCCTCAAGAAGATCGGCAATTACCTGATGACCGTGCTGGGCGGCCGGGAGATCCATCCCATCTCGGTCTGCGTGGGCGGCTTCTACCGCGTGCCGCCGCGCAGCGAGTTGCTGGCCCTCGTCGAGGACCTCAAGTGGGCGCTCGAGACTTCCATCGCCACGGCCCGTCTGGTCAGCACCTTCGAGTTCCCGGAGTTCGAGCAGGACTATGAGTTCGTGTCGCTCTCGCACCCGGACGAATACCCGCTCAACGAGGGCCGGGTGGTTTCCAACAAGGGCCTGGACATCGACGTCGCGGAGTACGAGGAGAACTTCTTCGAGCAGCACGTGCGCCACTCCAACGCCCTGCAATCGCAGTTGCGCAAGCGCGGCTCCTACATGGTCGGGCCGATGGCGCGCTTCAACCTGAACTACGCCAAGCTGCCCGAGATCGCGCGCCAGGCTGCCAGCGATTGCAAGCTCGCCGTACCGTGCCTGAACCCTTTCCGCAGCATTGTGGTGCGGGCCATCGAGCTGATCTTCGCCTGCGACGAGGCGCTGCGCATCATCGCCGAGTACCAGCCTCCCGCCGAACCCCGGGTGGAAACCCCCGTCCGCGCCGCTACCGGCCAGGCGGCCACCGAAGCGCCGCGTGGCTTGCTCTACCACCGCTACCAGATCGACGAGCGCGGCTTGATCCGCTCCGCCAAGATCGTGCCACCCACCTCGCAGAACCTCAGGCGCATCGAAGACGATCTCTGGTATTTCGTGCCCCAGATCGCCACCCAACCGGTCGAGCAGGTCACCTTGCGCTGCGAGCAGGCCGTCCGCAACTACGACCCATGCATCTCCTGCGCCACCCACTTTCTCCGCCTGGAGATCGAACGGGAATAGCGTGCAGCCCCTGATCGTCTGCTGCGGCAACGCGGACCGGGGGGACGACGCGGCGGGGCCGCTGGTCGCCCGGCGCCTGCGGTCCTTGGGAATCGAAGCGCAAGAGCGCGGCGGCGAAGGGCTGGACCTTCTGGAGTCCTGGAGCGGGGCCGAAAGCGTCATAATAGTGGATGCCGTGATCAGCGGGGCTGGGGTGGGCGCTATATCCGTCTGGGATGCCAGAACCGCTCCCGTGGCTCGTGACGTTTTTCGCGCCTCCACGCACGCGTTTGGAGTGGCGGAAGCGGTGGAACTGGGACGCGCGCTCGGCAGGCTCCCGCCCTCGCTCAGGATTTATGGGATCGAGGCAGGCCAGTTTGAACTTGGCTCGCCGCCCTCGCGGGAAGTCCTGGCCGCCGTCGAAGAGCTGGCGCGGCGGATTGCCCAGGAGGTGACGTGACGCTCGTGGCGGGCAACCGCGAACGACTCCGCATCGCGCTCTACGGCGCGGTGCAGGGAGTCGGCTTCCGCCCGTTCGTTTACCGCCTAGCCACCGAAATGGGTTTGAACGGCACGGTGCTGAACTCGAGCGCCGGCCTCATCGTCGAGGTCGAGGGATGTCGGCCGGATCTCGACGTATTCCTCAAGCGCCTCGAAGCCGAAAGGCCGGCCGCCGCCGTCGTTCTGGCCCGCGAGACTAGCTTGCTGGTTCCCGCCGGCTACACCCGCTTCGAGATTCTCTCCAGCGACGAGGCCGCCGAAAAAACCACCGCCATCCTGCCCGACCTGGCGACCTGCCCGCAGTGCCTCGCCGAGTTGCTCGACCCCACCAACCGGCGCTTCCAGTATCCCTTCACCAATTGCACGCAATGCGGTCCGCGGTACTCCATCATCCTCGACATCCCCTACGACCGCCCGCGCACCACCATGCGCGGCTTCCAGTTGTGCCCCGAGTGCGCGCGGGAATACGCCGATCCGGCCGACCGCCGCTTCCACGCCCAGCCCAACGCCTGCCCGACCTGCGGCCCCCAACTGTCGATGGGCATCCGCGAGACGGCCCACGCAATTCAAGCCGGCCGCATCGTCGCCCTGAAGGGAATCGGCGGGTTCCAGTTGCTGGTGGACGCCGCGAACGAGGAGGCCGTCTCCCACCTGCGCCGCCTCAAACACCGCGAGGAGAAACCCTTCGCCCTGATGATGCCGAGCCTCGAAAAGGTGCGCGAGTACTGCCAGGTTTCGCCCGAAGAAGAAACGCTGTTACGGTCGCCCGCCGCCCCCGTGGTGCTGCTGCGTCCCCGTGGCGCCTCGTCGCTGGCCCCCAACGTGGCGCACAACTCGCCCTACCTCGGGGTCATGCTTCCCTACTCGCCGCTGCACCACCTGTTGATGCGCGAGTGCCCGATCCCCATCGTCGCCACCAGCGGCAACCGCAGCGACGAGCCGATCGCCATCGATAACGACGAGGCCCGCGCGCGCCTGGACGGCATCGCCGAAGTCTTCCTGATGCATGACCGCCCCATCGCGCGCCCTTGCGACGATTCGGTGGCGCGTGTGACCCGCGGGCGAGAGAGCGTCCTCCGCCGGGCCCGCGGCTACGCCCCACTGCCGGTGCGCTCCGCGCGCGAGTTGCCCGCCGTGCTGGCCGTCGGAGCCCACCTCAAGAACGCCGTCGCCATCGCGGTCGGCCGCCAGGTCTTCCTCAGCCAGCATGTCGGCGACCTCGATACAGTCGAGTCGCGCGCCGCTTTCGAGAAGGCCATCGAGGATCTCTGCCGTCTCTACCGCTTCCAGCCCGAAATGGTGGCCTGCGACCTGCACCCCGACTACGCCTCGACTCACTGGGCGCTCCACTCGGGGCTGCCGCTAGTCAAGGTGCAACACCACCACGCGCACGTCGCCGCCTGCGCCGCCGAGAACGACGTCACCGGTCCCTACCTCGGCGTCTCCTGGGACGGCGCCGGCTACGGCCTGGACGGCACAGTCTGGGGCGGCGAGTTCTTTCTTTTCGAGAACGGGCGGTTCGAACGCATCGCGCATCTGCGCCCCTTCCGGCTTCCCGGAGGGGAGGCAGCCATTCGCGAGGGCTGGCGCTCGGCCGCGAGCCTTCTCTACGAAACCGAGGGTCCGCAAGCGGTCCAGGACCCGGTCATCCGGCGCATGTTGGAGCGCAGCGTGAATTCGCCGCTCAGCTCGAGCGTCGGTCGCCTGTTCGATGCCGCTTCCTCGATCGCCGGCGTCGCGCAGGAAAGCCGATTCGAAGGACAGGCCGCCATGTTGCTCGAGCGCGCTATCGGCGACCTGGATACCAGCGAGTCCTACCGGCTGCCCGAGGGGGATTGGGCGCCGCTGATCGATGCCATTCGCCGCGACGTCGAGACCAGCGTCGCGTGCGAAATGATTGCCGCGCGGTTCCACAACGCGCTCGCGAACTGGATCGCGGCCGTGGCCCGGCGCGCCGGCCTGCGCGACGTCGCGATGAGCGGCGGCGTGTTCCAGAACGCCTACCTGGTCGAGCGCGCCGCGTCGCTGCTCCAGCAGCGCGGCCACCGCGTTTACACGCACCAGCGCGTTCCACCGAACGACGGCGGCATCGCGCTCGGGCAAGCCGTACTGGCAGGAGGTTAACCATGTGTCTGGCCGTACCAGGAAAGATCCTTGAAATCCGCGAAGACCCCGACCCCACTCTTCGCATGGCCCAGGTCGACTTCGGCGGCATTCGCAAGGAGGCCTCGCTGGCCTTCACGCCCGAAGCTTCCGTCGGCGACTACGTCCTGGTTCACGTCGGGTTCGCCCTCAATGTGGTCGACGAAGCCGAAGCGCACAAGGTCTTCGAGTACCTGGCGGAAATGGATGCGCTCGCCGAAGCCCAGGAGGGCGCATCGTGAAGTTCATCGACGAATACCGCGAGGGGAAACCGGTTGCCCTGCTAGCCCAGGAACTGCGGCGCATCATCCATCGGCCCTGGACCATCATGGAGATCTGCGGCGGCCAAACCCACACCATTCTCAAGAGCGGGCTCGAGGACCTGCTGCCGCCCGAGGTCACGCTGGTTCACGGTCCCGGCTGCCCGGTGTGCGTGACGCCCATCGAGCTGATCGATAAAGCCGTCGAGATCGCGGCGCGACCCGAGGCTATTCTTTGCTCGTTCGGCGATATGCTGCGCGTTCCCGGCTCGACGCGCAGTTTGCTGGACTCCAAGGCCGCCGGCGGAGACCTGCGCATCGTCTATTCGCCCATGGACGCGCTCAAAGTGGCGCGCGACAATCCGCAGCGCCAGGTGGTGTTCTTCGCGGTGGGCTTCGAAACCACCGCGCCCGCCAACGCCATGTCCGTGTGGCAGGCCGCGCGCGAGGGGCTCGAGAACTTCTCGCTCCTGGTGGCGCACGTGCTCGTGCCGCCCGCCATCGAAGCCATTCTCAGCTCCCCGAACTGCCGCGTCCAGGCCTTTCTGGCGCCCGGCCATGTCTGCACCGTCATGGGCTTCCACGAGTACGAACCCCTGGCCCAGCGTCACCACGTGCCCATTGTCGTTACCGGATTCGAGCCGCTGGATCTGCTCGAGGGCATCCGCATGGCGGTCGCGCAATTGGAAGAGGGCCGCGCCGAGGTCGAGAACCAGTACAGCCGCGCTGTCAGCCGCGCCGGCAACCAACCCGCGCAGCAGCGCGTGGCCGAGGTGTTCGAAGTCACCAACCGACAATGGCGTGGCATCGGCGAGATTCCGATGAGCGGCCTCCGGCTCCGCGAGGCTTACCGCCGTTTCGATGCCGAGGAGCGCTTCGGGCTGCGGGCAGCCGGCGCGCGCGAATCCGCCGAGTGCATCAGCGGCCTGGTTCTGCAAGGCCTCAAGAAGCCCTACGAATGCCCCGCCTTCGGCGTCCGCTGCACCCCCGAGCGGCCGCTGGGCGCGCCCATGGTCTCCTCCGAGGGCGCCTGTTCCGCGTATTATCGATACGGGAGGCGCGAACATGCAGGAGATTAACCTCACTTGCCCCGTTCCGCTGCCCGCCGGCGATTGCATCCTTCTGGCCCACGGCGGCGGCGGCAAGCTCATGAACGAACTCATCGAGCGCGTGTTCCTTCCCGCGTTCGCCAACCCCGCGCTGGACGCCCGCCACGACGGAGCCGTCCTGCGCATCGGGAATGCGCGCCTGGCCTTCACCACCGATTCTTACGTGGTCCAGCCGCTCATCTTTCCCGGCGGCAACATCGGCGACCTGGCCGTCAACGGCACCGTGAACGACCTGGCCATGTGCGGGGCCCGCCCGCTTTACCTGAGCGCCGGCTTCATCCTCGAAGAAGGACTGGCCACAGAAACCCTGCGCGTGGTAGTCGATTCGATGCGGCAGGCCGCCGCCACCGCGGGCGTCTCCCTGGTCACCGGCGACACCAAGGTGGTGGACAAGGGCAAGGGCGACGGCATCTTCATCAACACCGCCGGCATCGGCGTCGTCGAACACGCGCTAGACATCTGCCCGCGCTCGGTTGCGCCCGGCGACGCCTTGCTCGTAAGCGGCGACCTGGGCGCGCACGGCATCGCGATTCTCTCCGTGCGCGAGGGGCTGGAGTTCGAGGCGCCTATCGTGAGCGACACCGCCTCCCTGTGGCCGCCCGTCGAAGCGCTGCTCGCCGCCGGCGTCGAGGCGCACTGCCTGCGGGATCTGACGCGCGGCGGCCTGGCTTCCACGCTCAACGAAATCGCTACCGCGCGCGGTGTGGGAATCCGCATTCGCGAAGCCGATCTCCCGGTGGAAGAGCCGGTGCGCGGCGCCTGCGAGATTCTCGGCCTCGACCCGCTCTACGTCGCCAACGAAGGCCGTTTCGCCGTGTTTGTTCCGGCCGCGCAAGCCGCCCAGGCCCTCGAAATCCTCTCCGCCTTCCCGGTCTCGCGCCGCGCCACTCTGGCCGGCGAAGTCACCGCGAGCGACCCGGGCCTGGTGGTCCTCACCAGCCGCATCGGCGGCAACCGCGTAGTGGACATGCTGAGCGGCGAGCAACTCCCGCGGATCTGTTGAGCTACTCGCCCGCCGCCGGCTCGACGATCGCCGACATCGAGCCCTTCGACTCGGCCATCCGCCAGTCCGCACCGTAGCTGCGGATCTGGTCGCGCGCGAACTCAGCCTGCGGCAGCTCGCAGGTGATTACGATGGTCCGGCCGGTCGAGTCCACCTCGACCGCGTGCCGGAAGGCGTCCGCCACCGAGAGCAGAAACAGCTTTTGCAGCATCTCGATGACGTAGTCGTAAGTGTGCACGTCGTCATCTAGCAGAACGACGTTGTACAGAGGCACGAGCTGATCCTGGTTCCGGACTTCCGTTTCCGAGGCGAACTGCGTTTCTGCCATGCCGGCTACGTTCTCTCCAGCGCCCTATAGGTGCCCGCAACGTTCTCCTGAACGGCTTCGGCCAGCACCTCAGCCGGACCTTTGCGCGGGAAGTCGGAGCTATAGCGCACCAGCGTGGCGGACACAAACTCGACGTACTCGAGGTCGAACCACACCGCCAGTGTAGTGGTGGATTGCGCCCGCGCCTGCCCGGCACGCAGGACCGCCTGCTCCATCACGGTAGCCCCGAAGGATCCCGCGCCCAGCGTTTGCGCGAGAAAACCGCGCCGCGAATGCACGTGCATCGCAACCTCCAATGTATAGATCCTACCGCTAGTCTGATAGAATAGTCACTAGAAAGGGGGCGTAACGGATTCGACGGGNNTAAAACTGCCAACACGCAGTTTGCATTCGCTGCCTAATTAATTAGGTGGCCGCTCCGGCTGGTGGGCCCGCCCGCCAGTTAGTGAGCGTCATTTAGCGGGATAGGCGCAAGGCTCCGGTCCGAAGCCCCAGGCCGAGATCAACCGGACTAGGTTGCCGTCGCTCTTGCCGGTTCTGACGGCGGTACCCGAAAACACCGAATCGGATACGCACGTAGGCTCCCACAGCGGACATTCTCGGACGCGGGTTCGACTCCCGCCGCCTCCACCACATTTCGAGTTTCGCCCAAGCGGCCCGGCAGCATCCAGCCGCGCGCTCCTAACGAACGGCAACCGTCACCGTGTTGCTGACCACCCCGCCGAGTACGACCTGAAGGTTATGGACGCCGGAGGACACCCTCCCACGCAACTGCACGTTCACCGCATACAGCCCCACCCAGCCGGGGGCCAGGCCGGCCCAATCCGCGGTCAACGACTGGCCGTCGATTCGCACCTCCGGTTTCACGGCCGTTTCCGGCGGCGGAATGGGCGGCACGGCGCCGCTGGTCACCGCTCCCCCAACCGCTCCCAGCCCGGTGCAGTAGATCTGTAACCAATCGTCGGCCGGATTGGCGGGCGTTATCGCCCTGAAGTTGACGGCGTCGAGGATCGCCCCTTCCCCCGTGCCGGTCATGTCGCGAGTGAAGATCGCCGGCCCCGCTGCTGCGACGGCCACCGTCATTCGCGCCACGCCCAGGTTCGAGGTCACCTCAACCACCACGTTGCCCGGGGGCACTTCGAACGGAACCTGCGCATTGACTTGTCCCGCCGAAACGAAAAACAACGGCGCCGGAATGCCGCCGAAGGTGACCCGCGTGTCTCCCAGTGTGGTGGGGAGTGGGAAGGGCATGGGCGCGGTTACGGTTCCACTGGAAAGGCTGGCCCCCCACAGGCTCACAATCGCGCCTGGCACGACGCCTACGCTCCGATAATCCGCCGCGCTCACCACGGCGTTCAGGGCGCTTGCGGGCGGTCCCTGCCAGCTTCGCAGGACGTCCTCCGCCGGTTTGCCCCGCGGGTTGTAATCGGTATCGTTCGGCCCCGGCGGGGGCACCGACCAGGCCCACCAAAAGACTCCCTTCAGCCAGGAGGACTGCTGGCTCCAGACCTCGTAAAAGGCCTCGTAGCAATTGCTCTGTTCCGTCAGATCCGGGGGCGCCGTGTTCGAGCTGTAGGAGTAAGGCGCGATGTTGGTGCCCGGGTAGCTTCGGTATCCGATCTCGGTGAAGATGACCGGTTTCTGGTGGGCGTTATGCAGATTCTGGACCGCGGCGAGGATGTTCAGGCCATCCTTGTTGTGACTCCAGGCGGCCACCAGCTCCGCCAGAGTCGGGTCGGCGTGGTCGGTGAGGGGGAAATAGCCGTCCAGTCCGATCAGATCCAGCTTGTCCAGGAACGAGACCGAAGTAAACTCGTCGGCGGCCCAGGTCGCGTTGGCGGCGTATGTGAGCAGGCCGTGATAAACGCCCCGGATCGCGTCGATCACGGCGTACCAGCGTGCTTGATTGTTGGAGCCGCTCATCATCACCAGCTCCGTCCCGATGACCAAGCCCTCCACCTGCTGCGCCTCCGCGATCTGCGCGTACTTGAGGATGAACGGCGTGTAGCTGGCGAACCACGCGTCCTTGTCCGCAGGGTTGATCTCGCCGCGCCAGTGGTTGGGGTCCTGCGAAAGGTCGACGTGCGGCTTCAGCGTCACCTTCAGGCCCAGGCTATGAAACTCCTGTATGGCCTGGATCACGGCGTTGTCGGAAGGAGTGGAGCTGTTGGCTGCGATGGTGGTCGAGAGGGTGTTGCTTTGATACCAGGTGACCAGCACCGACGCCCAATTGGCGTGCGTGGCGGCGAGCGCCTGCCGCGACGGCGCGCCCGCGCCATTCGTGTACTCGTTGGGCTGCCACGAGACGTGGGTGAGCCCGTTGTAGTCGAATCCGCTCTTGCTCTGAGCCATTGCCACCGCCTGCGTCAACACCGCGGCGCAAATCACGGCCAGCCGCGCCGCGCTCACTTCTGCACCCCCGTGTGCGTAAGGCACCAGCTAACCGTCGTGATCGCGTCCCCGGCGTGCAGGCCCGCGGCGCCCCCATCCGGCTTTCCGGCTTAACACTCGCCCCGGGCCGGGCAACCGTCCTTACAGCCTACGATCTCGGTCACGCGAATGGTGTAGGCGTTTTTGTCGATCGCCTCGACCGTGCCGCAGTAGCCGTCGCCCTTCCAGGGCCGAACGCAGACCTTGTCCCCCACCGACCGCCCGATGGTGCGGGCGCCCGCCTGGCGCAGCATTTCGGCGAGCTTCGTGTGCCCGGTCCGCTCGGCCACCTCGAGGGCCGACCCCCAGCCGCGCGGCCTGGCATTGAGGTCCGCGCCCACCGAGACCAGCCCCCGGGTGGCCTCGATCTGCCCCTGTTCGGCCGCTTCGATGAGCGGCGTCCGTCCCGAGGCGTCGCGCGCATTCGGGTCGTCTCCCGCTTCCAGACGCGCACGAAGCGAAGCCACGTCGCCCTCGCGCACCGCACGGTGGATCGCTGGTTCCCCCGCCAGCGCGGTCACGGCAAACACCACAATGAGAAAGACCCTTACCATGGCATTCATCATAACTCCGCCCGTCCGCCTCATGGCGCTCGGACCCGGAGTTGCGGATACACTATAGGTTGATGCGCACGCTGCTGCTGTTGTCCGCTCTCGCCGTGCCCGGCATCGCTCAGACGGTTTGCCCTGCGACAGCCACGTACACGCCGTGCGAGATCGTGTTCGAGCTTTCGAGCGAAGAGGCTTCGGCCCATCCGACCCCCTACCTGACGGTGCAATTGGAGGCGGAGTTCCGTTCGCCGCGGTACCGCACCTTCCGCATGCCCGGGTTTTGGGATGGGGGCCGGAAGCTGGTGATCCGCTTCGCGCCGACGGACCCGGGCGAGTGGGTGTTCCGGGTAACCAGCAACCTTCAGCGGTTCGAGGGCAAGGAGGGCACGTTTTCAGCGACCGAATCGAATTTCCCCGGCTTCCTGCAGCCGGCCAACGTGCATCACTGGGCGCGGGTCGACGAGCAGGTGAAGAAGCCGCACCTGTGGATGGGCGACACGCTGCTTGCGCTTCCCTATATCGAGCGTGAGGTTTTCGACAAGCTGGTGGCGGCGCGCGCGGAGCAGAAGTTCACGCACTTGCGAGGGGTCGTGCTGGAATCGCCCGGCAAGCCCGGGGGCGCATTCCCCTCGGCCGATCACCCCGACCCGGCGGTGTTCCGCGAGTTGGACCAGCGCATCCTGGCGCTGAACCGCAAAGGTATCGCCGTGGACCTCATGCCGGCCTACGACCAGCGGCAGCTCAGCCGCCTGTTTCCCGACTGGGCGCAGCGGGAGCGCTACATCCGCTACCTGGTAGCCCGGTATGCGGCCATGGATATTACCTGGCAGGGGTTCGAGACCTTCGAGCGGGCCTCTGACGGGCGCGCGGCGCTCAAGGAGATCGGGCTGGCGCTCAAGAAGCTCGATCCGTACCAGCATCCGCGATCGACCGGGGCGGACGCCAGCAGCTCACCGCTGGCTGGCGACGAGTGGCTGAACTATCTCGGCTCCCATTCGGCAGCCAACGACCTGCCGGCCATCGAACACCAGTTGTACGCCATGCCGCAAGTGGGCTTCGGGCCGGCGGCCACGGACGCCGACAAGATGCGCCGATGGCTCTGGAACGCCACCATGGACGGCCAGTACCCCACCATCGGCGGCTCCGACCCGAGGCAGTTCGATTCGCCCGGCGCGCGCCAGATGACGGTATGGTTCGATGTCTTCTCCCGCACCCGGCATTGGGAGCTGGAACCGTACTTCGACGTGGATGGCGGACGCGCCGTGGCGCTCGAGGGAGTCGAGTACATCGTGTACATCGAGAAGCCGGGGCCGGTCGAGGTGGTGGTGGAGAAGCACGGCTACGACGTGATGTGGATCAACCCGATCAACGGCGAGATCGTGAAAGAGAAGAAGGGGTACAAGGGGGACAAATTCACGGGCGCGCCGCCGGACGCCACCCACGACTGGGTGCTTCACATTTCGCGGGAGGGCCACAAGGAAGGCATGCGATCCTACAAGTTCGAGTCGCGGCCGATCGTGATGCAGGAGATCGAGCAGACGCCACAGAAGGCGCCCTTCGAGATCGTCGCGCCGGCGGCGGACTCGATTTCGCTCGCCAGCCCCGCGAAATACGCGATCAAGATCACGCGGGAGACGCGCGCGACGCGGTCAATGATGTGGCTGTGGATGGGCGAGGTCGCGGCGGATCAGCAGGGGACGCGGGTGATTGGAACCGGAGCCCAGGGCGCCTTCGACATTCCGCACAGCATCGCACAGTCGTTTCCGGCGGACCTGGCGCTGCGGCTGTACGGGATGAACGCGAACGGAAAAGTCTACTCTGTCATCAAGGTCTACAAGCTCACCCAGTGAACCGCATCCTGTCTCTGGACACCACCAACGAATACGGAAGCCTGGCCCTGGCGGGCGACGGCCAGGTTGTCGCCGAAGTGCTGCTGCACTCCAAGGAAGGTTTCAGCGGCGTTCTGTTCGACCAGTTGCGCGGGCTGCTGGAACGGAGCGGGTGGAAACTGGAGGAGATCGACTGTTTTGCGGCGGCGGCGGGGCCCGGCTCGTTCACCGGGGTGCGTGTTGGTCTGGCGGCTGTGAAAGGGCTGGCCGAGGCGCTGGGCAAGCGCGTGGTGGCGGTGTCGAACCTGGAGGCGGTGGCCTGGTTCGGCGAGGCGGCGCTAAGGGCGGCGGTGGTGGACGCACGGCGCGGGCAGATTTACGGCGCGGTGTACACGGCTGAGCTAGCGGTCGCGAGTCCCGAGGTGGTCACGCCCTTCCCGGCTTGGCTGGCTACGCTTCCGGAGGGCGACCTGGAATTCGTCTGCCAGGACTTTGCGCCGTTCCGCGCGGCGCTCGATGGCACGCAGTTCGAGCACGCGCCAGTGCGCGAGGCGCCCCGCGCGCTGGCGGGCGCGATCGCAAGGATCGCCGCAGCGCGCCTGGCCGCCGGCCTGAGCCAGAGTCCCGCCGAGATCGACGCGAACTACGTGCGCAAGTCCGACGCTGAGTTATTCTGGCGCTAACCGCGCGGATTGAACTTGCGCCGCGGTGCGAAAACGGGTATGTTACTCCGGGAGGTGACCTCCATGCAGTGCCCTGCCTGCAATGCCAGGATGAACGAGAGCGACGTGGAATGTGGGAGCTGCGGTTTGAGGCTCGACAGCGACTTCGAGCCGCCCTCCGAAACACCCGCCGAGCACCACGGTGAACCCATCCAGTTCGTGCTGCCGGAACTCACCGAGCCGAAGGGCGTGATTCGGAGCATGCATTTCTGGAATGTCGTGGTGACCGCATCCCAGGTGGCGATCTATCAGGCCGATTCGGGCGCCGCTGCCTTGTTGGGCGGCATCGGGATCATGGTGGCGCACTTTCGTCGAAAGGCGAAGGCGCAGCAACTGGTCGGCAAGACCATCGGCGAGGCGACCCGGGATTGCGATCCACTGTTCATATTCGACCGAAAGGCGGGGCCAATCAAACTGGAGTGCAGCGGCAAGCCCGGCCGGCGCCTGATGCTGAAGCTGTATGGCATGCGACGGGTCTTCAGGATCATTCTGCCAGCCAACGACGCCACGAATCTGCGGGCGGCGTGCCCGGAGCTGGTGCTGAAGCCGGAAACGGAGGACTGGAGGCGGAATGTTGCGGCGCTCCTGGGTTTTCCGCTGGTGGCGACGGGCGGTGGCTGCCTGGCGTATTTCGCCAACGAGGCGCGCAACCTGGTCGGGACGGGCGGAACGGACGTGCCCCTGGTGTTCCTGATCGGACTCGCGGCTCTGGTCGGAGGCGCCTACCTGGTGTCCTGGAGTCTGCGGACGGACCGCCTGGACCCCGCCAGTCGAAAGGCGATGGGAACGGCCTTGATCCTGTTCGGCGTCCTGGGCCTGCCGGGCAGCCTCTTCGTGTTGGCCCCGGTTCTGTCCGGGGAGGAGACGTCAGCCCCGCTTCCCGGGATCTGGCAGTTCCTGCGCCTGGCCAGTTTCGCCCTGTGCCTGGTGGTCGCGGTTCTCCTGGTTCGCCTGGGAATCTCGGCCAGGCGCACAGGCGAGCGCGAGAGGCAGGAGCATAGGAAGAACCAGGCAGCGCAGGAGACCGTTCCTGCGTCGGTGCTCTAGTCAGTTCAGGGCGTATCCACTTTCACCACGAAGTAGGTGAACTGCTCGCCGGCTTCGACGAGCAACTGGTGCGGAACCTTGGCCGGGATGTGGACAATGTCGCCCACCGCGACCTTCATCTCGCGGCCGCCTTCGATGGACGATCCGCGAACCTCGCCGGGGACGGTGGTCCTGGCGCCGGTCAACTTCCCGCCGATCACGAGCTTCGCTTCGCCGCTCTGAACCACGAAAATGTCGGCCTGAGTCTCGTGGATTTCAGCCTCTCCGCTGGCCTCGCGGTGGGCGAGCGTAAACAGGTGGTTGGGGAACTTGCCCAACGGCTCGGAAGCCGCCTTCGACTTCGGATCGAGCTTCCCCACGAGCTTCTGTTCGAGCCCCTTCAGATCCGCAGCCCGCCAGTGCATAAAGCCCGGCGGGTCGGCCGCCAGTACCAGTGCCGCGCCCAAGGCGGCCAGAACCGCAATCCGTGATGTCATAACGTCTCCTATTGTGCCTCAACTCGACTTGATGCGCGGGATGCGGTCGGCAGCCGGCGGCAGGGGCGGCGAATCCGTGTAGGGCTCGGTCTGATACCAGTAGCCGACCGAGAAGAAGTTGTCGCCGCGGTCGTTGGCGTGGCCGTGCTCCATGGTGTGCCGCAAGTAGCGCGTAAAGGTCACCGGATTGTCGCCGTGCCAGCGGTAGCAGCAGTAGCGGCCCCCAACGCGCTCGGGCATGTCGATCAGCGGGGCGCCGTAGTAACGATGCGCAAAGGGCGTGGCGCCATCGCGCCCGCCGAAGTTCCAACTCCCCAAGAAATAGTCCTCCGTGCCAGTGCCGATGATCGCGGGAGCGGTCTCGTCGTCGACGAAGATCATGTCGTCGCCCTCGCCCATCCAGCCGTCGGCGTTGAGCAGCACTCCCAGGGTCACCCCCATCAGGTGGCCGCGTCCCCGGGTTTCCAGGTAGACGTAGTTCTTCGCGCCGCTTGTGTTGAGCTTCTCGCCCACGGTTGGCACGCAGGGCGCCGCCTGGCGATATTGGGCGTGGAAGTAGAGCGCGTCCTCGGGCAACGACGGGATGAGCAGGTAGTCGACGTTGGAGTAGAACGCCCCAACCTGGCCAGCGCTCTCGTTGGTCACGGTGAGGCGCGCCGATTTGCGGAAGGGCATGGCGAAGTAGCAGTTCAGCGAGCGGCCGGGCGAGCAGGCCAGATACGCCGATTCGTAGATCTGATACTGCCCGAGGTTGAGGCCGAAGAAGTCGCCGATGGGGACCTCCACGCTGGGCTTGGCGTTGCCCTCCCAATACGCCCGCAGCACCACCTCCTTGAGGTGGTTCGGGCTTTGGGCCGAGATGGTGAACCAGAGGTGCGAGATGATGCCCGGTCCCGCGGAGTGGAATATTTCGTGCGTGCCGCCGGGCGCGATTCGCCAGAAGTCGGCGTTGCCTCCCGTGGGGTCGTGGCTGGATTGCTTGAGCGATTTGTAGTCCTGCGCCCGGGCGTACATGGGCAACTGGAACTCGGCGCGGCGGGGCCGGGCAAGGCTGGTCGAAGGCAGCGCGGCTGAGACGCCCGCCAACGCCGCGGCCCGGCCCAGAAAGCCGCGGCGGCCTGGCTGATCTGACTGGGGCATGGTCCCAGGATACGCTCCGGGGCGGCTGATCGGGGCGGCGCACGTGCGTACTATAACCCAACCAGGAATAAGGGCTCCGAAAATGGAACTGCGGTACCATTGGGGGGAAGAGTTCCGGTACTCAGACCCCAGAATTGCGACGGGAGAGAACTCGGAAACGTGACTTCGGTTGACTTAGTACTAGTATTGGAATAGAATCATCTCAAATCCATGACGGACGAATCTCCGACGCTCCAGGACGAGAGCCCGCTTGCGAGCGCCCCGACTCCCGGGCTCATACGGATCGTCATCGCCGATGACCATCCCATCTTCCGCGACGGTCTTCGCAAGCTGCTTAGCCTGGAAGACGACTTCGAAGTGGTGGGCGAGGCTCGAGACGGAAACGAAGTGCTCGAGATCATGCGGGAGAAGGAAGCGGACGTATTGCTTCTGGACTTGCGGATGCCTGGCCTGGACGGGTTGAGCGTACTGCAAAGCCTGAAGAACTCGGGCTGCCGGAGCCGGATCATCATCCTCACCGCGTCGGAAGACAAGAACGAGTTTGTGCAGGCCATGAAGCTGGGCTGCTCGGGCATCGTGCTGAAGCAGACCGCCACCGAGCTCCTGTACAAGAGCATCCGGAAGGTGTACGCGGGCGAGATCTGGCTGGACTCGCACACCACCGCGGCGGTAATGCGCCAGTTCGCCTCGCCGAGCCGGATGGGTGGCGCGGAGCGCAAGGGGCGCGAGCGCAGCCCGCTAAGCCAGCGCGAGCGCGAGATTGTGGCGCTGGTGGCCCAAGGCTTCAAGAACAAGGAGATCGCGGAAAAGATCTTCATCAGCGAGCAGACGGTCAAGAACCATCTGCACAACATTTTCGACAAGCTGGGCGTGTCGGACCGCCTGGAACTGGCCCTGTACGCCATTCACAAGGGCTTCCACAGCGAACTGGAAGCTTAGCCCGGCTGCGGGTGCGGCGGCCGTGCCATTCATCCGCGTCGTGAAGACGCTTGCATTCATCCCCGATCGGGAATAGCATCTTTCATGGAGGCCGTATTGGAGATGAGATTGTCTTGTGTAGCGCCCGTCCTTCTTGCCGTCTTCATTTTCTCGGTTTGTCTCCACGCCCAAGCCCCGATGCCACAGATGAAGGGCATAGCACCGGGGAACGGAAAAGCCGGGGACTTGGTGACGGTGACGGGCGAGAATCTGGATAAGGCCAGCGTAGCCAAGCTGTATCTGACGGACGGGACCAACGACATCGAAGTGAACATTGAGGGGCAGGACGCCACCACGATCAAGTTCAAGATTCCCGCCAAGGCCAAGCCCGGCCGGCTGGCTCTGATGGTTCTCACCAGGGGGAAAGAGCCCAAGCTGATCGAACAGCCGGTGAAAGTAACCATCGACGAATAGCGGCCGCGGCTAGCCCCTCTGCTTGCGGCGGTACGGCGTGGCGAGATACTGCCGCGATTCCCTGGCGGCATCGGAATCGGGCGCGAACGCCACGGCGTGGCGATAGGCGTCGACAGCCAACGCGCGCTGTCCCTCGAGATCGTAGATCTGGCCCAGGCGCATCCAGGCCATGACTCCCGCATTGAGGTCGAGTTCCTCGGCCGCGGCGGCGGCTCGCTTCATGTTCGCCAGGGCCCGGTCGAGATCGTTGTACCAGAACTCGATAGTGCCCTCGGCGAAGAGTACCCTCTCGACCCGCAGTGGGGCGTAGCCATTGGCACCCGAGCGCTTGAGTTCTTCGAGGCGGCGCAGCGGCGCGAGGGCTTTTTCCTTGTCCCCCAGGTCGCTATACATCTGGGCCAGTTCCATGGGCAGCAGGTAGTTGCGCGGGAAGCGGCGGACGAGGTCCTGGAGTATGGGCACGGCGCTCTGCGGACGGCGCTCGCGGCGGTACACGGCACACAGCAGGATCTGGGCGTCGATGCGGTTCACCTTGCCCTTTTGGGCAACCATTTCGAGCGTGCGGATGCCCTCGTCTTTGTTGCCATGGAAGCCGATGAGGAAGCCGACCAGCCGCCAGTACACGGGGAGGCTGCCGACGATGTAATCGTGCAGGCCCTGGACCAGTCGCGCGTCGATGAAGCCGGGGTCGATGTCGGTGATTCGGCTGTGGCACTTTCGGGCCGAGGTGGCGTCGCGGAGCGAGTCGCGCCAGGCTTTGCGCACCAGGAAGTTGTAGTTGGCCCGGAGACCGTAGGAGACACCCAGAGCGTACAGCGCCCCGGTGTCGCGGGGGTTGCGTTTGAGGCGCGCCTGGGCGAGTTCCATGGCGTGATCGATCGCCTGGTCGAACCTGCGCTGGTCCGCGGGGCTGGCGTCGACCTTCTGCCGGCGCAGGAAGGGATTGCCCCCGGTGACCAGTTCGCTCTCCAGGGCGCCGGCGCGAAACATGTCGCGATAGAGGATGGCTTGGGCCAGGTGGTTGTAGCCGTCGGGGACGTTGGGCTGCTGGGCCACCAGCCTGCCGAACTCGGCGATCGAGTCGTCGTACTGAAGGTTGTAGAAATACTCGAAGCCTTTCGAGACAGGGGCATCCTGCGCCAGAGCGGCGGCCCCGCACAGGACCAGGTAGAGTGCTGCGCGCATTCCGCTTTCTATTGTAAGGCGCTGGTGTTGAAGAGGGCGAGGGCGGCGTTGCGGTGGAAGCCCTGGTAGCCGGCCCGGAGCACCGGGGTCCCTTGGAACATTTCGTGGAACTCGCGTTCGGTGAGGGCGGCGAGTTGTTCCAGCGTCGGAGCTGGTCCGGAAGCCGGGGGAGTCTTACGGTTCCAGGGGCAGACGTCCTGGCAGATGTCGCACCCGAA
>PLEM01000220.1 GCA_003137035.1 Bryobacterales bacterium | reverse complement strand
AACGCGGTGGCGGAAATCCTCTTCGGAAAGATCAACCCGTCTGGTCGGCTGCCCATCGTCTTCCCGCGTACCGAGGACCAGCTCTTCAAGTTCGAGAACAAGGAACTCAAGGTCAAGTACGACCACTACCACGGCTACCGCTGGTTCGACGACAAGGGCCTCGAGCCCCTCTTCCCCTTCGGCTTCGGGCTGTCCTATACCACCTTCTCGCTTTCGAATGCAACACTCGTCAACAATCTCAGGCCGGGCAACCCGAACTTCCAGGTGACCTTCGACCTCCAGAACACCGGAACGGTGGCCGGCGCCGAAGTCGCCCAGGTCTACCTGGGCCTGCCGGCCAGCACAGGCGAACCGCCCCGCCGCCTGGTCGGCTGGCAGAAGGTGTTCCTGCAACCGGGCGCGCTGCAGCACATCACGGTGCGGGTCGACCAGAACGATTCTTCGCATCCCATGGGCTATTGGGATGTCGGCTCCAACAGTTGGCAGACCGCACCCGGCGACTATACCGTCTATCTCGGCAACTCCTCCGCCATGGCAAGCCTGACCGTGGCCGGAACGCTCCACGTGGGGCCATGACCGCCCGCATCCTTTTTTCGTGTCTCGCCATCGCGCTGGCCGCCGGCGCAGCGCAACCGCCGACCTACGGCACGCTCCCGCTCAGCTTCGCCGAAAACCTCGGCCAAGCCCCACAGGAAGCGCGCTTCGTCGCACAAGGCCCGGGCTACCGGGTCCTGCTGTCCTCGAACACGGCCGAGATCAACGCCATCCGCATGACGCTCTTCGGCGCCGCCCCTTCGCCCCGGATCGAAGGAGCCCAGCCCCTCTGGCCGGTCCACTACCTCATCGGCCGCGACCCCTCCCGTTGGCGCACCAACGTGCAGACCTACGGCCGCGTCCTCTACCATTCCGTCTACCCCGGCATCGACCTGGTCTATTACGGCAACGAACGCCAACTGGAATACGATTTCACCGTGGCCCCCGGCGCCGATCCGCGCACCATCCGCCTCGAGATCGAAGGATCGAAGAACCTGTCGGTGGGCGGCAATGGCGATCTCGTCCTCGGCCCGCTTCATCTGCGTAAGCCGCTCGCCTACCAGACCATCGACGGCGCACGGCGCGAGGTCGCCTGCGCCTACCAGCTCCGCGGCCGCCGCGTCGTCTTTCGCACCGGTTCCTACGACCGCACGCGCCCGCTGGTCATCGATCCCGTCTTCGTGTACTCCACCTACCTCGGCGGAAGCGGATCCATCGACGGGGCCCGGACCATCGCGGTCGACCGGCAGGGAAACGCCTACGTCGCCGGCCAAACCAACTCAGCCGATTTCCCGGTGACCCCCGGAGCCTTTCAACCACATGTGGCTGTGGGGCCCTGTGGGGCAGACTCCCCGTACGCCTGCCCGGACATATTCATCGCCAAGCTGAATCCCGCGGGCGCCGCGCTGGTTTACGCCACCTACCTGGGAGGCACCTACACCGACGGCCCAATCCGGATCGCGGTGGACCAGCAGGGCAGTGTGGTCATCCTCCTCAGCACCGTCTCCTACGATTTTCCCGTCGTGAACCCGCTCTTCCAGAACCCGATACAGCCCGATGCTCCCCTGCGGTATTTCCTGGCCAAGCTCAGCCCCGACGGCTCCCGCCTTCTCTACTCGACTCCCCTGCCCGATGGGTACTCCGGGGTGACCGACCTTGCAGTGGACTCCGACGGCAGCGTTTGGCTGACCGGCGTCGCGAACGCGAACCTGCCCGTCGTGAAGCCGCTCCAGCAGTACGTTCCGCCCGCGAGCATTTACCGGAGCACGGACCGTGGCGCCACTTGGCAGCCGCTAGGCGCCGTGCCCTCCCAGTTGCCCGACATTGTGGCGTTCGCGGTGGACCCCAAGTCGCCCCTGAATCTCTACGCCGTAACCTACGATTGGGCCAGGTACTCGATCACGGGATCGCAGTCCCTCTTCCAGAGGAGCGCCGACGGCGGCCGGACCTGGACGACTTCGGCCACCGCCTTGCCTGGTGCGTCCCCCTACGCCGGATATCCCGCCGCCCTGGCCATCGATCCCGTCACCCCATCCACGATCTACCTGGGCACTCGAGCTGGCGTTTTCAAGAGCGCGGACCGCGGCGACACGTGGGTGCAGGCGGGCCAAGCCATGGCCGTCATGAGCATCGCCATCGACCCGAGGAATCCTTCCGCACTGTATGTGGCGACTTTGGCGGGACCCGTCTACAAGAGTAAGGACAGCGGCGCCAGTTGGACTGCGACGAGCGTCTCCGCCGCGGTGGTTGCGATAGACCCGCGGACGACTGCGACGGTCTACGCCGCGGGCGGGAACACGATCTACAAGAGCACCGACGCCGGCGCCACCTGGACGCCCTCGAACTACGGCATCACATCGAATGCGGTCATCCGGGCGCTGGCTATCGATCCTGTTTCTCCGTACATCCTCTACGCCGCAGGCACGGGCCGGCCGAACCTGGTCCACAAGAGCACCGACGGGGGCGCGACCTGGCAACCCATGGTGGGCGGCTTGCTTCTGGGTGAAGTCACCGGCCTGGTTTTAAACCCGTTGGCGCCCTCGGAATTGTTTACCACGGCGTGGGACGGGATATCGGTGAGCACCGATGGGGCTGCAACCTGGGCGCCCGTTGTGCGCCAGATGCCGTATCAAAGCCCTACCCTAGCCATCGATCCTTCCTCCGGCGCTCTGTTCGCACCCTTGCCTGGCACGCGGTCGTACGCAGCGGCGCTGGCATTCGTCGCCAAGATCGATGCCGCGGGCTCGGCTTTGCTGTTCTCGACGCCCCTCGGCGGAAGTTTCTATGACTCTGGCTGGGCGATCGCGGTGGATCGGGCGGGCCGGGTTTATGTCGGGGGATCCACATATTCTCCCGATTTCCCGCTTATGAATCCCTTGCAGCCGCGCAAAGTCCGATATTCCGCCGGTTTTCTCGCCGTGCTGGCTGGCGACGGATCCGCGATGCTCTCCTCCACGTATCTGGACTACCCCGCGTGGGCGCTCGTGGTGGACGCGGCCAACCGGGCGCATGTAATAGCCGGGGCAGCGCTTTCGAGTCTCGATCCACTCGCGCCCGCCTGGGTGTACTCCATCCCGTGGAGTTCTATAGGCTCGACCTTCACCGTGGACCGGGCTGGCAATGCCTACGTGTGGGGGAGTTGTTACATAGCACCGAACTATTGGCTATCCTTCCCGTGGCGGATCACGAAACTCGATCCCGCCGGCCGCACCGTGTTCTCGAGTTGCTTCGGGGGCGGCAGCAACGATGGGGTCGTCGCCCTCACGACCGATGACAGCGGCGGGTTGTACCTGGCGGGAGTCACCTCTTCCCCGGACTTCCCTACTCTCAACGCGTTCCAGCCGGTGCTGAACGGTCCGCTTGACGCTTTCATCACCAAGATCGACACCAACGCGCAGGCGCCCACGCCGGTATTGCGGTCCGTCGTCGGCGCCGCCAGTTACCGCCCCGAAGCCGTCGCACCGGGCAGCCTGGTCGCGCTGTTCGGCGCGGATCTCGCGTCCGATGTCGCAGCGCCCGGCAGAATTCCGCTCCCCAACACTCTTGTTGGCGCGCGCGTGAGCTTCAACGGGTTTCCCGCGCCGCTGCTCTACGTTTCTCCGGACCAGATCAACGCGCAGGTGCCCTTCGAGGTTACGCCCGGAAACGTCACGGTCTCAGTCGCGCGTTGGGATCAAAGCGCCAGTCTGACCGTGGCGGTCGCCCCCGCCGGGCCGGGCATCTTCACCCGGAACGCCCAAGGCACAGGCCCCGCCGCGATCCTCCACGCCGGCGACCTCAGCCCCGTGAACGACGCGTCTCCCGCCCACGCGGGCGAGGCGCTGGCCATCTACTGCACCGGCCTCGGCATCATGGACCCGCCGGTTGCGACAGGCAACGCTCCCCCCGCGCCCCCGCCCAACACGGTGTTCCAACCGCAAGTGCGCATCGCGGGCCGATCCGCCGAGGTGACTTACTCGGGCGCCGCTCCGCAGTTCGTCGGCTTGTATCAGGTGAACATCGTGGCGCCCGCGGACACCCCCGCCGGTTTGCAGTCGCTGGTTCTCACGATCAACGGAGTCGACAGTAACACCGTGCAGGTGGCGGTGCGGTAGTGGGCTCCCCGCTACTTCAGCGGATAACCGCGGATAAAATGGAAGGTGCGCCTCCAGCGGGTCTTCGAGAAGAAGTTCAGCGCCAGGTCCTTGAGGTGGGCGCCGCTGACGATGTTGGGATCGGCCAGCCGATCGGTGGGGGCGTCGTAGGACCAGAAAATCAGGAGCGGCTTCCCAATGATGTTGCCGCGCGGCACGAAACCCCAGTACCTGCTGTCCAGCGAGTTGTCGCGGTTGTCGCCCATGACGAAGTAGTGGCCGTCCGGCACCAGCAACTCGCCTTTGACCACGCAGCCCGCGAGCATTTGCAGAGCCGCGTCGCTCAGCGTCACGTTGGGCTCGCCCGGAAAGTAGTCGCGGTACCAGTCGAACACGGGCGACTTGTGGGACACGTACGGCTCGTGGACCGGGTGGCCGTTGAGGTAGAGCTGCTTCTGGACGATGCGCAGGCGGTCGCCGGGAATGCCGATCACGCGCTTGACGTAGTTCTCCCGGATGTCGCCCGGAAAGCGGAACACGATGATGTCGCCGCGCCGGACCTCGTCGTACGGCAGCAGGTGTTGGGCGAAGGAATCCGCCGGCGCAAAACTGAGCTTGTCGACCAGCAGATGGTCGCCGATGAGCAGCGTGTCTTCCATCGAACCGGTAGGGATGACGAAGGCCTGCAGCAGCGTGGTCGTCCCGAACAGCAGGAGCAGGACCGTGACCGTCCATTCGGCGATGGCACCGCGCGGCGGATCGCTTCTAGTGGACGCCTCAGGTTGCGGAGCCGGTTCGATGACGACCGATTCGGTTGGGTCCAATGCTGTCCTCAATCGTGGGGTACTTCACTATTGTATCGAAGGCGGCGGCTCGGCGGCCCTGGAGAAGCGTCGCAGGCGGAACACCTCGAGAACGGCGATGCCGATGTCCACGACGCCGAGCCCGCTGATGGCGCCGCGGAAATAGGGGCTGACCCAGAGCTCGTACCAGCCCGGCGTGAGCCCGGAGAAGTAGCTTCGATGCCAGGCATCGGTCCACGGGAACAGCAGGAGGAAGGCCCCGACTTCGAAGCAAAAGAAGGCAAAGAGCACCGCGCCGACTTTATGAATCCAGCGGTGCGGGCGCTCTCCCTCGGTGGCTGCGTCCTCGACCGGGCCGGGGTTCTGCGGGGTTGTCATGACCCCTCGACCGCCTCCCAGAGGAACCCGGAGCGCGCGTCGTGCACCGGCTCGAAACTGAAGCGGTGCTGGGGGGTGGGGCCGTGGACCACCAGCGCCTTCAAATGGTCCGGGGTGCCGTAACCCTTGTGTCGGGCCAGACCGTACCGCGGGAACACCTGGTCCCACTGCCGAATGCACTCGTCCCGGCGCACTTTGGCGAGGATAGAGGCGGCCGCGATGGCCTGGCAGCGGGCATCGCCGTGGATCACCCGCTGGTGGGGCAGCAGGATGTCCAAGCGCATGCCGTCCACCAGCGCGTAGTCCGGAGCCGGTTCGAGTTGTTCGAGAGCCTGCTTCATGGCCAGACCGGAGGCATTGTAGATATTGATGCGATCGATGAGGGCGGCCTCGACGGACGACACGGCCCAGGCCACCGCCCGCTCGACGATGACGGCGGCAAGCTCTTCCCTCCGGCCCGCGGAGAGCAGCTTGCTGTCGCGCAGGCCCTTGATGGGGCGGTCCGGGGAGAGGATGACGGCGGCAGCGAATACCGGGCCGAACAGCGATCCGCGCCCGGCCTCATCGGCGCCCGCCACGCGCGCGAAGCCCGCGGCGCGCGCCTCGCGCTCCATGGCGCCCACACACCGGAATTGTCGCTTTCGCCGAGCCGGCAAGTTTCACTCGCGCTCTTTGAGCCGCGCCGCCTTGCCCTTCAGTCCGCGCAAATAATATAGCTTGGCGCGGCGGACCTTGCCGGTGCGCACCACGTCGATGTGGTCCACCACGGGGGCGTGCAGCGGGAAGATGCGCTCGACGCCCNNATCACGACGCCTTCGAAGGCCTGCAACCGTTCCTTCTCGCCCTCCTTGATCTTGACATGCACCCGCACGGTGTCGCCCGAGCGGAACTCCGGCACCTTCTCGCGCTTGTTCTTGCTGGCGTATTTAATCAATAACGTATTATTCATTGTGCTTTCCCGCTTCCTGTAATCTGTGGCGGAATCCTGGGGACACGCCTGCATGGGGCGGCGCCTCACCGCTCTGCCGAACCCAGCCCGGAGTGTCCCCGGATTCTGTCACAGCTTCCTGTCCCACCAATTCCCGTTCGGACGACTCTCGCGCCACCAGGTCCGGACGCAGCCGCCGCGTCTTCTCGATCGCTGCGCGCTTGCGCCAGCGGCGAATTTCCTCATGGTGCCCGCTCAATAGCACCTCGGGCACGTTCCAGCCCCGAAACTCCGCTGGCCGGGTGTACTGCGGGCAGTCCAAGAGGCCCGCCTCCGTGAGGCCCTCCTCTTCGATCCCGCTGAACGACTCGTTCACCGCCGACGCCTGGTTGCCGAGCACGCCCGGCAACAGCCTGGCAACGGCGTCGATCACCACCGCCGCGGCCAATTCCCCGCCGCTCAGCACGTAATCGCCGATGGACACCTCCTCATCGGCGAGGTGCTCGGCGACGCGCTCGTCCACACCTTCGTAGCGGCCGCAGATCAACAGCAGGCCGCTCAGCGCCGCGTACCGGCGCGCCGTTCCCTGATCGAATAACCGGCCCTGCGCCGAAAGCAGCGCTACCCGCTGGTCCGGTTGCCGTTCGGGCCAGATCGATTCCACCGCTTCAAATACCGGAGCCGGCTTCAACAGCATTCCTTCCCCGCCCCCGAAGGGGCGGTCGTCCACGGTCCGGTGGCGGTCCGAAGTCCAGTTGCGCAGGTCGTGGACCCGGATGTCCAGAACGCCCGCATCGCGCGCCCGGGCCACTACGCCGTGCTCGAACGGCCCCCGAAAAAACTCCGGGAAGATCGTGAGCACCTCGAACCTCATGGCAACTCCTTCAAACCTTCCGGCAAGTCCACCACGATGCGCCGGCCCGCGACGTCGATCTCGACGCAAATCGAACGCGCGAACGGGATCAGCAGCGGCTCGCCCTGCCGTTCCACTTCCAACAGCAGCGGGCCGCCGTATTCCCGGCACGCTGTTACCACTCCCAACCGCTCCCGGCTTTCCCGCTCGAAGACCTCGCAGCCCACCAGGTCGGACTGAAAATACTCGTCCGGCGGGAGCTGGCGGCGCGCTTCCCGTGGGATGCGCACCTCGGCGCGCTGCAAAGGCTCGGCCTCCTCGATGGAGTCGACCCCCCGGAACTTGAAAATCAATCCGCCCCGGTACTCCCGAACCGACTCGATCTCTATCGGCCGTTCCGCGCCCACCGCGCCGAGCAGGTAGACTTCCCGCAGATCCTGGAAGCGCTCCGGCCCGCCGCTCAGCGAGACCGCGAACAGCTCCCCGCGCCTGCCCCAGACCCGGGCAAGCACGGCGAGAGCCACCCACTGCCCTTCCGCCTGGGAACTTCGCGAATCCAGAAGCCTACTCCAGAATCTCCAGTGTAAACCGCCGGTTGAGTTTCATCCCAGCGGCTCCTAAAATCGTCCGAACCGACCGTGCCGTTCGTCCCTGTTTACCGATCACCTTTCCCAAGTCGCTGGGGGCAACCCGGAGTTCCAACACGGTAACCTGCTCGCCCTGAACTTCCCGGACGACAACTTGGTCTGGGATGTCTACCAGAGCTTTCGCGATATCCTCAACGAGTTCTTTCATGCCTGCCATCCCAAAGCCTCCTCGATGACTCGATGATACCACTGCAAATACAGGGATCGCGCCGTCCGGAATCGCCTAAAGCACGCGCAGCCGAGAGTTTACACGACCGGCGCTTCGGCCGGGGCCGGGTTGTTCGCTATCAGCCGCGCTACGGTTTCCGAGGGCCGCGCCCCCTGCTTCAGCCAGTGGGCAATGCGCTCGTGCTCCAGCTTCACCGTGGCTGGATGGCTTACCGGGCAGTAGTAGCCCACTACCTCAACCGAGCTGCTATTCCGCGCCCGAACCTTCTCGATCACCACCACGCGGTAGGACGGCTTCTTCTTCGCGCCAAATCGCGCCAAACGAATCATCAGCATAGGTTAATCCCGTTCCACTCCCGGTCACTGCCGCTGTCCCAGGAGGTCGGGCAGCTTCATCTTGCCCAGCTTCCTTCCCAGGAACCCGCCGGAGAGACCCTTCATCATTTTCCGCATCTGCGTGTACTGCTTCAATAACTGGTTGACTTCCTGCACCGTGGTCCCGCTGCCGCGGGCGATCCGCCGCCGCCGGGCCCCGTTGATGAGCATGTGGTTCGCGCGCTCGCGCAGCGTCATCGAGTCGATGATCGCCACCACGCGCGTGATTTCTTTCTCATCCACTTTTACGTTCTTGAGGTCCTTGAGGAGCCCGACCTGCGGCATCATCCCCAGGATGGATTCCAGCGGGCCGAGCTTGCGGAGCTGGCGAAGCTGGTCGCGGAAATCCTCCAGCGTAAACTCGTTCTCGATGAGCTTGCGCTGCATCTCCTCGGCTTGTTTCTGGTCGATCTGCTCCCCGACCTTCTCGATGATCGAGAGCACGTCGCCCATGCCCAGGATGCGCGAGGCCACGCGGTCCGGGTGGAACGGCTCGAAGGCGTCGAACTTTTCGCCGATGCCCACGAACTTGAGCGGCTGGTTGGTGACGGTGCGGATGGAGAGGGCCGCGCCTCCGCGCGCGTCGCCGTCCATCTTGGTGAGGATGACGCNNCGCGGCCGGTGTTGGCGGCTTCCCGCCTCGCCGCCCTACCCAGCTCGGCCGGAGTGGTTTCCTCGGGCGCGCCGGCGTAGACCGGCATCTTGATGTCGCGGCCGATCACGCTCAACTGTTGCCGCGCCGCAGGGCGGTAGACGTCCACGGAGACCATCAGCGGGCTGTGGCCATTCTTCGAAAGCCAGCGGGAGAGCTTGCCGGTGGTGGTGGTCTNNACCTCCTCGCCCATGGCCTTCTGCCGGATGTTCTCGACGAGCTGCTTGACCACGCGGAAGTGGACGTCGGCCTCCAGCAGGGCCACCCGGATCTCGCGCAGAGCGGTCTCCATGTTGGCGGCGGTGAGCTTGCCTTCGCCGCGCAAGGTCTTGAAGACGCGCTGCAACTTGTCGGATAAGTTCTCGAACATGATCGGGGCCCAAACTTCAGGCGTGCGGTGGGAACCGGCACACTACCACGACTCGGCAGTTCTTACATTATAAGCTATCCGGCTGAGGCTTAGGGGGATAGCGCGCCCCCGCTCCCTCGCGGTCGCGGCTCGGCTGAAGCCGGATCCGATGCGCAACGCACAGCGGACGGATTACGGACCAGGCGATCCGCCCGGTTGGTCTAACCCGGTTGTGGTACATTCGGGCTCATGCGCCGCAGGACCTTCTTGTTCTCAGCCTCTACGGCCGCGCTGCTGCGAGCGGCCCCCGACGAACCCAGAACCGCTGTGTACAAGACGGCTGGTGGATGCGAGATCAAGGCTGACATATTCCGCGGCCCGGGAGGCGGCTCGAAGCCGGTGGCGGTCTGGATTCACGGCGGCGCGCTCATCATGGGGACCCGCAAGCTGTCCCCCGATGCCCGGGTGCTCCGCGCGCTGCTGGAGGCCGGCTTCGCCGTGGTGTCTATCGATTACCGCCTCGCGCCCGAAACCAAGTTGCCCGGCATCGTCGAAGACGTGCAGGACGCATGCGGCTGGATTCGCGCGAATGCGTCCGCACTACACTTACAACCGGATCGCCTCGCTGTTTGCGGCAGTTCGGCCGGCGGCTATCTCGCTCTCATGGCCGGCTTCTCGGTGAATCCCCGGCCGAAAGCGCTGGTTTCCTACTGGGGCTACGGCGATATCGTTGGGCCGTGGTTGTCACGTCCGGATCCGTTCTATCTCCAGCAACCCGAAGTCACGCGCGCGGACGCACTTTCCGCCGTCGGCAGCACGCCCATCTCCGAGCCTCCGGCTGACAGCGCTCGGGGACGGTTCTACCTCTATTGCCGGCAGCAGGGCCGCCTGCCGCTAGAGGTCGCCGGCCACGATCCCGATACGGAAGACCGCTGGTTTGCGCAGTATTGTCCCATCCGCAGCATCACGCGGGCGTACCCGCCCACGATGCTCGTGCATGGGACCGCCGATACCGATGTTCCTTACGAGCAATCGAAGCTCATGGCAAATCGTCTGCGCGAGGCCGGAGTAGAGCACCGCTTCGTCACTGTACCGGATGGCGCGCACGGCATCGGTAATATCCCGGCCGACGAGCAGGACCGCATTCACCGCGAGGCCGCGGCTTTCCTCATCAAACGCGTCTGATCCTCAGACCCCGCCACCGATCCGCATCGATGCAGCTCAATGGCCGGCACGGTGGGGTGCTGGAGGTTCCGGGGGCTTGGCGGCGGGGGGGCCGAGGTTGGCCGCGATCCGGGCGGCTTCCTCGACGGCGCGCGCGAGCACCGAGCGGATTCTTCCATCCTCAAGCATGAGCAAACCACCGATGGTGCAGCCGGCGGGGGTAGTGACATCGTCGCGGAGCGCCGCGGGATGGCGGCCGGTGGCCTGGACCATTCTGGCCGCGCCGAGGGCGGTTTGGGAGACCAGGGTGAGTGCAAGGTGGCGGGGCAGGCCGACGCGAACTCCGGCGTCGGCCAGCGCCTCCATGATCAGGTACTGGTAGGCGGGGCCGCTGCCGCTCAGAGCCGTGACGGCGTTGAAGTGCACCTCATCCACGGGGAGGCACTTGCCCACCGCCTCGAAGATGTGCCGCGCGCGGGCCAGGTGGTCGGCGGTGGCGCGCGTGCCCCGGCAAATGACGGTCATGCCTTCGCCGACGATAGCGGGTGTGTTGGGCATGGCGCGCACCACGGGATTGTCGGCGCCCAGCAACGATTCCAGCCGCTCGGTCGAGGCGCCGGCCAGGATCGAGATCAGCAACGTATCGGGGCGCAGTCCCCCGCTCTTCAGGGAAGCCAGGGCTGCCGCGGCGTCGGCCGGCTTCACGCAGATGAGAATCAGATCCGCGGTGGGTACGCGGGCGTGAAAATCGACCTGAACCGAAACCTCCAAGGCCTTCCTGGCGGTCTCGCAGGTGGCGGCGTTCTTGTCGCCCGCCCAGATGCGCTCACGCTCGATCAACCCGCTGGCCAGCAGACCCTTGATGAGGGTCTGGCCCATCACACCCGCGCCGATCACCCCCAGCGTCCTGCCGTCGGCGATGACCGGGGACGGAGTAGACTTTGGCTCTTTGTGTTCTTTGGACATAGTTGACTAATGAAGATACCACAGGAACCTACAGAATCAACATGCAGTCGCCGTAGGAGTAGAAGCGGTAGNNGGGAGGTGGAAGTTGGTGAGCATGGCTCCGGTGGCCTCGAAGCGGAAGCCGGGGTAGATGTAGAGGTCCGTGTCGCCGCTCGACGCGACCAGCCCCTGACCGCGGGCGGCGCTTTCCAGCGTGCGCACGCTGGTGGTGCCCACGGCGACCAGGCGGCGCGCGTCGCGGAGTTTGGCGGCCTCCTGCTCGCCGATTTCGAAGAACTCAGGATGAAGGTGGTGGTCCTCGACTCGCTCGGTGCGGACCGGTTGGAAGGTGCCCAACCCTACGTGCAGCGTTACCGAGGCGATCTCGGCTCCGGCGGCGCGGCACTGGCTCAGAACTTCCGGCGTGAAGTGCAGACCGGCTGTCGGCGCGGCCACGGAACCGGGATGGGAGGCGAAGACGGTCTGGTAGCGCTCGCGGTCCAGGGGTTCGTCGTCGCGCCGGATGTAGGGCGGCAGCGGCACATGACCGATGCGGTTGAACTTCTCGTAGAGGTCGCCGGCGTAGTGGAAGCGCAGGGTGCGCTCCCCGAACGTGCCGCGAGCGGTGATCTCGGCTTCGAGTTCCTCGTCGAACCGGATGCGTTCGCCGACGCGCACCTTGCGGCCCGGGTGCACGAGCGCCTGCCAGGAGGACGGGGCGCCCGGCAGGGGGCGCACCAAGAAGACTTCTACTTCGCCTTGCAGATACGAACCGCGGGCGGGGTTCTTTTTGCCGATGGGCAGAGCGTTTACACCGGCGCGATGCCCGAAGAGCCGGGCCGGAAAGACCTTCGAGTCGTTCAGAACCAGGCAGTCGCCGAGTCGCAGGAATTGGGGGAACTCACGGAAGGCGCGGTCTTCCCAACGCTGCTCCTCGCGGTACAGAACCAACATGCGGGAGGCGGCCCGGTCCTCCAGGGGCTGCTGTGCGATCAACTCCCGCGGCAAGGGATAATCGAAGTCGGAGAGGTTCATGCCTGTTGAGCAGCATAACGAAAAACGCTGCGTGCGGATACTGGGGATCGAATCGTCGTGCGACGAGACGGCGGCGGCGGTGGTCGAGGACGGGACGCTGATCCTATCGTCGGTGGTGGCGTCGCAACTGGACACGCACGGCAAGTATGGCGGCGTGGTGCCGGAGCTGGCCTCACGGGAGCATCTGCGGGCCATCGTGCCGGTGGTGGGGGCGGCGCTAGAGCAGGCGGCGACCGGCTACGAGGGCCTCGCTGCCATCGCGGTGACGGAGGGACCGGGCCTGGCGGGCGCGCTGCTGGTGGGCATGACCTACGCGAAGGCGCTGTGCTTCGCGCGCGGCCTGCCGCTGATCGGCGTGAACCACATCGAGGGCCACATCCACGCGGTGATCTCGCAAGCGCGGCAGACCGGTGAGCCGGTGGAATACCCGGCGCTGGCGCTGGTGGTGAGCGGCG